>NZ_JBVVQG010000003.1:0-280763 GCF_055811095.1 Mesorhizobium sp. WSM4833
TCCATCCCCATTCGCTATTCACTGCCCACTGTCCCGTACTCCCCTATTTCCTTACTCCCCTACTCCCCTACTCCCCTCTAACCAATCTTGTTCGGGATCCTGGCCTCTATCCTGCTGAAGGCGAAGACCAGAATGCCGGTTATCGTCATGTAGATCAGCGCCAGCAGCAGCAAGGGCTCGTAGGTGAGGTAGGTGTCCTGCCGTACTTTGGACGAAACGGCGAAGATGTCGATGACGCTGATCGTCGCCACCAGCGGCGTCGACTTCAATTGCAGCACGGTCTCGCCGGTCAGCGTCGGCAGCGCCCGGTAGAAGGCTTGCGGCAGCCAGATCCGCCGGAACGCCTTCCAGCGGCTCATGCCGAAGGCGCGGGCGGCTTCGAGTTGCCCCTTGGGCACGCCGGCGAAGGCGCCGCGCATCACCTCGCCCTCATAACCGGCGAACGACAGGGTCAGCGCCAGCACGCCATAGGGCCAGGCTTGCCGCAGATATGGCCACATCCAGGATTCGCGGATCCACGGATATTGCGGGAACAGCGAGCCCAGGCCGTAATAGAGCAGCCAGAGCTGGATCAGCAGCGGCGTGCCCCGGATCACCGTGCAGAACACCTTGGCGGGTGCGGCGAACCAGAACGAGCCGGCAGCCTGCGCCAGGCCAAGCGGGACGGCCAGCAGGAAGCCCAGCACGCAGGTGACGGCCAGGATCCACAGCGAGCGCCAGAGGCCGATCAAGCCCATTTCATAATATTGCGGCAGCCAGTCCCAGCGCATGAAAAAGGCGGCCGACAAAACAAGGCCCAGTGCGATCAGGATCAGCACGATGCGGTGCGGCTGCAGCCACAGCGACGTTCGCGCGACGACGTCGATGATGGTCGCCTCGTTGGCCATCAGCGCGCCTCCTTGAGCGAAGGCATGCCGCGCCGCGACCAGGTCTCGACCCGGCCGATAACGAGGTTGGAAAACAGCGACAAAAGCAGATAGAGCACGCCCGCCGCGAAAAAGAAGGTGAAATAGGCCTTGGTGACGCCCGCTGCCTGCCGCGTTGCCAGCGCCAGCTCGTAGAAGCCGACAACAGCCAATAGCGCGGTGTCCTTGGTGGCGATCAGCCAGAGATTGGCGAGGCCCGGAATAGCGAAGGGCAGCATTGACGGCAAGGTGATGCGCCGCAACATCAGGCCCGGAGACATTCCATAGGCGCGGGCGGCTTCGATCTGGCCCTGCGGAATGGCCAGGATCGCGCCGCGTATCACCTCTGTCGAATAGGCGCCCTGGACGAAGCCGAGCACGGCGATGCCGGCGGCAAGGCCGCTCACGTCGACGCGCTGATAACCCATGGCCGTCAGCGCCTGATTGATCAGGTCGGTGCCGGCGTAATACAGCAGCAGGATCAGCACCAGTTCGGGCACGGCGCGCACGATGGTGGTGTAAACCGCCAGGAGATCGCGCACCACCGGCCCGCCATAAAGCTTGCCATAGGCGCCGCCAGTGCCGATCAGAAGGCCGAGGCACGTGGCGCCCAGCGCGATCTCGATCGAATGCAGCAGCCCAACCAGAAGCGCCCCGCCCCAGCCTGGCGGGTAGGGCGAGAGAAGCTCGGTGATGCCGGCCGCGGAGGCCGAAAGAAGTGCGTCGATCAGCGTCGCCCCCGAAGTGCTGACTAAGCGCCGACGGCTGCGTCGGCGGCAAACATGCCTGGGAAAGATCGAGCAGGTGGGGCATGGCGCGACGCCACACCCCACAGCTCATACGAGGATCGTCAGTTCGACTGCGCGCCGCCGCCGCCGTAAATGTCGAAATCGAAGTATTTCTTCGAGATCTCGTCATATTTGCCGTTGGCGCGGATCGCCTTGATGCCGGCGTTGATTTTGCCCTTCAGTTCGGTGTCTTCCTTGCGCACGCCGGCGCCGACGCCCGGTCCGAGCACTTCGTCATCGGGAGCGACCATGCCCTTCAGGTCGCAGCAGGCTTTGCCCTGGTCGGATTTGAGGAATTCGCCAAGCGCGATGGAATCGGCCTGCACCGCGTCGAGACGGCCGGCGGCCAGATCGTTGTTGGCCTCGTCCTGGGTCTGGTATTCCTTGATCTCGGAGGCTGTGCTGCCAAAGTGCTTCTTGGCGTAGACAGCGTGCACCGTCGACACTTGCACGCCGACGATCTTGCCCTTGAGGTCGTCCGGAGCGGAGCCGAATTTCTGGTCCTTCGGGCCGATGATCGCGGTCGGCGTGTTATAGTACTTGTCCGAGAAATCGATCGTCTTCGCGCGTTCGGCGGTGATCGACATCGAGGAGACGATGAGGTCGATCTTCTTGGTCGTCAGAGCCGGGATGATGCCGTCCCAGGCAACCGGGGTGATAACGCAATCGAGCTTCTCCTCGGCGCAGACGGCGTCGATGAAGTCGATCTCCCAGCCGATCCATTTGCCCGAAGCATCGGGCGAGGTGAAGGGCGGATAAGGCTCGGCGGCGACGCCGATCTTGACCGGATCGGCCTTGGCCACGCCCATGGCGGCGACGCCGAGCAGCAGCGCTGCGGCAAATGTCTTCAGAACGGTCTTCATTTCATGACTCCCAGTTTGTTGTTGGTTCCCGGTTTTCTTCCGTCCCGGCTTGCCTAGCCGATGTTGCGGATGAACTGCTTCAGCCTTTCGGATTTCGGTGCGCCGAAGATCTGCTCCGGCGGCCCTTCTTCCTCGACCAGCCCGTTGTAGAGGTAGACGACATGGGTCGCGACCTCGCGGGCGAACTTCATCTCGTGGGTGACCAGCACCATGGTGCGGCCTTCGCGCGCCAGGTCGCCGATCACCTTCAGCACCTCGCCGACCAGTTCGGGATCGAGCGCGGAGGTGGGCTCGTCGAACAGCATGACGCGCGGATTGATGGCCAGCGCCCGGGCGATCGCGGCGCGCTGCTGCTGGCCGCCCGACAGATAGGCCGGATAGACGTCGCGCTTTTCAGCCAGACCGACACGGGCGAGCAGCTTCTCGGCCTCGCCGATCGCCACATCGCGCTTGACGCCAAGCACATGCACCGGAACCTCGATGACGTTTTCGATCAGCGTCATGTGGCTCCACAGGTTGAAGTTTTGGAACACCATGCCGAGCTTGGAGCGGATGCGCTCGATCTGCTTGCGGTCGGCCGGAATGGTGTGGCCGTGGCTGTCGGCCTTGAGCTTGATCTCCTCGCCATTGACGCGAATGATGCCGCTGGTCGGGTTTTCCAGGCAGTTGATGCAGCGCAGCAGGGTCGATTTGCCGGAGCCCGAGCCGCCGATGATGGCGATGACCTCGCCGTCGCGCGCCGACAGCGAGACGCCCTTCAGCACATGCAGCTCACCGAACTTCTTGTGCAGGTTCTCGACATGGATGGCTTCGGCGGCGCCGTCCTGCGCCTTGCCGGATCGGACTGCGGCAGCTTCCACCACGCTCACCGGGTGACCTCTATCGGGTCGGCTGCGGTTCGTCGAACGTGTATCCGGCTAATTAACATATACGCTGTACTGCCCCGCTCCAGACTTCAGCATGGACCCAACGGCGAGAGCCCGTCAATCCTGCTTATTACGGCACTTGCGAGCTTGTTGTGCAAGTGTATAAATAGCCTTCCATGAAATTTTCTCGATTTTTTTCAGCGAAAAAGGACTTCGATGAGCGCTTTCGGATCACAGTCCATGGCGGCGCCGCTGCGCCGCGTGCTGATGCGGTCGGCGGCCAACGCCATGCGCAATGCCGACAGGGCTGCCTGGCACTATGGCCCGGGATTCAATCCGGCGAAAGCGGCATCGCAGCACGCGCTCCTTGCTGAACTGGTGGCGGCTTCCGGTGCCGAAATCGAATGGATCGAGGACACGGCGGATGGACTTTCGGACTCGGTGTTCACGCACGACCCGTCGCTGATGACCGATCGCGGCGCGCTGATTCTGTCCATGGGCAAGCCGTTGCGCGCCAGGGAGCCCTCGCTGCATGAGGAAACCTACCGAAGGCTGGGCATTCCAATCCTGGGCCGCGTCGAGGTTCCTGGCCAGGTCGAAGGCGGTGATTGCGTATGGCTCGATGCCCGTACGCTGGTGATCGGGCGCGGTGTCCGCTCCAACCAGGAAGGCATCCAGCAGGTTTCCAACCTGCTGACGCCGCTGGGCGTTTCCGTCTACGGCTTTGATCTTCCGCTGTGGCAAGGCGAAGAAGCGTGCCTGCATCTGATGTCGGTGATCAGCCCGCTGGCCGACGACCTCGCATTGGTCCATTCACCGCTTTTGCCGGCCCCATTCTATCAGATGCTGAAGGCGCGTAACATCCGGCTGGTCGAAGGCGACGCCGAAGAGTTCGCGGCTTCCAACGGCCTTAGCCTGAACGTGCTGCCGACCAGCCCACACAAGATCATTGCCGTCGCGGGCTTTCCAAAGACCAAAGCCGCGATGGAAGCCGCCGGCTGCACGGTCGAAATCTTCGAGGCGGATGCGCTCTGCATCGCCTGCGAGGGCGGGCCGACATGCCTGACGCGACCGATCCTGCGCCAATGAATATGCCATCCCGCCGCAGGTTCCGTCGCGAGGGCGAGGAGCGGCGGCGGCAGGATCTGATCGAGGCCACTCTGGACAGCGTGGCGGAACATGGCCTGCAGGGCGCCACCTTGCGCACCATCGCATTGCGTGCCGGCGTCACCGCCGGGCTGATCCGGCACTATTTTCCCGGCAAGGAAGAATTGCTGCAGGAAGCCTATGCAGCGCTGATGGGCCGCATGACCGAGCAGGCGAAAGCGGCTTTGGTCATGGAGAATGCCTCGCCTCGCCAGCGCCTTGCGGCTTTCGTCACCGCCAACCTCAATGCGCCGATTATCGACGCGCGGGTGTTTTCGCTCTGGGCAACCTTCATCGGCCGCGCCAGAGCGGATCCGACCTTGGCCCACGCCCACCGCGAAGGCTACCTTGGTTTTCGCAATGAGGTGGAAGCGGTTGTGGCCGAGGTGCTCGCCGCCGAACGGCGCAAATCGGGCGCAAGCCAATTGCGCCACCATGCCATCGCGATTAATGCGATCATCGACGGACTCTGGATCGAAGGCTGCCTGGCCGGCGAGATGTTCTCGCCCGGCGAATTGGCGGCGATCGGCATCAAGGCCGTCGAGGCCGAACTAGGCCTCGCGCCGGAAGGGGAGGAAAACCAATGACGACACTCGGCGAAGCGCTCATTTCGCTGCTCGAAGCCCATGGCGTCGACACGGTCTTCGGGATTCCCGGCGTCCACACGGTAGAACTCTACCGCGGGCTAGCGCGCTCCAAGATCCGCCACGTCACGCCGCGTCACGAACAGGGCGCCGGCTTCATGGCCGATGGCTATGCGCGCGCCAGCGGCAGGCCGGGCGTCGCCTTCGTCATCACCGGACCGGGGCTGACCAACACCATCACCGCCATGGGGCAGGCACGTGCCGATTCGGTGCCGATGCTGGTGATCTCAGGCGTCAACGCCACGCCGACGCTGGGCAAGGGGCTGGGCCATCTGCACGAATTGCCGGATCAGCGCGGCATGATGGAGAAGGTGGCGCTGTTTTCGCAGCGCGTTACCGAGGCTGGCGAATTGCCCGGCGCGCTGGCGCAGGCCTTCGCCCTGTTTTCATCGGCCCGGCCCGGCCCGGTACATATCGAGATCCCGACCGACGTCATGGTCAAGCCGGCGGATGGCATCGCTGCCATGCTGAGCAATGTGACGCCGCCCGTGCCGGAAGGTGTCGCAATTGCCAACGCGGCCAAACTCATCAGTGCAGCGCGCCGCCCGCTGATCCTGGTCGGCGGCGGCGCCAAACGCGCCGAAGCGCCACTGCGGCGTCTGGCCGAACGGCTGGGGGCGCCGGTCGTCCAGACCACCAATGCGCGCGGCCTGCTGCATGGTCATCCGCTTTGCGTGCCGGCCAGTCCCAGCCTGAAGACAGTACGGGCGCTGATGGCCGACGCCGACCTGGTCATTGCCGCCGGCACCGAATTCGGCCCGACCGACTATGACGGCTACAGCGATGGCGGCTTCGTCGTGCCCGCCAACCTGATCCGCATCGATATCGGCGCGGACCAGCTTGCCCGCCGCCCGGCGACGGTTTCGATCCAGGCCGATTGCGCCGAGGCGCTCGAAGCACTGCTTCTGGAAACCCGCCATGTCCGGGCAAGCGAGGGCGGTTCGTCGCGCGCCGCTACTACACGCAAAGCAGCCTTTGCCGAGCTCAATCCGACACTGCAGGGGCAGGTGCGCGCCGTCGAGATGATCCGCGACGCTTTGCCGGGCGCGCTCATCGTCGGCGATTCGACGCAGCCGATCTATGCGGCCAACCTCTATTACGACCATGATCGGCCAGGCGGTTGGTTCAATGCCGCCACCGGCTTCGGCGCGCTTGGCTACGGCCCGCCGGCCGCAATTGGCGCGGCCCTTGCGATACCCGATGCGCCGGTCGTCTGCCTCACGGGTGACGGCGGCTTCCAGTTCACGCTGCCGGAACTGGGCGCCGCGCTCGACGCGCGGGTACCGGTCATCTTCGTCGTCTGGAACAACAGAGGCTACCGCGAGATCGAAACCTCGATGCTCGATGTCGGCGTCGAGCCGGTTGGCGTATCGCCGGCGCCGCCGGATTTCTGCAAGCTGGCCGAGGCTTATGACATCGGCGCCGAACGGCTTGCCGATATCGACGCTCTCGCGGACGCGCTGAAGCGCGCCCGGGCCACCGGACTGCCGCGCGTCATCGAAATCACAGTTGACTGAAGCGCGGGTTTCCCGTTTTGGCGGGCCACGGCTGAAGTGTCGGACGCATGCAAAGACGCGACAACTGCCATGTCGAGATGTCAATTGAGTGATGGCGCAAAAGGCGCGACGCTTCGCGTCGGCGGCACAGAAACGACCTAACGATAAAAAAATGACAGGAGCGTCCAAGATGACGGAAACACTTGAAGGCAAGCATATCGTCGTGACTGGTGGGACCGGTGCGCTCGGCGGTGCGGTTGTCGGCAAACTGCTGAGCGACGGCGCGATCTGCCATGTGCCCAATGCTCATGCCGCCGCCCCTACGCATTTCCCCTTTACCTCGCATGACCGTGTCCAGCTGGTGCACAACGTCGATCTCTCGGACCCCGCGAAGGTCGAAGCGTTCTATAGCCAGGTTCCGGGCCTTTGGGGCTCGATCCATCTGGCTGGCGGCTTCACCTCGGCGCCTGTTGAAAAGATCGAGTCGGCGTCCTTTGCCGAGATGATGGACACCAATGCGCGCACCGCCTTCCTGTGCTGCCGCGCCGCGATCCGCTCGATGCTGTCGTCGGACACGGCGGGCCGCATCGTCAACGTCACCGCGCGCGCCGGGCTCGATCCGCGGCGCGGCGCCGGCATGGTCGCTTACGCCGCCAGCAAGGCGGCGGTGGCAGCCATGACGGTGGCGATGGCCGAAGAGCTGAAGCACAAGGGCATCCTGGTCAATGCCGTGGCGCCGTCGACGCTAGATACGCCGGCAAACCGCGCCGATATGCCGGATGCCGATGTCACAAGATGGGTCAGCCTCGAAGCCGCCGCCGAGGCCATCGCCTATCTCGCCTCGCCGGCCAATCAGGCGATGAGCGGCACGCTGGTGCCGCTTTACGGCAGGGCGTAACTTTCCAACCTTTACCTAGGTCAAAGAAAAACCCCGCCGGATCGCTCCGGCGGGGTTTTGTTTTGGAGCCTGTGCGAAGGCTTCGCGGTGCGAAGACTTAGCTGCCCTGCTTCTTCAGCGCGGCACCCAGGATGTCGCCCAGCGAAGCGCCGGAGTCGGTCGAGCCGTACTGAGCGACCGCTTCCTTCTCTTCGGCGATTTCCAGCGCCTTGATCGAGACCTGCAGCTTGCGGGTCTTCTTGTCGAAGGCGATGACGCGGGCATCGACCTTCTGGCCGACGGTGAAGCGCTCGGGGCGCTGCTCGTCGCGGTCACGGCTCAGGTCGGAGCGCTTGATGAAGGTTTCGATACCGCTGTCGACCAGCCGCACTTCCAGACCGCCATCCTTGACGCCGATGACTTCGCAGGTGACGACCGCGTTCTTGCGCAGTTCGCCTGAAGTCGCCGCTTCGCCGACCGTATCCTTGGCCAGCTGCTTGATGCCGAGCGAGATGCGCTCCTTGTCGATGTCGACGTCGAGCACCTGCGCCTTGACCATGTCGCCGCGATTGTACTCTTCGATGACCTGCTCGCCCGGACGGGTCCAGTCGAGGTCGGAAAGGTGCACCATGCCGTCCACGTCGCCTTCGAGGCCGATGAACAGGCCGAACTCGGTCTTGTTCTTGACCTCGCCCTCGACCTGGCTGCCGACCGGATGGCTAGAGGCGAAAGCCTGCCACGGATTCTCGAGCGTCTGCTTGAGGCCGAGCGAGATGCGGCGCTTGGCCGGATCGACTTCGAGCACCACCACGTCGACTTCCTGGGTCGTCGACAGGATCTTGCCTGGATGCACGTTCTTCTTCGTCCACGACATTTCCGAAACGTGGATGAGACCCTCGATGCCCGGCTCCAGCTCGACGAACGCGCCGTAGTCGGTGATGTTGGTGACGGTGCCCTTGATCTTCTTGCCGATCGGGAACTTGGTGCCGATCTCGGACCACGGATCGCTCTCGAGCTGCTTCATGCCGAGCGAGATACGGTGGGTTTCCTGGTTGATGCGGATGATCTGCACCTTGACCGTCTGACCGATGTTGAGGATTTCGGTCGGATGGTTGACGCGGCGCCATGCCATGTCGGTGACATGCAGCAGGCCGTCGATGCCGCCGAGGTCGACGAACGCACCGTAATCGGTGATGTTCTTGACGACGCCTTCGACAACCTGGCCTTCTTCGAGGTTCTGCACGATTTCCGAACGCTGTTCGGCGCGGCTCTCTTCGAGCACGGTACGGCGAGACACCACGATGTTGCCGCGGCGGCGATCCATCTTGAGGATCTCGAAGGGCTGCGGGTTGTGCATCAGCGGGGAGACGTCGCGGATCGGGCGGATATCGACCTGGCTGCGCGGCAGGAAGGCCACGGCGCCGTCGAGGTCGACCGTGAAGCCGCCCTTGACCTGGTTGAAGATGACGCCTTCGACGCGCTCACCCTTGGTGAACTTCTCTTCGAGACGGACCCAGCTCTCTTCGCGACGGGCCTTCTCACGGGAAAGCATCGCTTCGCCAAGCGCGTTTTCAATGCGCTCGACATAGACTTCGACGGTGTCACCAACCTTGAGGGTAGTGTCCTTGCCCTTGACGCCAAATTCCTTCAGCGGCACGCGGCCTTCGACCTTGAGGCCGACGTCGATGATGGCCATGTCCTTTTCGATCGCGGTGATCGTGCCCTTGACGACCTGGCCTTCGCCGGAATGGCCTGTTGTAAATGATTCTTCGAGCAGGCTCGCGAAATCATCGCGAGTGGGATTTGCAGCTGACATTGTTTCTCCTGGAGTGCCCCGCATCTGGAAGCGGGACGGGCGCCGTGGGTTAGCGTTGCGTTGGCCTGCCGGCGTTCCGGGCTACAAAAGCCCTGGGCCGCTCTTTAAGCGGCAATTCCGGCGCATGAAGAATGCTGGCAGGCTGGTTCGTGCCCGATATGGGTATTTTCTTCGCCTCCGACAACGGAAAGACGAGGGAAAAACCCGGATCAGACCTAGTCTCTCTTGGCCAAGACGTCATCGATGATCGCCATGGCTGCAAGAAACGCGGCTTCTATAGCCATTTCGCTGGTATCAAGCAAGTGCGCGTCGGCGGCCGGCTTCAAAGGTGAGTCGGCACGGCCCATGTCGCGCTGGTCGCGGCGCATGATATCGGCGAGGATCTCGGTAAAATCAGCGGTCCCGCCGATGCTCTCGATCTCGGCCAGCCGGCGCTGTGCTCGCACCTCGGCGCTCGCCGTCACATAGAGTTTGATGTCGGCGTCGGGGCACACCACGGTGCCGATGTCGCGCCCGTCGAGCACCGCACCCGGCGGCGTCTTGGCGAAGTCGCGCTGCTTTTCGACGAGGATGCGCCGCACGGTCGGGTACACCGCGACCTTGGAGGCCGCCTCGCCGACCGCATGCGCCGACAAGACCGTCCGGTCGAGCTTTGCCAGATCGACCTGGCGGGCAGCGGTTTCAGCCGCCGAGACATTGTCGAGCGGCAGCGCGTGCTGGATGAGCGCATAGGCCACGGCACGGTAGGTGAGGCCGGTGTCGAGCAGGTTGAGGCGGTAGTGGTCGGCCAGCCGGCGGGCGAGGGTGCCCTTGCCGGCGCCGGCGGGGCCGTCGATGGCGATGGTGAAGACGTGTGTCATTGGCAGACCGCCGAAAGGGTTGGGCGCTGGCCTGCCAACGTACCAAGGCTATTGGTTGCCACGACCGTCACCCGATCTCCGCGCCCAGCGCCGTCATCAGCCCCATGAACTCCGGAAAGCTGGTCGCGATCATGGCGGCGTCGTCAATGGTCACCGGCTTTTCCGTCGCCAGCCCCATGACCAGAAAGCTCATGGCGATGCGGTGATCGAGGTGGGTCTGCACGGTGGTGTCCTTGCCATTGGGATGGCCGCCAAGGCCCTTGCCGCCCGGTTTGCCGCGCACGGCAAGCGAAGCTTCGCCCTCGGTGCAGTCGACGCCGTTGAGCGTCAGCCCGTTGGCGACGGCCGACAGCCGGTCGGATTCCTTCACCCGCAACTCCTCCAGCCCCTGCATCAGCGTTTCGCCCTCGGCGAAGCTCGCAGCGACCGCCAGCACCGGATACTCGTCGATCATCGACGGCGCCCGCTCGGGCGGCACGATGACGCCCTTGAGCTCGGAGTAACGTACCCGCAGGTCGGCGACATCCTCGCCGCCGGCATTGCGCCGGTTGAGGATGTCGATCTTGCCGCCCATCTCCTGCAGCGTCAAAAGCAGGCCGGTGCGGGTCGGGTTCATCAGTACGTTTTCGATCGTGATGTCCGAACCCGGCACGATCAGGGCGGCCACCAGCGGGAAACCGGCCGAGGACGGGTCGCCCGGCACGGCGATGGTCTGGCCGGTCAGCTTGCCCTGGCCTTCGATGAAAATGTGGCGCACGCCACGCTCGTCGGTTTCGACCGACAGATTGGCGCCAAACCCCTTCAGCATCTTTTCGGTGTGGTCGCGTGTCATCACCGGCTCGATCACCGTGGTGATGCCGGGCGTGTTGAGGCCGGCGAGCAGCACTGCGGACTTCACCTGCGCCGAGGCCATCGGCACGCGATAGGTGATCGGTGCGGCATGCTTGGGTCCATGCAGTGTGATCGGCATGCGGTCGCCCGGCGTCGCCTTCAGCACCTGCACGCCCATCTGGCGCAAGGGTTCCAGCACACGGCCCATCGGCCGGCCCGACAGCGAGGCATCGCCGATGAAGGTCGTCTCCATGTCATAGGTGCCGACAAGGCCCATGGTCAGCCGCGAGCCGGTGCCGGCATTGCCGAAATCGAGCGGGCCTTCCGGCTGCAGCAGCGCGCCGTTGCCGGTGCCGCGGATCACCCACTCGTCGCCGTTCTTCTCGATATGCGCGCCCATTGCCTTCATGGCCGCGCCCGTGCGCATCACGTCCTCGCCTTCGAGCAGGCCGGTGATGCGGGTCTCGCCGGAGGCGAGGCCGCCGAACATGAAGGAACGGTGCGAGATCGACTTGTCGCCCGGCACGCGCGCGATGCCGGAAAGGGCTGGGGATTGGCGGGCGGTGGCCGGCTTGGGGGCGGCGGCGTGAGACATGGAATTTCCCTGGACGGAATGCCGGCGGGCCGGCGCTTTTCATTTGTTGCGGCGGTCTCGTACCACGGTGGGCCGAAATGGTCATCCCCATGGTCGTCACTTCACGCGAGGCCTTTCAATGCATGGTTTTGTGACGCCGGCTTTTCGCTTTGACAGCGCTGCAAACTGTGGTTAAGGGGACCACTCTTTTATTGACGAGGCTTGCCGTGGCAAAAACCGAACTTGGCACAAAACGTATCGACCCGGAGACGGGCCGAAAATTCTACGACCTGAACAAGGACCCGATCGTCTCGCCCTACACCGGCAAGACCTATCCGCGTTCCTATTTCGAGGAAGGCAAGATTGCCGCTCTCGAGGAGGAAGAGGAAGTGGCCGAGAAGGAAGTGGACGCCGAGGAAGAAGAAGGCGTTGAGGTCGTCTCGCTCGAAGAGGCTGATGAGGACGTCAAGGGCGACGACCTGCCGGATCTTGGCGACGACGAGGACGACGTCGATCTCGGCGACGACGAGGATGACACCTTCCTCGCCGACGAAGAGGAAGAAGATGACGACGTTGCCGACATGATCGGCGTCGGCGACGACGACGACGAGGTCTGATCGGCCTTGAAAGCGGGCGTTTGCGGGCTTTCGAGGCCTGTGAAGAAAAAGCGACTCTCGAAGGCTTGATATCTGAGAAGGGCGGGGTTAGAAGCCGCCTGCACTAACGGCGCGGTCTCCAACCCGCGCCGGATCTCTTCGCCGGAAACGGCGCCGGTTGACTGCCGGAAGTGGGGCCATAGCTCAGTTGGGAGAGCGCTTGAATGGCATTCAAGAGGTCGTCGGTTCGATCCCGATTGGCTCCACCAAACAGTCCCTCTGCAATTCGCAGCCGATGAATGTGCCGCACTGCGGTCATCTGCGTTTGATGGTCAATTCGGCAACGCCGCTGAAAGCCCCTCGATCAAACCGAACGAACGAGCCATTTCTCGAGAGCAACTGCTCGCCGGACAAAGTCTTCATTATTCCTGGAGTGCTTGGAGTCTGAAAGCCAGCCCGGATCACCACTCGGCGAAGGAACCGTCCTTGTGGCGCCAGATCGGGTTGCGCCAGCGGTGGCCTTCCCTGGCGCGTTCCTTGACATAATCCTCGTCGATCTCGACACCCAGGCCCGGGCCGTCGGGAATGGCGACATAACCATCCTCGTAGCGGAAGACATCCTTGTTGGCGGCATAGTCGAGCAGGTCGTTGGCGGCGTTGTAGTGGATGCCGAGGCTCTGCTCCTGGATGAAGCAGTTGTAGCTGACCGCGTCGAGCTGCAGGCACGCGGCAAGCGCGATCGGCCCGAGCGGGCAATGCGGCGCGACCGCGACATCATAGGCTTCCGCCATCGCCGCGATCTTGCGGCATTCTGTGATGCCGCCGGCATGCGACAGGTCGGGCTGGATGATGTCGACGACGCCTTCCTCGAACACGGACTTGAAGTCCCAGCGGCTATAGAGCCGCTCGCCGAGCGCGATCGGTGTCGAGCCAAGCGCGGCGATCTCCTTCAGCGCCTCGCGGTTTTCGCTGAGCACCGGCTCCTCGATGAACATCAGCCTATAGGGTTCGAGTTCCTTGACGAGCGCACGCGCCATCGGCCGGTGCACGCGGCCATGAAAATCGACAGCGATGCCGATGTTGGGCCCGACGGCCTCGCGCACCATGGCGACGCGTTCGACAGCGGCGTCGATCTTGTCATGGCTGTCGACGATCTGCAGTTCTTCGGTACCGTTCATCTTGAGCGCCAGGAAACCGCGCGCAACCATTTCCCTGGCGCCGGCCGCGACCTCCGCCGGGCGGTCGCCGCCGATCCAGGAATAGACCTTGATCGAGTCGCGCAGCTTGCCGCCGAGCAGTTCGTGCACGGGCACGCCGAGCGCCTTGCCCTTGATGTCCCACAGTGCCTGGTCGATGCCGGCAATGGCGCTCATCAGGATCGGGCCGCCGCGGTAGAAACCGCCGCGGTGCATCACCGTCCAGTGGTCCTCGATCAGGCGCGGATCCTTGCCGATGAGATAATCGCCAAGCTCCTTGACCGCCGCCTCGACGGTCAGCGCCCGGCCTTCGACGACCGGCTCGCCCCAGCCGGTGACGCCGGCATCGGTTTCGATCTTCAGGAACAGCCAGCGCGGCGGAACGATGTAGGTGGTGAGCGAGATGATTTTCATGCGCAGTCTCAGTTGCTCTTGAGTTTCTTGGCGCTGACGAGGTCGCGCGCCGCGAGGTCGAGGATCTTGTTTGCCGCGCCACGCGCGGCATCGGCATTGCGCATACGCAGCGCCTCGACCACCTCGCGGTGCGCCGCCACGGCCTCCATGCGCCGGTCGAGCGAAATCACCGCCGTCGCCTCCAGCGAGAATTTCAGCCCGGTGTCGATGAGATTGCCGATCTGGCGAAAGATCGGGTTATGGCTCGCGGCATAGACGATCTGGTGGAAAGCGATGTCACTGCGCGAGAAGGCGGCGAGATCCTCGCCGGCGCCGGCCATGCCGCGCCAGGTGGCTTCGAGATCGGCGATTTCCTGCAGCGTCGCGCGCGTGGCGGCGAGTTCGGCAACCAGCGGCTCGATGGCCCGGCGAGTCTCAAGAATGGCGTCGAAGAGCTTGTCGTCCAGTGCATGCGGCGCGTGCCAGGCCAGCACCTGCGGGTCGATGATGTTCCAGTCGTCCTCGTTGCAGACGATCGTGCCGACGCGTGGCCGCGACAGCACCAGCCCTTTTGCCGCCAACACTTTCAGGGCCTCACGGATGACGGTGCGGCTGACGCTGTATTCGACGCCGAGCTCGTTTTCGGTCGGCAGTGAGGAGCCGGCCGGATAGCGCCCGGAAAAGATGTCCGAGGCAATCGCCTTGGTCACGTCGGGCATGACACGCGGGCGGCGAGTGGTTGTGTCGCCTTGCGGTTTCTTCAAAGTCCCGGTCACCTCAGCCCTCCTCCAAGGCGGCGAACCGCTGGTTTCGCACAACCGGTCCGGCCTTAACGGATGCGGATCAATTGCGCCAGCGATCGCTGGTCAGAGCATGTACATTAATTATCATACCAGATCAATTGACGAGTATGATAAAAGCGATTAGAGACTCCGGCATCCGGGCTGAGCGCCCGGTCTATCGCTGGGAGGTAATCATGCGACTTTTGAAGACCGCGCTCGTCGCGGGCGCGCTTGCCGTGCTGTCCGTCACGACCATCGCTGCATATGCTCAGGACACCAAGATCGGCTTCATCGTCAAACAGCCCGAGGAGCCGTGGTTCCAGGACGAATGGAAGTTCGCTGACCAGGCCGCCAAGGAAAAGGGCTTTACCCTGGTCAAGATCGGCGCCGAAGACGGTGAGAAGCTGATGTCGGCCATCGACAATCTCGGCGCGCAGGGCGCGCAGGGTTTCATCGTCTGCACGCCCGACGTGAAGCTCGGCCCCGGCATCGTCGCCAAGGCCGCCGCCAACAATCTCAAGCTGATGACTGTCGATGACCGCCTGGTCGGCGCCGACGGCAAGGCGCTGGAAGACGTGCCGCATATGGGCATCTCGGCAACCAAGATCGGCGAGGCGGTTGGCCAGGCGATCGTCGACGAGATGAAGGCGCGCGGCTGGAAGGCCGACGAGGTCGGCGCCATCCGCGTCTCCTATGACCAACTGCCGACCGCCGTCGACCGCGTCGAAGGCGCCATCTCGGTGCTCAAGGCAAACGGCTTCAAGGCCGAGAACATTTTTGACGCCCCTCAGGCCAAGACCGATACGGAAGCTGCCCTCAATGCGGCGACCGTCGTGCTCAACGCCCATGCCGAGATCAAGAAGTGGGTTTCTTTCGGCCTCAACGACGAAGCGGTGCTGGGTGCGGTGCGTGCCTCCGAAAGCGTCGGCATCCCCGCTGATAGCGTGATCGGCGTTGGCATTGGCGGCGCGGATTCGGCGATCAACGAGTTCAAGAAGCCGACGGCCACCGGCTTCGTCGGCACCGTGATCATCTCGCCGAAGCGTCATGGCTACGAAACGGCGCTCAACATGTATGACTGGGTTGCCAGCAACAAGGAGCCGGAGAAGTTGATCCTGACTTCCGGTGCACTCGCCAAGCGCGACGACTACCAGAAGGTCCGCCAGGGCCTCGGCATCGAATAATCCTCCCTGTACAAACAGGCGGCGGCTCATCCCGCCGCCTGTTTGCCATTCCATAAGAGGATCGCTGCCCGTGTCCTTTCTCGACTTCTCGCACATCACCAAGACCTATCCGGGCGTCAAGGCGCTGTCGGACGTCTCGTTCGGCGTCGACAAAGGCGCCGTGCACGGCCTGATGGGCGAGAACGGCGCCGGCAAATCCACCCTGATCAAGATACTGTCCGGCGACCAGCATGCCGATCAGGGCGAGATCCGCATCGACGGCAGGGTTCAGGCCTATACGTCGACCCGGGATGCCTTCGACAATGGCGTCATCGTCATTCATCAGGAACTGCAGCTGGTTCCTGAACTCACCGTTGCCGAAAATCTCAGCCTCGGTCGTTTCCCTGCCAACGCCGGCATCATCGCCGGCCGCCGGATGCTGGACGACGTCGGCGCCAAGCTGAAATCGGCCGGCATCGACATCGACATGCGCCGCAAGGTCAAGACGCTGTCCATCGGCGAACGCCAGATGGTCGAGATCGCCAAGGCGATCATGCTCGACGCACGCGTTATCGCGCTGGACGAACCGACCTCGTCGCTGTCCTCGCGCGAAAGCGAAATCCTGTTTGCCCTGATCGACCGCCTGCGCGGCGAGGGCAAGGTCATCATCTACGTCTCGCACAGGCTCGACGAAGTGTTCCGGCTCTGCGACAGCCTGACCGTGCTGCGCGACGGCAAGCTGGCGGCGCACCATGCGTCGCTGAAAGGCGTCACCCGCGACCAGGTCGTCGCCGAAATGGTCGGCCGCGAGATTTCGGATATCTGGGGTTTTCGCGCACGAAAAACGGGCGATGTCCGCCTGAAGGTCGACGCTCTCAGCGGCCCCAAACTGAAGACGCCGGCCAGTTTCGAGGCGAGGGCAGGCGAGATCGTCGGCTTCTTCGGCCTGATCGGCGCCGGGCGCTCGGAACTGATGCGTCTGGTCTATGGCGCCGATCCGCGCTCGGGCGGCACCATCACCGTCGATGGCAAGCTGGTCCCTGCCACCGATCCGCGTGGTACGATCCGGGCCGGCATCGTGCTGTGTTCGGAGGACCGCAAGCATGACGGCATCATCCAGGGCCGCTCGGTCGAGGAGAACATCAACATCTCGTCGCGGCGCCATCACACGCGCTTCGGCGTGTTGAACCGCGCCAGCGAGATCGCCACCGCCGAAACCTTCATCAAGAAGCTCAAGGTGCGCACGCCGTCGCGCAAGCAGGACATCATCAACCTCTCCGGCGGCAACCAGCAGAAGGTCATTCTTGGCCGCTGGCTGTCCGAACAAGGGGTGCGGGTTCTCATTGTCGACGAGCCGACGCGCGGCATCGACGTCGGTGCCAAATCGGAAATCTATGAACTGCTCTACCAGCTTGCGCAGGACGGCATGGCGATCGTTGTCGTCTCGTCCGAACTGCCGGAGGTGATGGGCATCTGCGATCGCATTCTGGTGATGTGCGGCGGCCGCGTCAGCGCCGAGCTCACCCGCGACCAGTTCGCCGAAAGGGCGATCCTGGCCGCCGCTCTCCCCGATCAGAAAACCCCCGACGCGATCGCATCTTGAGGACTTTTGGCATGACCGACCAGTTGAAAAAAATCCTGCTCGGCGAACAGGGCCTCGTCGTCATCTTTGTCGTCGCCTTCGCGCTGGTCTCGGCTCTGGTGCCGAATTTCCTCACCGACCGCAACATGCTCGGCCTGCTGCAGTCGGTGGTCACCGTCGGTATCGTCGCCTGCACCATGATGTTCTGCCTTGCCGCACGCGACTTCGACCTGTCGGTCGGCTCCATCGTCGCCTTTGCCGGCATGGTCGCTGTGATGGCGTCGAATTACACCGGCTCGATCCTGCTTGGCCTCTTGGCGGCAATTGCCAGCGGCGCCTTCGTCGGCTTCATCAACGGCATCGTCATCGCCAAATTCCGCATCAACGCGCTGATCACGACGCTGGCCACCATGCAGATCGTGCGCGGGTTTGCGCTGATTGCTTCCGACGGCCGCGCCGTCGGCATCAACAGCCCGGATTTCTACCAGCTCGCGCTGTCCAAACTGCTCGGCATTCCGACGCCGGTCTGGGTGCTCGCCATCCTGTTTTGCATCTTCGGCTTCGTCCTCAACCGCACCGTCTTCGGCAAGAACACATTGGCCATCGGCGGCAATCCGGAGGCTTCGCGCCTTGCCGGCGTCAATGTCGACCGGACGCGCATCTGGATTTTTGCGCTGCAAGGCGTCGTCTGCGGCATCGCCGGCATCCTGCTGGCGTCGCGCATCACCTCGGGCCAGCCCAACGCGGCGGTCGGACTGGAACTCTCGGTCATCTCGGCCTGTGTGCTCGGCGGCGTCTCGCTTGCCGGCGGCCGCGCCACCATGTCGGGCGTCATCGTCGGCGTGCTGATCATGGGCATCGCCGAGAACGCCATGAACCTGCTCAACATCCCGGCCTTTTACCAGTACATCGTGCGCGGCGTTATTTTGCTCCTGGCCGTGCTGCTCGACAATCTGCGCTCGTCGGCTTTGGGCCGGCGTTGAGTCGGGGCAGGGCATGTCGGCTGGAATACTACTGGAAAGCAATCGGCTGTGCGTCGAGATCAGCCCCTCTGGCAGCGCAATCGTCAACGGCCATACGGCCGACGGGGTGCCATTCCTGCGTCCCTACCAAGGCGAGGCCGAGTTCGACGTTGTGCACTGCGCTTGCTTTCCGATGGTGCCGATCGGCAATCGCGTCGAGGGCAATGCGTTTTCCTGCGGCGGTCAAAACTTCACGCTGGCGCCCAACACGACTGATCCTTTCTATATTCACGGTGACGGCTGGCAGGCGAACTGGAAGGTCGAGGAGCATCGCGTCGACCGCCTCGATTTGGCCTTCGATCATCCGCGCGGCGTCGACTCGCCCTATGCCTACCATGCGCGACAGTCGTTCCGGCTCGCCGGCGCGCGGCTGGAACTCCGGCTTGCCGTCGAAAATACCGGCGTCATTCCACTGCCATTCGGCCTCGGTTTCCATCCATTCTTTCCGCGCACGCCGCGGACGACCTTGTTTGCGCCGGCCGAAACCTGGTGGACAGAGCGCGACGGGCACCTTCCAGCGTCCAGGAGCGCCATTGCCGACGATGTCGATTTCTCAACGCCGCGCCATTTGCCCGACCGTTGGCTGAACAATGGCTTCGAAGGGTGGAGCGGCATCGCGCGCATCATCTGGCCGGAGCATTGTCTGGGGATCGACATCGAGGCGGACGCGGAACTCGACCGCTACATGCTCTTTGCGCCGGACACGGACCGAAGCTTCTTCTGCCTCGAGCCGATGAGCCATACCCCAAATGCGTTGAAGCATTTCGATGCCGACCCAATGGGGATCAAGGTACTTTCCCCCGGCGAGGTTCTCAGAGCAAGATTCGCAATGACCGTCTTCGACTGGAGCGACAACCATGGCTGAGCGCCTTTCCGGCAAACGCATCTTCCTGACCGGCGCCGCGCAAGGCATCGGGCTGGCGATCGCCGGGGCCTGCCTTGCCGAAGGCGCAAGACTGTTCCTGGTCGACCGCGACGGCGCACTGCTGGACAAGACCGTCGCGGGCCTCGCCGTGCCGCGCGGCCTTGTCGGGCATGCGGCAGCCGACATCAGCGACGGTGCCGCAATTGCCGCTGCCGTCAGCCAAGCGGCCGCCGAGATCGGCCCCATCAACGCGCTGATCAACAATGCCGGGGTCAATGTGTTCTCGACGCCGCTCGAGGCGACCGAGGAGGAATGGAACCGCAACTTCGACGTCAACGTCAAGGGCGCCTGGAATTGCAGCAAGGCGGTGTTGCCGGGTATGATCGCGAGCGGCGGCGGCGCCATCCTCAACATCGCCTCGACACACAGCTTCACCATCATCCCACACACCTTTCCCTATCCGGTCGCCAAGCACGCGCTGCTCGGCCTGACTAAATCGCTGGCGCTCGAATATGCGGTGCAAGGCGTGCGCGTGAACGCGCTGGCGCCCGGCTATGTCGAAACCCAGAAGGCGATCGACTACTGGAACAGCTTTGCCGATCCGGCCACAGCACGCGCCAACACCATGGCGCTACATCCTGGCGGCCGCATCGCCACGGCGCGCGAGATTGCGCTGGCTGCGGTGTTCATGATTTCCGACGAGTGCCCGTTCATGAATGCGGCCACGCTCGTCGTAGATGGTGGGCTGAGCCAGCTCCAGCATCCAGCCTGAATTCCGGGAAATCATGACCAAGAGACGATCGCAGCACTGGTTCGGCGGGCAGGGCAAGGACGCCTTCATTCACCGCAGCTGGATGAAGAACAACGGCCTGCCCGACGATGCCTTCGACGGCCGCCCGGTGATCGGCATCTGCAACACCTTCTCCGAATTCACGCCTTGTCACGTGCATTTCCGTGGCCTGATCGAGCACATCAAGGCGGGCGTGCTGGAAGCCGGCGGCCTGCCGCTGGAATTCCCGGTCTTCTCCTGCGGCGAATCCAATCTGCGCCCGACGGCGATGCTGTTCCGCAATCTCGCCTCGATGGATGTCGAGGAAGCGATCCGCGGCAATCCGATGGACGGTGTCGTGCTGATGGCAGGCTGCGACAAGACCACCCCGTCGCTGGTCATGGGCGCGGCCTCCTGCGACCTGCCGTCGATCGTCATTTCCGGCGGGCCGATGCTCAATGGCCGTTTCCAGGGCCGCGAGATAGGTTCCGGCACCGATGTCTGGAAATTCTCCGAGGATGTCCGCGCCGGCGTGATGAGCGAGCAGGATTTCGCTAATGCCGAGAGTGCCATGTCACGCTCGCCGGGTCATTGCATGACCATGGGCACGGCCTCGACCATGGCCTCGATGGTCGAAGCGCTCGGCTTGGCGCTGCCGGGCAACGCTGCCTATCCGGCGGTCGACGCGCGCCGCAGCCGCATCGCCCGCATGACGGGGCGGCGCATCGTCGAGATGGTCAATGAGAATCTCCGCCCGTCCGCCATCCTCAAGAAAGAAGCTTTCGCCAACGCCATCCGTGTCAATGGTGCCATCGGCGGCTCGACCAATGCGGTCGTGCATCTGCTGGCGATTGCCGGCCGCGTCGGCACCGAACTGACACTGGACGATTGGGATCGGTATGGCCGCGATGTACCGACCATCCTCGACCTGATGCCGTCAGGCCGCTTCCTGATGGAGGACTTCTGCTACGCAGGCGGCATTCCGGCGGTCATGAAGGAGATCGGCGATCTGCTCGATCTCGACGTGCTGACCGTCACCGGCAAGACCGTGCGCGACAACATCCGTGACGCTGAAAACTACAATCCCGAGGTGATCCGCCCGCGCGACAAGGCGCTTACTCCCAATGGCGGTATCGCGGTGCTGCGTGGCAATCTGGCGCCCGACGGCGCCATCATCAAGCCGTCAGCCGCGTCACCGGCCCTGATGAAGCATCGCGGCCGCGCCGTCGTCTTCGAGGACATCGACGACTACAAGGCGCGCGTCGACGATCCCGCGCTCGACGTCGACGAAGCGTCGATCATGGTGCTGAAGAATTGCGGCCCCAAGGGCTATCCGGGGATGGCCGAGGTCGGCAACATGGCGCTGCCCCGGAAGCTGCTGAAGCAGGGTGTCCGCGACATGATCCGCATCTCCGATGCCCGCATGTCCGGCACCGCCTTCGGCACCGTCGTGCTGCATGCCGCACCCGAAGCCGCCATCGGCGGCCCGCTGGCGCTGGTCAGGAGCGGCGACTTCATCGAGCTCGACGTCGAAGCAAGGAAGCTGCATCTCGACGTGTCGGCACAGGAGTTGGCGCGGCGTCGTGAATCCTGGCTACCGCCCGTCCCGGCGATGCGCGGCGGCTATCAGGGCCTCTACGTCGACCGTGTCCTGCAGGCGGACCGCGGCGCCGATCTCGACTTTCTCGTCGGATGCCGTGGCCACGCCATTCCACGCGAAAGCCATTGAGGCCGACCAGCATGCCTAATTTCCGGCCTGACGATTTCCACGGCATTCACGCCATTCTCTACGCGCTCTTTGACGCGAACGAACAACTGGACCGCGCGGCGATGCGTCGGCAAGTCGAGATCTGCCTGGCGACGGGCGTGCACGGCATGGCGGCGCTCGGCCTGGCGACGGAAGTCGCCAAGCTGACCGAGGCCGAGCGCCGGACGATCATGGACTGGACGGCGGAAGATACGGCTGGAAAAGTGCCGCTTGCCTTCACCATCTTCGGCGCTTCGGTGGCTGAGCAGGTGGCACAGCTTCGCCATGCTGAAAGCGTGGGAGCGGATTGGGTGATCCTGCAGCCGCCGCCGGTCGGATCCTATGGTGCGCTGGAATACACCAGGTTCTTCGGCCGCGTCGCCGAGGCAACCGACCTGCCGGTGGCGATCCAGAACGCGCCGGCGTTTTTCGGGCGCGGCCTGTCATCGGACGAGATCCGCGAACTCGTCACGCTTCATCCCAACATAAGGCTGATCAAGGGCGAAGGCCCGGTCACCGACATTGCCGGATTGATCGAACGCACCGAAGGCCGGATACCCGTTTTCAACGGACGCGGCGGCCTTGAACTGATCGACAATTTCCGCATCGGTTGCCGCGGCATGATCCTGGCGCCTGATGGCATCGACCTCGCCGTGCGCGCCTACAATGCGTTTCGGATCGGTGACGAAGCGACGGCCGAGGCCGAGTACGCAAGAATGCTGCCGGCAGCGGTCTTCGCCATGCAGGGCATCGAGAACCTGATCTGCTACGGCAAGCGGCTGTTCGGCGCCCGCGCAGGCATCACGATACACAACCGGGCTCCGGCGATGCGGCCCAACGAGACCGGCGTGGCGATGGTGGCGCGCTTTGCGGCTGGCCTCGGTCGGTTGCCTGGCTGAACGGCAACTGCCCTTCAATAGGTCGTCCGCCCACCCGACAGGTCGAACGTGGAGGCGGTCGTGAAACTGTTCTCCTTGGAGACGAGCCAGGCGACCATCGCCGCGGCTTCGTCGACCTCCAGCAAGCGGCCGCGCGGAATGCGCGAGCGCATATATTCGATGTGCTCCGGCGTCAGCTGTTCGAGAATGCGCGTCTGTGCCGTGGCCGGCGAGATGCAGTTCACGGCGATGTCGTACTGCGCCAGTTCCTTGCCGAGCGACTTGGTCAAGCCGATGACCGCCGCCTTCGAGGCTGAATAGGCGGAGGCGTTGGGGTTGCCCTCCTTGCCGGCGACCGAAGCGATATTGACGATCCGTCCGTAATTGCGCTCCTTCATTCCGGGAACCACGGCGCGATTGACGTAGAACGTACCGTTTACGTTGACGTCGATGACCTTCTTCCACGTCTCGATGTCGTAGACGTCGAGCGGGGCGGCAGGGCCGGCAATTCCGGCGGAATTGACCAGAATGGAAATCTTGCCGGCCAGATCTTCGGTCCTGGCGCGCGCCGCGTCCACCGACGTCCAATCGGCGACGTCCACGATCTCTGTCGTGGCAGCGTTGCCGAGTTCCTTCTTGGCGGTTTCGAGGCGGGCCTCATCGAGATCCCACAAGGTGACCGTCGCGCCGGAGGCGACGAAACGCCTGGCCATCGCAAAGCCGAGGCCTTGGGCGCCACCGGTGACCACAGCGTGCTGGCCGTCAAGATCGATCCTGTTCATGTCGAGCGGTTCTTTCCGTTTGAGCTACTTCCGGGATAAAGGCCGGCCTGTGCAGGCGGGCGATCGCTACATGGTCGCGCCAAGGCTCCATGGCACGAACTCGTTGTCGCCATAGCCGAGCGCTTCCGACCTGGTGCGCCCGCCGGAAGCGACGCGCAGGATCTCGGCAAAGATCTCCTCGCCCTTCTCGGCCAGCGAGACGCCGTCCAGTATGTCTCCGCAATTGATATCCATGTCCTCGCGCATCTGCTCGAAGATGAAGCTGTTGGAGGCAAGCTTGATCGAGGGCGTCGGCTTGCAGCCAAAGGCCGAACCGCGGCCGGTGGTGAAGCACAATATGTTGGCGCCGCCGGCGACCTGCCCGGTGGCCGAGACCGGGTCGTAGCCGGGCGTATCCATGAAGATGAGGCCGCGCTCGTTGATCGGCTCGGCATATTCCAGCACCGCGCGCAGATTGGTGGTGCCGCCCTTGGCGGAAGCGCCGAGCGATTTCTCCAGGATGGTCGTCAACCCACCCAGCTTGTTGCCGGGCGAAGGGTTGTTGTTCATCTCCATGTCGTGCCTGGCGGTATAATCCTCCCACCAGCGGATGCGTTCGATCAGCTTTTCGCCCACCGCGCGGCTCTCGGCGCGCAAGGCGAGGAGATGTTCGGCGCCATAGATCTCCGGCGTCTCCGAGAGCACCGCCGTACCGCCTTGCCCGACAAGCAGGTCCACCGCAGCACCTAGTGCCGGATTGGCGCTGATGCCGGAGTAACCGTCCGATCCGCCGCATTGCAGCGCAAGCACCAGTTCGGAGGCTGGTTGCGGCGTCCTTTCGGCGGCGTTCACCGTAGGCAGCATGTCGACGATCGCCTTCACGCCAGCCTCGACCGTCTTTCGCGTACCGCCGGTTTCCTGGATGGTCATCGTGCGGAAAATCGTGCTCTCCTCGATGTTGTACGACTGCATCCAGCGTGGGATCTGGAACGCTTCGCAGCCGAGTCCGACCATCAGCACGCCGCCGACATTGGGGTTCGTGGCAAAGCCCCATTGCGTCCTTTTCAACAGGTCGTAAGCGGGACCCTTGGTGTCGATGCCGCAGCCAGTGCCGTGGACGAGTGCGATGATACCGTCGACATTGGGATAGTCGCGCAGGATGCCAGACCGGTTGACCTCGTCGGTGATGAACCGGGCGACGCTGGCAGAGCAGTTCACCGAGGTCAGGACGGCAATGAAGTTGCGCGTGCCCACCTTGCCGCTCGGCCGGCGGTAACCCATGAAAGTAGCGCGCTCGGCCTCGGCAACGATCTCGGTTTGCCTGGTATTCGTGCCGAAGACGTAGTCGCGTTCGAAATTTCGCAGATACACATTGTGCTCGTGAACCCAGTCGCCGGCGACGATTGGTTCCCGCGCAAAACCGATGGTCTGGCCGTATTTCACGATCGGCTGGTCCGAGCCGATGTCGCGCAAGGCCATTTTGTGCCCGCGCGGTATGCGTGCCCTGGCAGCCACGTCACCGGCTTTTTCGCCGATCTTCAACGGATCGACCGCCAGAAGAATGTTGTCGGCCCCCGAAAGCTTGATGAACCGCGCCATGACCCCATACTCTGAAAAAGTTCTCCGCGACAGGAGGTCGAGAGACAAGAAATGATTTGGAATACTAATATAATAGAATGTCAGAGGTCAAGGAGGTCAAGGCCGGAGACTGGATGAGGTCGTCATGAAAGACGGACCGGTCGCCACGTCGTTGGGGCATATCCGGGAAGCGACTGCCCGATAACGTTCTGGTCAATCGAGATGGAAGACCTCTCCCATGGCCGCCCACCATTCGCCGTCGGCGCGCGTCGGCAGCGGCGTCTGCATGGGGTCGCACAGTTCCCACCATTTGCGCATGGCCGGCGACTCGCTCATCCGCGCTGCATCCCTGGCGAAGTCGCTGCCGTGATACTCCCAGCAGGCGAACAGAAGGTTCTCCGGTTCGCGCAGGAAGATCGAATAGTTGCGGATGTTGGCGCGGCTGATGACGTCGAGCACTTCGGGCCAGACGGCGGCGTGGACGCGCTTATAGTCCGCGATCGCCTCGGCTTTCACGCCGATACAAAGTCCCATTCTTTGCATGCTGGTTGCTCGCGGGGCTTCAGCCGAGAAGGTCGGCGGCGACTTCGAGCGTGTTGCGGAACGACGTCTCGAGATGATGTTCCATGGCCCGTGCCGCACCCTCGGCGTCGTGGCGCTTCAGCGCGTCGAAAATGGCCTCGTGCTGCTCGATCGTCTGTTCGCCATAACCCGGTCTTGGGATAGCGAGATAGCGCCCGCGATCCATCTGTGCCTTCGAGATGTCGACGGCTCTCCAGATCATCGGCAGGCCGCAGATCTCGGCTATGGTGCGGTGGAAGACATCGTCGAGTTGTATCGCGGTGGCATATCTGCCGCGGGATATGGCAAGCCGGTGCGCCGCCATGTTGTCTTCCAGCAATTCGCTGGCTGCCGCCGTGAACTTGGCGGCCGCGCGTCGGGCGCTTTCCATCTCCAGTGCCCGCCGGATGACATAGGCTTCTTCCAGGTCGGCCCGGCTGATCGGAGCAACATAGGTGCCGGTCTGCGCCAGGATCTTGACCAGGCCCTCGTCGCTGATGCGCTTGACCGCTTCGCGAACGGGGGTGCGAGACACCCCCAGGGCCTCCGCGATGGCGACCTCGTTGATGACCTCTCCCGGCTTCAACTGCCCGACGACGATCAGGTTGCGGATCTTGTGGTAGATCTGATCGCGGAGCGGAAGAGCCCGATTGAGCGTCGAAGGATCCAGGTCCATTGCAAATCCGTGTCTTCGTTCACCAGAAATGGCCAGATAATACTAGAATGTCAATTGGAACGCATCCAATACAAGCGTGGGGGCCGGTGACGCACGACGTCATGACGACCCGCCGGAATCCAGCTTGCCAGAACTGTTATATTAGTGCAATAGTGAGGATGAACGATAGAAAATTCAGTCCGGGACTGAGGCCTGGATCTTCAACAGCGCAGGCCATTCAAGCTTGTTCGAAGAAGCCCGAACTGCGTTTGCAGCGCTATTATACTAACATATCGAAGGCCGATGTAGCGCACCGGCCGGCCGCCAGGAGGAACCTAGCCAGATATGACCGTCGCCGCCGATTGCGCCTTGGATATGCGAGGCATCAGCAAGAACTTTCCAGGCGTGAAGGCTCTGTCCAACGTCAATTTTGCCGTGAAATTCGGCACCGTTCATGCGGTCGTGGGTGAGAACGGCGCCGGCAAATCGACGCTCATGAAGATCCTCAACGGATCCTACGCGCCCACCAGCGGCACGATCAAAGTCGGTGGCGCCGAGGTGCGCATGCGCCGGCCCGCCGACGCCCAGGCGCTCGGCATCCGCATGGTGCACCAGGAAATCAATCTGGTCCCCGACCTGACCGTCGCCGAGAACGTCTATCTCGGCCGCATGCCCGGCAAATGGACCTTTCTGCGCAAGCGCGAGATGGTCAGGGCGGCGGCTGCCGTCCTCGACGAGCTCGGAGCGGCCATTAATCCGCGTGAACGGCTCGGCAACCTTTCTATCAGCCAGCAGCAGCTCGTCGAGATCGCCAAGGCCTATGCGGCGCAGCCGAGGATCATCGTGCTGGACGAGCCGACATCCAGCCTCAGCGAGCATGAGACGGCGGCGCTGTTCCGGATCCTGCGCAAGATGCGCGATGACGGCATCGCCATCGTCTACATCAGCCATCGGCTGAAGGAGGTGCTCGAAATCGCCGATGAGGTGACGGTGCTGCGCGATGGCTCAATGATCGAGACGCGTCCGATCAAGGGCATAAAGGCTGCCGATATGATCAGGCTGATGGTCGGTCGCGAAGTTAGCAATGTCTTCCCGAAAAGTCCGGCCGCGATCGGCAAGTCCGTGTTGCGCGTGGAGCATATCAGCGACGGACAGCGCTTCCGCGATGTCAGCTTCGAAGTGCGCGCCGGCGAGATACTGGGCTTGACCGGCTTGGTGGGCGCTGGCCGCACCGAGGTTGCCCGCGCAATCTTCGGCCTGTCGCGGCTTGTCGAGGGCACGGTCAGCGTCAACGGACGCGAGGTCTCGATCAACTCGCCATCCCAGGCGGTCAGGGCAGGCATTGCCTATGTTCCGGAAGATCGCAAGGGCGATGGCGTCGTGCCTGGAATGTCGGTCCGGGAAAACATCAGCCTGCCCATCCTGCGCCGCCTGACCCGTTTCGGGCGCATCAGCCGCAGCGCCGATCGCGCGCTTGCCCGGGATTCGGTCAAGCAGTTTTCGATTTCACCGCCCGACGGCGAACGGCGCATCAGCCTTCTGTCGGGCGGCAACCAGCAGAAGGCGGTCATCGCCAAATGGCTTGCCGCCAAACCTTCGGCCTTGATCCTCGACGAGCCGACGCGGGGCGTCGACGTCGGCGCCAAGGCCGAGATCCACCACATCATCGGCCAACTCGTCGCCGGCGGCATGGCGGTCGTGATGATCTCGTCGGAACTGCCCGAAATCCTCGGAGTCTGCGACCGCGTGGTGGTGATGCGCGATGGCTATGCCTCCGAGCCTCTCTTGCGCAGCGAATTGAGCGAGGAGCGCATCATGGCGCTGGCCACCGGGGAGAAGATGGCTTGAGCGAAGCGGCCATGGAGATCGGTGGCGTGAACCGCAACGACCGCTTTACGCGTGGCAGCAGGCTTGTCGATGTCCTGTCGAAGGCGGGGCTCGCCTTCGCCATCGTCGCCGTGATGCTCTACGGCTCCCTCGTCAGCCCCGCCTTCTTCACGTCAGGCAATTTGCTCAACGTCCTGACCTCGATGTCTATCGTTGGCATCGTCGTCGTCGGCATGACCTTCGTGCTCGTGGTCGGCGGCCTGGCCGACCTGTCGGTGCCGGCCACCATCGCCTGCGGCGCCATCCTGTCGCTCGGGCTGCAGCCGATGATCGGGCCGCTGCCGGCGTTCCTGCTGGCGGTGGGTCTCGCGGGCCTCATAGGCCTGCTCAACGGGGGCCTGGTCGGATATGTCGGCATCAATCCCATCATTGCCACGCTCGGCGTTGGCACGATCGGACTGGGCATCGTCCAAGCGGCTGTCGGCGGGGTCATCGTCTATGGCAGCAATCCCGCCTCAGCCGAATTCGCCAAGGGCCGGCTGTTCGGCATTCCGGTCGTGGTGTTGATCTTCCTGGTCATCGCCCTTGTCGGCCATTTCGTCCTGTCCCGCTCCTTCTGGGGTAGATGGACGCTCGCCACCGGCGGCAATTACAGCGCCGCCGAGGCTAGTGCGGTTCCGGTGCGGGCCGTGAAGGCTGGCGCCTTCGTGATCACCGCACTGGCTTCCGGCATCAGCGGCGGCCTGCTCGGACTGACGCTGCAGAGCGCGCGGCCGCTCATCGGCGGCGGCTACGAATTCAGCGCCATCACGGCGGTGGTGGTCGGCGGCGTGTCGATCGTCGGCGGCTTCGGATCGGTGCCGCGGGCCATTGCCGGCCTCATCTTCGTGCAACTGCTGACCAACGTCATGGTGCTCGACGGTGTGCGCACGCCAATCCAGGGTTTCCTGCTCGGCATCCTGATCGTCGGTGCCGTCGGCATGGATGCGGCATTGCGCAAGCGGGGCGTGGCGTGATGCGTTTTCTTTCGCTTGTCTCGCAGCATCGCGTCGTCATCATTCTCGGCCTGACGCTCGTCATTTCCGCGCTGTTGGTCCCCGGCTACCTCTCGGCATCGACGCTCGGCCTCGGTCTCGACCGGGCGGCGACGATCGGCCTGATCGCGGTCGGCCTGACGGTGCTTTTGATATCGGGCCAGATCGACCTCTCCGGTGGCGCCGTGTTTGCCCTGGCCGGCATCGTATCGGTCATCCTGCAGCGAGAGATCGGCATCCTGCCTGCCGCGATCGTCGGCATCCTGGTCGGTACCCTGGCAGGCGCCATCAACGGCATGCTGGTCGTCGGCCTGAAGGTGAATTCGCTCGTGCTGACGCTCGCGACGATGCTGATCTTCCGCTCACTCGCGCACTGGATCACCAACAGCCAGCCGGTGACCGGAACCGACATCATGCTCTCCCTGGCGCTGGCCAAGATCTATCTCGATGTCTTCACCCTCCGCAGCGTGCTGTTCATCGCCCTGATCGTGCTGCTGCATTTCTGGCTGACGCGCACCATACCTGGGCGCAACGTCTTTGCGGTGGGGTCCAACCCGGCGGCTGCCAAGGAAAGCGGTATCGCCTCGGACCGTACCGTCTTTCTCGGCTTTGTCTTTGCCGGCACGCTTGCCGGCCTGGCGGGGATTCTCCAGAGCCTCGTCACCAACACCGGCTCGCCTGTCTTCGGCTCGGAACTGACGGTCGCCGTCATTGCCGCGGTCGTTGTCGGCGGGACTCGTCTCGAAGGCGGCAAGGGATCCGCGCTCGGCACGCTCGGCGGCGTGCTGACGATCGGCTCGCTGACCATCGCGATGGAGTTCCAGTCCGTTCCCGCATACGTCCAGCAGGTCGTGTCCGGGCTTATCCTGATCCTGCTCGTCGTGCTCGATCGGGCCGTTACCACCAAGGGGAGGGCTCCGGGCACGCGCCCGGCGCTCGTTCGCGACAATCCAATCACTCAAGGAGGAACCACATGATTGGGAGGAAACACATGATTGGCAAGAAAAGCATGCTTCACGTCGCCGCCATGGCGGCTGTGCTGGCATCGACGGGCTGGGCCAGCGCCAAGACGGTCTGCTACGTGACGGCAGCGGATTCGCATGCCTACGCGACGCCGGCCAACAAGGCGCTTCAGGCGCGCGCTGCGGAACTCGGCATCGAGATCCTGAGCCTCAGCCAGGATTTTGATGTCCAGAAAGGCACCGAGCAGCTCAACACCTGCGTTGCGCGCAAGGTCGACGGCATCATCCTGTGGCCGCTCGACCCGCAGGCATACATACCGGGGCTGGCGCGCGCGCAGCAGGCGAACATTCCGGCGATCCTCATCAATTCGCCGATGAGCGACGATGCCAAGCCGTTCATCAAGTCGTTCACCGGGCCTGATGTCTATGAGGAAGGCAAGCTGGCGGCGGACTCGCTGAGCAAGGCGCTGGGCGGCAAGGGCTCCGTCGTCATCATCGCCGGCCAGGCCGGCAACGGCACCACGATCGGCCGCGTCAGCGGCTTCACCGACCGTCTCAAGGAAACCAATGCCGAGATCAACGTGCTCGACACGGTCAACGCCGACTTCGACCAGCAAAAGGCGCTGGTGGTGAGCCGCGATCTGATCACACGCTTCGGCGACCAGATCAGCGGTGTCTACGCCAATGACGACACGATGGCCCGCGGCTTCATCGACGCATGGAAAGAGGCGAACCCCTCCAAGGCCGCACCGCCGATCGTCGGCATCAATGGCCAGAAGGATGCGTTCGAATCGATCCGCACCAATGAGATGTACTCGACCATCGTCCAGTCGCCCGTCGAGGATGGCCGCCTGGCGATCAACACGATGGCCGAGATCATCGAGGGCAAGGAGGTCAAGGACCGGCTGCCGATCCCGCTGACAGTCGTCACCAAGGACAACGTCAACGCGGTCGAACCAGCGTTCTGATGCAGGAAGGGCGGCCCGCTGCACTCGGGTCGGCCTCGCCGCCGATTTCTTGGGGAGAGAAATTCTAATAGCGGCAACAAAATTGGAATAAACTAACTCTACAGAGTTTGTGGAATAAGCAATCTGCACTGGCGATCTGGTTTCCACCCGGACAGGACCACGCCATGCCTACCTTTTTGCGCTCGCCGTCAACCAAAGCAGGCATCTCCGGCCGCCTCCGTCGGGCGACGGGAGACAGGCCATGAGCAAGCACATTCCAGACCGTATCAAGGTGCTCTGGTTTCTGCCGACGCATGGCGACAGCCGCTATCTCGGCACGGCCGAGGGCGGCAGATCGGTCGATCTGCCCTATCTGACGCAAGTGGCGAAGGCGGCCGACACGCTCGGCTACTATGGCGTGCTGTTGCCGACCGGCCGCTCGTGCGAGGATTCCTGGGTGATCGCATCGGCTCTTGTGCCGATGACCGAACGCTTGCGTTTCCTTGTCGCCGTGCGGCCCGGTTTGCAGTCGCCGACGCTGGCCGCGCGCATGACTGCGACGCTGGACCGCATCTCCAATGGCCGCCTGCTGATCAACGTCGTCACCGGCGGCGATCCGCTGGAGAACAAGGGCGACGGCATTTTCCTGTCGCATGCCGAACGCTATGAGGTGACGCAGGAGTTCCTGCGCATATACAAGCGGGTGCTGAGCGGCGAGACGGTCGAGCATGACGGCAAGCATTTCCACATCGAGGACGGAAGGCTGCTGTTTCCGCCGGTGCAGACGCCTTACCCGCCGCTGTATTTCGGCGGTTCGTCCGATGCCGGGTCGACGGTGGCGGCGCAGGAGATCGACAAATATTTGACCTGGGGCGAGCCGCCTGCCGATGTCGAGCGCAAGCTGGACAGGGTGCGTGAACTGGCGCAGAAGGCCGGCCGCAAGCTCTCTTTCGGCATTAGGCTGCATGTCATCGCCCGCGAAACCACCGAGGAGGCCTGGGCCGCTGCCGACAGGCTGATCAGCCGCCTCGACGACACGACGATCGCCTCGGCCCAAAAAGTCTTTGCGCGCATGGATTCGGTCGGGCAGGCGCGGATGAGCGCATTGCATGGCGGCGATCGTGCCAAGCTCGAGATCGCGCCCAATTTGTGGGCAGGCGTCGGCCTGGTGCGCGGCGGTGCCGGTACTGCCCTTGTCGGCGACCCCGACACGATCGCCGAGCGCATCGACGAGTACCGGCGCCTCGGCATCGATACCTTCATCCTGTCCGGCTATCCGCATCTGGAAGAAGCCTATCGCTTCGGCGAACTGGTGCTGCCGAAACTGCCGACCGACCATCCGGTAAAAGCCGCCGGCTCGTCCGTCAACACCGGTCCGTTCGGCGAGACCATCGCCGGCGACCACCGGCCGAAATCGCTCGCCAGCGCCTCGTGAACGCGCTCCCTCCGGCCCGCCGGTTGCGCGTCGCCATCCTTGGCGGCGGCTTTTCCGGCGCGGCGGTGGCCTGGCATCTGGCGCGGGCACCTCAATCGAAGCGCCTGTCGATTTCCGTCATCGAGCCGCGACCAGCGCTCGGCGGCGGCCTGGCCTATTCCAGCGAGGAACCGTCGCACCGGGTCAATGTCCCCGCAGTCAGGATGAGCATGGCTCCCGATGATCCGCAGCATTTTGCACGCTGGTTGGCTGGCAGCGGAGAACTCGAACACGACCCGGATGCCATCTGGAAGAACGGCGACGCTTTTCCGCGCCGTCGCGTGTTCGGCCACTACGTCGCCGAGCATCTGGCGCCGTATCTCGGTTCCGGCCTTGTCCATCATGTCGAAGGTTCCGCCACACGCGTGACACGCGATGCCAGTGGCGCGGGCTGGACCGTGCACACCTCTGCCGGACCGGTCGTCGCCGATATCCTCGTCCTGGCAGCGACGCATCCGCGGCCCGGAATTCCCAACGCGCTGGCCTCGCTGACGGAAGCGCCAGGTTTCGTCGCCGATCCGTACGCTTCCGCCGCGCTTTCAGGGATCGGGCCGGAGGCGTCGGTGCTGATCGTCGGCTCCGGGTTGACCTCGGCCGACATGGTCGCCGAACTCGACCGCCGTGGCCATCGCGGCCGTATCCTCGCGCTGTCGCGCCGCGGCCTGCGCTCGCGCGGCCACCCGGATATCAGGGGCGAGCCTTTTGGCGACTTTGCATCCGCGCCGGCCACGACGGCGCTAGGCCTGCTCAAGACCATTCGCGCGACGCTGGCGGCCGCGCGCGCCGCCAATGTCAACTGGCAGTCGGTCTTCGATCAGCTGCGCCTCCAGGGGCCGGTGCTATGGGCTGCACTTGCGCCGCCGGAGCGGGCAAGGCTGGTGCGCCAGCTGCGCGTGTTCTGGGACGTGCATCGCTTCAGGATCGCGCCGCAGGTCGCCGCCGTGCTCGACCGGCGTCATGCCGCCGGTACAGTCGACACCATTGCCGCCAGGCTTGTCGCGTCGAACGACGAGGACGGCAGCCTGGCTGTCAGCTTTCAACGGCGCGGGCAGACCCGGATCGAGACGATGCGCTTCGCTGCCGTCATCAACACCACCGGTCCGGCCCATGGGCAGGCGCTGCAGCTGAACCCGGCGCTAAGCTCGCTGGCGGAAGCCGGCTTGATCAGGACGGACCAATATGGGCTTGGCATCGAGACAGGTCCCGACAGCCGCGCGATCGGCCGGGACGGCGCGGCGGTCGCGACACTCCTGGTCGCCGGCCCGCTGGCAAGAGGGACTTTCGGCGAGCTCATGGGTCTGCCGGAAGTCGCCCGCCATGCCCAGACGGTCGCGGTTGAAATAGCCAGGCTGCTGGTAACGCTGCCGTCAGCGCAGGCCATTGGCGTCAATGCCGCGCACCGTCCACACGTGGGCTGACACCTGCGGGCCGGGTTCGGCAGCGAAAATTGGTATTTCCGTCCCAAGAGCGCCCCAAAAACGGAAAATCCTTCTTTGTATATATATTCTATAAACATAATAAATATCGGAGCCGGCGCGACCGGAGCGATCAACGACACGGCCTGAATGGGAGACAGTTCATGGCACATGCAGAAGCCGATCCGATCAAATTCGCCTACTGGGTGCCGAATGTTTCGGGCGGCCTGGTGATTTCCAACATCGAGCAGCGCACCAACCATTCTGCCGAGTACAATCGCAAGCTGGCGCAGATCGCCGAGAAGGCCGGCTTCGACTACGCGCTTAGCCAGATACGTTTCACGGCCGGCTACGGCGCCGACGAACAGCATGAATCGGTGGCGTTCAGCCATGATCTGCTGGCGGCGACCACGACGCTCAAGGTCATCGCAGCGATCCTGCCAGGACCATGGAACCCGGCGCTGGCGGCCAAGCAGATCGCCACCATCAGCTACCTGACCAACGGCCGCGTCGCGATCAACCTTGTCTCCGGCTGGTTCCGCGGCGAGTTCCACGCCATCGGCGAGCATTGGCTCGACCATGACGAGCGCTACCGCCGCTCGGAGGAATTCATCCGTGCGCTGCGCGGAATATGGACTGAAGACAGCTTCACCTTCCGTGGCGATTTCTACCGCTTCAATGAGTATTCGCTGAAGCCGAAACCGCCGCAAATACCCGAAATCTTCCAGGGCGGCTCGTCGCGCGCCGCGCGCGACATGGCATCGCGCGTCTCGGACTGGTACTTCACCAACGGCAACACGCCGGCCGAGATCGCCAAGCAGGTCGATGATATCAGGGTCAAGGCGAAGGCCAATAACCATTCCGTCAAAGTTGGCGTCAACGCCTTCGCGGTCGTTCGCGAGACCGAGGACGAGGCCAGGGCGGTGCTCGCCGAAATCATCGCCGAGGCCAATCCCGACGCGGTCAATGCTTTTGGCCATGAGGTCAAGAATGCCGGCAAGGCCTCGCCGGAAGGTGAGGGCAATTGGGCGAAATCGTCCTTCGACGATCTGGTCCAGTACAATGACGGTTTCCGCTCGAACCTGATCGGCACCCCCAGGCAGGTCGCTCAACGCGTCGTCGACCTGAAGCGCGCGGGTGCGGATCTCATCCTGCTCGGTTTCCTGCACTTCCAGGAAGAGGTCGAGTATTTCGGCAAGCATGTCATCCCGCTCGTTCGCGAACTGGAAGACGCCGAGGCGGCGGCGTCGCTGGCGGCGGAATAGTCACCCCATAGGCACGCCGGACACGCGCCGGCCTGCACACATGGAGCTTGCCCGGCGCGCTGATCCGTCGGGCGGCAATAGGTCTTTGCGCGCCTAATCGAGGACGATTGGAATGCCGTTGCCCAGTTATACGCTCGGAGTGATGGAGGCTTCCGCCTATGCACCGGAGGTCTTTGCGCGCGGCCTGCCGTCAGGCCCACGGCCGGAGCAGTCGTTCGAAGATGTCGCCAAGCCGGCAGGGGCCGTTGCCGGCGATGCCTCAGCGTTGCTTTCGCTTCAGGGCATCAGCCTGTCCTTTGGCGGCGTCGTGGCACTGGCCGATATCGACCTATCGGTCCGCCAAGGCGAGATCCGTGCCATCATCGGCCCGAACGGCGCCGGCAAGAGTTCGCTGATCAACGTCATCAGCGGCGTCTACCGGCCGGATCGCGGCCATGTCCAGCTCGACGGTACCTCCTATGCCCAGGTCCCGACGCAGCGGCTGGCCCATCTCGGCGTCGCCAGAACCTTCCAGAATCTCGCACTGTTCAAGGGCCTAAGCGTCCTCGACAATGTCGCCTCTGGCCTTGCCTACAAGGTTCGCTCCAACTTTGCCGGCCAGGTGCTCGGCATCGGCCGCTCGCGTGGCGAGCAGCGCGATTCACGCAGTCGTGCCGAACAGATCCTCGAATTCCTCCATCTCACCGCCATTCGCGACCGTCTTGTCGGCACCTTGCCTTACGGGCTGCAGAAGCGTGTCGAACTGGCCCGCGCGCTGGTGGCCGCGCCGCGCCTGCTTTTGCTCGACGAGCCGATGGCCGGCATGACAGCGAGCGAAAAGAGCGAGATGGCGTCTTTCGTCCGTGCCGCGCGCGATCGTTTCGCCACCACCGTGGTGTTGATCGAGCACGATGTCGGCGTCGTCATGGGTCTGTCCGATCGCATCGCCGTTCTCGACTACGGCCGCAAGATCGCCGACGCCACGCCCGATGAAGTCAGGAACGACCAACGCGTCGTCGATGCCTATCTCGGCGTCGCCTCGGACAATGAGGACGGGGCAGGCATATGATCGCCGATTTCGACTACCAATTCTTCATCGAAGTGCTCGTCGGGGGCCTGCTCTCAGGCGTCATGTATTCGCTTGTCGCGATCGGCTTCGTGCTCATCTACAAGACCTCGGGCGTGCTCAATTTCGCGCAAGGCGCGATGCTGCTGTTTGCGGCACTCACCTTCGTCAGCCTCGTCGAGCGCGGTATTCCGTTCGCGCTGGCGCTGGCGGTCACCTTCGCCATCATGGTTGCGATGGGTGTCGCCATCGAGCGCACGGTGCTGCGGCCACTGACCAACAAGCCGCCGATCACACTGTTCATGGCGACGCTCGGCCTGTCCTACATCATCGAGGGCGCCGCCCAGCTGATCTGGGGCACGCAGGTCCACGGCCTCGATCTCGGCATCGAGGACGTGCCGCTGGAAATCGGCGGCGTGCTGATCAGCCAGTTCGACATTTTTGCCGCGGTGGTTGCCGCCGGCATGGTCCTCCTGCTGTCGCTGTTCTTCCGCTACACCCGCATCGGCCTCTCCTTCCGCGCCGTTGCCGACGACCAGTTCGCGGCCCTCGCGGTCGGCCTCAGGCTGCCCTTGATCTGGGCCACCGTGTGGGCTGCCGCCGGCCTTGTCGCCCTGGTGGCGGGACTGCTCTGGGGCGCACGCCTTGGCGTGCAGTTCTCGCTGTCGCTGGTGGTGCTCAAGGCGCTGCCGGTGCTGGTGCTCGGCGGCTTCGATTCCATCCTCGGCGCCATCGTCGGCGGGCTTCTGATCGGCGCCAGTGAGAAGCTCGCCGAGGTCTATATCGGCGATTATTTCGGCGGCGGCATCGAGAGCTGGTTTGCCTATGTCGTCGCGCTCGTCTTCCTGCTGATCCGCCCTTCCGGCCTGTTCGGCCAGAAGCTCGTTGAGAGGATCTGAACGATGACCGCGATAACAAGCGATTTCGCCGCCGCGCCGGTGCTGCCGAAATGGGTCGTACCGGTCCTGCTGCTCGCCTTCGCCTATGGTGTCGTGCCGCTGATCGGCTCAAGCTATCTGTTCGAGGCCATCCTGCTGCCGTTCCTGGCGCTCAGCCTCGCCGGCGTGGGCTTGAACATTCTCACCGGCTATGCCGGCCAGGTCTCGCTGGGCAGTGCCGCCTTCATGGCGGCGGGCGCCTTCGCCGCCTATAATTTCGACCTGCGCGTCGAGGGCCTGCCGCTGATCGGCAGCATCTTCCTGGCCGGCATCGTCGCCGCCGCGATCGGCATCGTCTTTGGCCTGCCCAGCCTGCGGCTGAGGGGTTTTTATCTCGCAGTATCGACGCTTGCCGCGCAGTTCTTCGTGCAATGGGCGCTGACCAAGTTCAGCTGGTTCTCCAACAACTCGGCGTCAGGCGTCATCGACGCGCCGAGACTGTCGATCTCAGGTTTCGCGCTCGACGGCGCCATCGGTCGCTATCTCTTTGCACTGACCATCGTCACCGTCCTGACCTTCCTTGCCCATCGGCTGGTCTCGTCGCAGACCGGGCGCAACTTCATCGCCATCCGCGACAATGAAACCGCCGCCCGCATCATCGGCATCCCGGTGCTGAAGACCAAGCTGCTGGCCTTCGCCATCTCGTCCTTCATCATCGGCGTCGCAGGCGTCATCTGGGCCTTCGCCTACCTGAGGACCGTCGAGCCGGACGGCTTCGATCTCGATCGGTCGTTCCAAATCCTGTTCATCATCATCGTCGGCGGGCTGGCTTCGATCCGCGGCGCGTTTTTCGGCGCCGCCCTCATCGTGGTTTTCCCGCTCGCTCTGTCGCGCCTCGGCGGCTTCCTGCTCGGCGATCTCTTCGATTCGGGCGTGCTCGACATGAGCCAGCGCATCGTTCTGGGCGCGCTCATCATCCTGTTTCTGATCCTTGAACCCGACGGGCTGGTGGCGCTGTGGGACAGGGTCCGAAGACGGCTCCTGTTCGCCTGGCAGTCGACTTGAGCTGATGCATCCGAAAATGAACAAGGGGCCGAACAAGACGGCCCATACCGGGAGTACCTCGACCATGACTTTCCTCAGCACAATTAAGGCGGCGGCGTTGTCCGCGGCGATGATCGTGTCGGTGGCCTTGCCCGCCGCGCACGCCGACGAACAATATTTCCCGCTGCAAAGCTATCGCGTCGGGCCTTACGCGGCCGGCGGCACCGGCTTCTTCGGCGGCTTCATCGACTATCTCAACCTCATCAACATCCGCGACGGCGGCGTCAACGGCGTCAAGCTGACCTGGGACGAATGCGAGACCCAGTACGAGGTCGAGCGCGGCGTCGAATGCTACGAGCGGCAGAAGAGCCATGCCGGCGCCGCCGCCTGGAACCCGCTCTCGGTCGGCATCGCCTATGCCATGATTGACCGCATCACCGCCGACAAGGTGCCGCTGATCACCGTCAACCACGGCCGCACCGATTCCACCGACGGGCGTGTCTTCCCCTACGTCTTCCCGCTGCTGCTCAATCCCTACAGCGAGACATCAGGCATCGTGAACTACATCGCCTCCAAGGAAGGCGGCATCGACAAGCTGAAGGGCAAGAAGATCGTCGTGCTCTATCACGGCTCGCCCTACGGCAAGGAGACCATCCCGATCTATGAGCTGCTGGCGCAGAAATACGGCTTCACCGTGCAGCAGATCGAGGTGCCGCATCCCGGCAACGAGCAGCAGTCGCAGTGGCTGACCATCCGCCGCGCCAAGCCGGATTTCGTCGTCCTGCGCGGCTGGGGTGTGATGAACCCGGTGGCGCTGAAGACGGCGGTCAAGGTCGGCTATCCCGTCGATCACATCGTCGGCAATGTCTGGTCGAATTCTGAAGAGGATGTCATCCCTGCCGGCGACGCCGCCAAGGGTTACACCGCCATCACCACGCAGGCTTCCGGCAACTCCTACCCGGTGGTTCAGGAGATCGTGAAGACGGTCTACGGCGCCGGCAAGGGTAACCTTGAAGACAAGGCGCGCATCGGCTCGGTCTACCACAATCTCGGCATCGTCAACGGCATCCTCAATGTCGAGGCGATCCGGGTCGCGCAGGAGAAGTTCGGCCACCGCACGCTGACCGGCGACGAGGTCCGCTGGGGCTTCGAGCATCTCAAGCTTGATCCGGCCAAGGTCGAGGCGCTCGGCGCCAAGGACCTGTTCCACTCGATCAATGTCAGCTGGGACAACCATGAAGGCGAAGGCTACGTGACCTTCCAGCAGTGGGACGGCAAGAAGTGGAACGTCGTCTCCGACTGGATCGCGCCGGACTGGGCGCTTCTGCGGCCAATCATCGAGAAGTCCGCCGAGGCCTACGCCGCCGAGAAGGGCATCAAGCTGCGCACCGCCGACGATGCCAATGCTGTGACCACCAACTGATCAGTCAGTGCCGGGCGTCGCGGACCAAGTTTCCGTGGCGCCCGACCTGTTCGGTTTTCGAACCGCGAAAGAACAGCCTATGCCGAACGATGACGTCATTCTTGCTGTGGACACGGTCCATGCCACCTACAACCACGCCATCACCGCGCTGCATGGTGTCAGTTTCGAGCTCAGGCGCGGCCAGATACTGGCATTGCTCGGTGCCAATGGCGCCGGCAAGACCACGACGCTGAAGGCCGTCTCCAAGCTGCTGCCGGCCGAACGCGGCCAGGTCAATGCCGGCACCATCCGCTATGACGGCTCGGATGTCTCGCGCCGCAAACCGGGTGATCTGGTGCGCGCCGGGCTGGTTCAGGTGCTGGAAGGCCGCCACTGCTTCAAAAGCCTCACCGTCGAGGAGAATCTGATCGCCGGCGGCATCGGCCGCAGCGGCAGCCGCGCCGAGATCAACGGGGACCTCGAACGGATCTACGGCTATTTCCCGAGGCTTCGGGAAAAACGCCGGACATTGTCCGGCCTGACTTCCGGCGGCGAACAGCAGATGACCGCCATCGGCAGGGCGCTGATGTCGCGGCCGCGGCTGCTCGTCCTGGACGAACCGTCGATGGGGCTCGCGCCAATCATCGTCCAGGACATCTTCCAGAGCTTGAAAAAACTCACCCGCGAGACTGGCCTATCCATCCTGGTCGCCGAGCAGAACTCCGCAGTGGCGCTGCGATATGCCGACCATGCCACGGTGCTGGAGAACGGCGTTTCCGTTCTCGCCGGCGCGGCCCCCGAGCTTCGCCAGCGCGAGGACATCAGGGCCTTCTATCTCGGTCAATCGAACCCCGGGCAACAGGCGTCACCCGCCACCAAGCCCGCCCATCTCCACGCCGTTGCCTGAATCGAAATCCCAAGGAGCAGTGAAATGACCGTTTCGACCGTCAAGACCGACAAGGCTTCCGCCGCCGTGCCGCCAGTCGCAAGGCCGACCGCCCCGGCGCACATCATCAAGGACGACGCCGAGGCGATTGCGGTTGCCCATGCGCTCGCCGCCGAATTCGTCAAGGACTCCTCCCGGCGCGACCGTGAACGGATCTGGCCGGTCGCCGAACTCGATGCCTTTTCGCAAAGCGGCCTGTGGTCGATCAATGTACCCAAGGCATTCGGTGGGCCGGAGGTGTCCTATGCGACGCTGGCGAAGGTGATCGAGATCATCTCGGCGGCGGATTCCTCGATTGGCCAGGTTGCGCAGAATCATCTCGGTGTTGTAGCCGCCGTCCGCACCGTGTCCGACGCCGATCAGCAGAAGCTGCTGTTCGCCGAAGCGCTGAAGGGCACCCGGTTCGGCAACGCCTTTTCCGAGTTCGGCTCCAAGCGCGCCGCCGATTTTGAGACCCGCTTCACCGATGCCGGCGATCATGTGGTTGTCAACGGCCGGAAATTCTATTCGTCTGGCGCGCTGCTCGCCCATCTGGTGCCGATCGTGGCGCTCGATGACGAGGGCCGCGCCTGGTATGCGATCGCCGACCGCGGCGCACCCGGCCTGACCGTCATCGACGACTGGTCGAGCTTCGGCCAGCGCACGACCCTGTCCGGCACCGTCATCATCGACAACGTCAAGGTGCCGAAGACGCATCTGGTACCCGGCTACAAGGGCTACGACAAACCGACCGCCGACGGCGCCATCTTCCAGATCATCCAGGTGGCCGTGGACACCGGCATCGCCCAGGCGGCGATCGACGAGACGGTCGATTTCGTCAGGACCAAAAGCCGCGCCTGGATCGACAGCGGCGTCGACAACGCCTGGGACGATCCCTACACTATTCAGGCCATCGGCGACCTGACGCTGCGCCTGCACGCGGCGCAGGCGCTGCTCGAAAAGGCCGGTCATGCAATCGACCGGGCAGTGGCCGAGCCGACAGCCGAGACGGTGGCGCACGCCCAGATCGTCACTGCTGAAGCCAAGATCTTGTCGACAGAGATCGCCATCGCCGCCACCAACAAGCTGTTCGAACTGGCAGGGACCCGCTCAACCCTGGCCGAGCACAATCTCGACCGGCATTGGCGCAACGCTCGCACGCACACGCTGCACGATCCGGTGCGTTGGAAATACTCGATCCTCGGCAAATATTTCCTCAACGGCGAAAATCCGCCGCTGCACGCCTGGAGCTGATTTTCCACCGGCGGGCTGGCGGCCCGCCACGTCAAACCTTCGACCATTCAAGAGGCCCACTGCCATGTCAAACCCAACAGTCGTCGGCTTTTCCGGCAACATCACCAGGCCGTCAAAGACGCGCGCCTTCGTCGATCTGGTCACCAGGGACATTGCCGCCAGCCACGGCCTGTCGGCGAGCACCTATGATATCGAGGATCTCGGGCCGTCGCTGGGAACGGCGAAATGGGCCCGCGATCTCGACGGCCAGGCGCACGCGATCCTGGAACAAATCCTCGCCGCCGACGTGTTTGTCGTGGGCTCGCCGACCTACAAGGGCAGCTATACCGGCCTGTTCAAGCATTTCTTCGATCTGATCGATCCGGCGGCATTGCGGGGAAAGCCCATCGTGCTGACGGCGACCGGCGGTGGCGAGCGCCATGCCTTGATCGTCGAGCATCAGCTGCGGCCGCTGTTCGGCTTCTTCGAGGCCTTTGCGCTGCCCACCGCCGTCTACGCCACCGACAAGGATTTCACCGACGGCGTGCTGCGCTCCGAGGCGATCCTTAAGCGTGCGGCGCAGGCGGTCGACGAGGTCGGCTTTGTGCTGGCCAATCGTTCGGCAGGCCGGATCGCCGCTGAATAGCCTGTCGTCAGCCAGATTGAACTGAACGAAATCCGTGAGGGCAGCGCCCCCGCTTACGCGCAATTTACGACCGACCGCTAAAACCGTTCCTGTCTGATTCGTCTGGGACAGGAACGTCATGAGCAAAGCCCTCACATCCTTCGCATTGGTCGCCGTGCTGACCGCCTTGCTCATGGCTTTGAGCCTGGCTGTCGCCAGGCACGGCTATCCCTATGGCGCGATCGGCGTCAGGCGCCTTGACGGCATTGCCGACGCCGGCGTGTTCATCCCGATTGCCGCCGTCTATTTCTTCAGCGCGATGCTGATGATGATCCTGCCGATAAGGGCGGCCGGTATCGTCCTGACCCATGCCGCCGATGCCCTTTTCTGGACCGTGATCGCACTGTTTGCGACCATCGTCGGCTGTCTGGTCGCCAGATGGGCGTTCGGGCAGGGCAGCGCCGTGTGGACATTGCTGAACTGGCGGTTCCTGTTTGCCGCGGCGATCGTCGGTTGTCACTTTGTCATGAACGAGCTGCGCCGCAACGTGCTGCTGCGCAGCCTGTTCTTCGTCGTCTTTGCCGCCGCGACGCTGGCCTGCCTGTTCTGGTCGTTCACACTCTGACCAGCCGTAACCGGCTACTTCGCTGATCCTGCGGCGATGTTGCCGGCGGCAATTTCCATCCATGTCCAGAGATAGGCGGCAAGACCGCGATCGACATGGATGCGCAGCTTGGCGTCATGGCGATAGACGACGGCGCTGATGTCGGCGAAGGACAGCGCTGCACTGGCGCTCGCTTGGCTGGGATCGAGCGTCGTTCCACGCGCGATGAAAGCGTCGAGCGCCGTGCCCTCGGCCTCGAACATTTGCAACCCGGCGCTGATCGCCGTCACCGCGAACCCGTCTATGTGCCAGCCCGAGGCGATGGCAAGCGGGCTGTTCGAGACGACGAGCAGCCGGTCGCGCGCCAGTCGCGCCGCATAGCGGTCACCTTGTGCGGTGCCAAAGGCTCCGACTCCGTTCCCGTCGGCGCTCGAAGCCCGCGCCCACGCGTCGAGGTCGCCGCTGACCAGCAACTTGTTGAGGCCGCAGACCGCGCGTACCACAAGGCCGGGCACCTTGATCACCGCCGATTGCCAATCCGGTGCAACAGACCATTTTTCCGCGAGATCACGCATGCAGCCGGTCTCCTGCCGGGTCGAAGGCGCAAGGGGCGGTAATTGTCGCCTTGCTGATCTTGCCGAGATGCTGGATGTCGATCGTCTCGCCGTGCCGCGTCGCGCCGCGCTCTATCAGCCCAAGCGCAACCGGGCGGCCAAGCGTCGGGCTCTGGTAGCTCGAGGTGACAAAGCCCTGGCTGCGCAATCTGCCGTCGATCCGTTTGATGCCATGCGCGCCGGTCGGCAGCGGTGCTTCGCCTTGCGGCACTGCCAGCCCGACAAGCTGCATGCGATTGTCACGCGACGCCTCCTCGGTGAACAATGAGCGGCGGCCGACGAACTCGGTCTTGCGTTTGGCCCGCGGACCGTGGACGCCGAGATCATGCGGCAATGTGGTGCCGTCGGTGTCCTTGCCGATGACGATAAAACCCTTTTCGGCACGCAGGATCATCAGCGCCTCCAGGCCGATGACGATGGCGTCGAGCGCCTGGCCGGCCTCGCGCAGATGCGCCCATAGCGGCTCGGCGTGGTCGGCCCGGATCGAAATCTCGTAGCTCCTGTCGCCGGTGAAACTGACGCGGGCGATGCGGACTTCGTCGCCGGCATAAGTGCCATGACCGATCGCCATATGCGGCAGGTCGGCATCGTCGAGCGAGAGGCCAAGATGCAGCTTTTCCAGCAGCTTGCGGGCATTTGGCCCCGAAACGGTCAGTGTCGCCATGTCCGGTGTGGCGTTGTGGATGTAGACGGCGCCGCGGCCAAAACGGTCCTGGCGCCATTCCTCCAGCCGCGCATGGACGGCGGCGACATGCGAGGACGAGCACGACACGACGAAGCGATGCTCGTCCAGCCGCACCAGCACGCCGTCGTCGAAGACCACGCCGTTCTCAGACAGCATGAAGCCATAGCGGCAGCGGCCCGGTTTCAGTGTTGACATGGTGTTGTAGTAGAGAAAATCGACGAACGCCGCCGCCTGCGGCCCGATCACCTCGATCTTGCCGAGCGTCGAACCATCGAACAGCGCGACCGACTGGCGCGCACGTCGCGCCTCGTCCGCGATCGAACGTTCCGCATCCGCGTTGCCGCCATAGTGGGCAGGCCGCAGCCAGCCGCCATATTCCTGGAACACAGCGCCGCTGGCGCGATGGACGTTTTCGAGCGGCAGCCGCCGTACCGGCGCCATCAATTCACCGACGCGCGCGCCGGCAAAGCTTGCCAGCGGCACCGGCGTGAACGGCGGCCGGTAGGTGGTGGCGCCGACCTCCGGCACGGTGCGGCCGGTAATCCCTGCCATCAGCGCCAGGCCGGGCAGGTTGGAGGTCTTGCCCTGGTCGGTCGCCATGCCGAGCGTGGTGTAGCGCTTCAGATGTTCGACCGAGACGAAGTTTTCACGCGCCGCAAGCTCGACGTCCTTCACCGTCACGTCGTTCTGGTAGTCGATCCAGATGCGGCCTTTCGAGCCCGGCATCGGCCAGGCCGGGAGAATGCCGTCCGTCGCCTCCGGCCCGGTGCTGCGTGGTGTTGCCGCGTTCTCCTTGCCGGCGAATGCCTTTTCCACGCCGGCAAACACCTCCGACAAGGAGACCGCGCCGGCTGCGGCGCCGACCACGGCGATACCGCCGACCGGTTCGCCCGGCAGGAAGGCCGCGCGCGCATCGCTCCAGGCGAGCTTGCCCTTGGCCTGGCCGAAGAGATGAATGGTCGGCGTCCAGCCGCCCGAGACCACAACGCAATCGGCATCGAACCTCGTGCCGTCGTCGAGCGTCACGCCGTCGACGCGCAGCTTGCCGCTGGCGGAAGCCAGCGCACGGCCTTTGATCAGGCGCACATTGGCCGGCGCGGCAGGCGTGCCGTCACGCCGGATATCGACAAGCCTGACTTCGGCGCCGGCCTCGGCAAGCGCCCCCGCGACCTCATAGGCGCTGTCATTGTTGGTGGCGACGATGATGCGGCGGCCGACCAGCACAGCGTGGCGCCGGAGATAGGCGAACGCCGCATCCGCCGACATGATGCCCGGCAGATCGTTGTTGGCGAAAGGCAGCGGCCGCTCGATGGCGCCGGTCGCCAGCACGATCTGGCGCGGCCTGACCCGCCACAGCGTATCCGGCCGGCCGTCGAGATGACGCTGGTTCAGCCCGACCAGATTGTGGTCGTAAATGCCGAAGGCGGTGGTCGAAGGCAGGATGAGGTGACCGCCAGCGGCAAGCTCGGCAATCGTCTCCTTGACCCATACGGCCGCCGGCTTGCCGTCGATCTCCGCGGCACGATGGCCGAGCGATCCGCCGGGACTCTGCTGGTCGTCGACCAGTGCGACGGTCAGGCCAGCACCGGACGCCAGCCCTGCCGCCGCCAGCCCGGCCGGTCCCGCGCCTACAACCAGCACATCGCAATGATGGTTGATCTGGTCAGCCTTGCCGGGCGAGGTCCAGTCGGCGTCGACTGTGCCCAATCCCGCCATGGCGCGGATGCGCGGCTCGAACCTGTGCCAGTCCGGCCACATGAAGGTCTTGTAGTAGAACGCCGCTGGAATGAAGCGCGCGAAACGGTCGAGGAAGGCGTTGCGGTCGGCCAGTGCGCTGGGCGTGGCGTTGACGCTTTTCGCCACCAGTCCGTCCCGCGCCGGCTCGGTCGTGGCGCGGGTGTTCGGCGTTGCCCGCGTGCCGCCGAGATCGACCAGCGCATTTGGCTCCTCGACGCCGGCGCCCCATATGCCGCGCGGCCGGTGGTATTTGAAGCTGCGGCCGACGACCGCGACGTCACCCGCCAGCAGCGCCGAGGCGATGGTGTCGCCGGCAAAGCCTTGCACGATGGTGCCGTCGAAGCTGAAGCGGATCGGGCGCGAGCGGTCGATGGCGCTGCCGCCGGTGGCAAGGCGCGAGGCGGTCACGCGACGTGCTCCCCGCCGAGTGCGGCCGAGGACAGCACCTTGTGGGTGACGGTGTCGCGCTCCATGACGAAGAACTCGCCGCAGTTCATGTGAACCCAGATTTCGCGCGCCGTGCCTTTCGGATTGGTGCGCAGATAGAGGTAATCAGCCCAGCGATCGATCGGCACATCGGCGCCATCCGGCCGCGCATTTCCGGCATCGCCGCCATAGTGGAATTCGGTTTCGTCGCGCGGGCCGCAGAATGGGCAAGGGAAAAGCTGCATAAAATCCTCAATCTTCGTCTTTATGCATGTCGTTCTCCCAAAACCGCTGCGTACTTTGGGCGACATGCATCAGTGCGCGATGCCGGAGCCGGCCGCTTCGTCGATCAGCCGCCCGCTGGCGAAGCGATCAAGGTCGAATGGACGGCTGATGTGGTTGTGTTCGCCAGTCGCCAGCAGGTTCGCCAGCAGCGTGCCGCCTGCGGGAAGGGCCTTGAAGCCACCCGTGCCCCAGCCGCAATTGAGGAACAGGCCGGGCAGCGGCGAGGGGCCGATGATCGGCGAGGAGTCCGGCACGACATCGACGATCCCAGCCCATTGCCGCATCAGCTTGAGCTGGCCGAAGATCGGGAACATCTCCAAAAGGCCGGCGATCACCCCCTCCAGCGTCGGCAGATTGCCGCGCTGCGCGTAGGAGGGGATGCGGTCGAGCCCGCCGCCGATGACGATCTCGCCCTTGTCCGACTGGCTGACATAGACGCCGCAGCCGGGCGACAGCACCACCGTGTCGAGGATCGGCTTGACCGGCTCGGAAACGCAGGCCTGCAGCGCATAGGAATTGATCGGCAGGCGGAAGCCGGCCTTGGCCGCCAGCACCGAAGAATGCCCGGCCACCGCCATGCCGATACGCTCGGCACGGATCGCGCCACGCGAGGTCTGGACGCCACGGCAGCGGCCGCCCTCGATGATGAAATCGGTGATCTCGCAGTTCTGGATGATGTCGACGCCGAGTCGGCTTGCGGCCCGCGCATAGCCCCAGGCGACCGCGTCATGGCGTGCCGTTCCGGCCCTGCCTTGCCAGATACCGCCGAACACCGGGAAGCGTGCGTCCGGTGAAAAATTGTAGATCGGCGCCACCCGGCGCACATCGTCAGGCGAAAACAGCTCCGCATCGATGCCGTTGATCTGCATGGCGTTGACGGTGCGGGCGCCGATCTCCATCTCGCCGGTCGAGTGGCAGAGATTGACCATGCCGCGTTGCGACAGCATGACGTTGTAGTTGAGCTCTTTCGACAATCCCTCATAGAGCCGGTGCGCCAGCCCGTAGAGCTCGATGCTCTCCGGATAATAGTAGTTGGAGCGCACCACGGTGGTGTTGCGGCCGGTGTTGCCGCCGCCGATCCAGCCTTTTTCCAGCACCGCTACGCTGGTGATGTTGTGGTTCTTGGCCAGGTAATAGGCCGTTGCCAGCCCATGGCCGCCGCCACCGATGACGATCACATCATAGGACAGTTTCGGCTCGGGCGAGCGCCACGCCGGTTGCCAGCCGGTTTGGCCGGCCAGGCCCTCCTTGAACAGCGAAAAGGCGGAATAGCGTGTGGTCATGACGTGCCGGACAGGCCTGATTTTCGGAAAGAAACGTGGATCATCGCATGGTCTTCCGCACCGACGTCACCGGTTCGATCGGTCATGCCCGCATCGCCTTGCCCAGTGGATCGTATGGCGACGAGGCGATGACGCGCGCACCTCTTTCGACGCCGACGATGTGGGTTGTCAACTGCGTATCGATATCAGCCACCTCGCGCTCGACCAGCGCCATGGCGAGGCTCTTGCCGACCGTATGGCCGTAGCCGCCCGAGGTGACGAAGCCAGCAAGCTTGCCTCTATACCAGACCGGCTCGTAACCGCTGGCATCGGCGTCCACCGCGTCGATTTCGAGCGTCACCAGCGTGCGCCTCGATGAAGCCTTCAGCTCCTTCCGGGCCGCCTCGCGGCCGATGAAATCGCCCTTGTCGAAAGCGATCCAGCGGTCCATCCCGGTCTCATCGGGCGTATAGTCCTGCGTGAACTCGCGCGACCAGATACCAAAGCTCTTTTCGAGCCGCAGCGAATTGACCGCGCCGAAGCCGTATTCGGTGACGCCCAGATCGCTGCCTGCGGCAAGCAGCGCGCGGCGCAGGCCTGCGTGCTCATTGGCCTGGCAATGGATCTCGTAGCCGAGTTCGCCGATGACCGAGAGCCGCCCGACTTTGGCCCGCACCAGCCCGACATCCAATGTCTTGCAGGCTAGAAAGCCAAAGGCCTCGTGCGAAACGTCCTGATGTGTGAGGCGCTCAAGCAGCATTCGCGCATTGGGACCAGCCAGCGAGAAACCGACGACCGCGTCTGAAATGTCGCGGACGGTGACGCCGTCGCTCATATGCTGCTCGAACCAGCGCATATGCCACTGCCGCAGATAGTAGGATCCCATGATCCACCAGGAGCCATCGCCCCAGTTGAAGACGGTGAGGTCGCCCTTGAGCTTGCCGTTTTCGCCGAGCATAGGCGCGAGCTTGGCGCGACCCGGATTGGGCAGCGCACAGGCAAGCAGCCGGTCGAGCCAAGCTTCCGCCTGCGGCCCGGCGATTTCGTAGCGTGAGAAGGCAGTGATATCGAGCAGACCGACGCCCTCGCGCACCTTGCGGCACTCCTGTGCGACGATGTCGAAGGCGTTGGAGCGCTTCAGCGTCGGTGTCTCGACGAAGCCATGCGGCGCGAAATAGAGCGGCACTTCCATGCCCCATGAATTGCCCCAGCGCGCGCCGGCGGCATCCATCGCGTCATGCGCGCCGGCTGTCTTCAAGGGCCGCCCCGCCGGCAACTGCTCGTTGGAATAGCTCATGACAAAGCGGCGCGAATAGAACTGCCCGGTGGTCTGCCTGATGTATTCGCGGTTGGAGGCGAAATCGCCATAGCGGGCGATGTCCATGCCGTAGACATCGGCTTCCGGCTCGCCATGGATCATCCATTCGGCAAGCGACTTGCCGACCCCGCCGCCTTGCAGGAAACCGGCCATGACGCCGCACGCCACCCAGTAGTTGGGAACCCCGCGCACCGGGCCGACCAGCGGATTGCCGTCCGGCGAGAAGGTGAAAGCGCCGTTCACCCAGCGCTTGATGCCGGCATTCTCCAGGCAGGGGTATCGGCTGAAGCCGAGGGCCAACTCGTCGGCGATGCGGTCGGTGTCTTCCTGGATCAGTTCAATGCCGTAATCCCACGGCGCCCCATCCATGTTCCAGTGCTTGTGGTTGATCTCGTAGATGCCGAGCAGCAGGCCCTTCTGTTCCTGGCGCATGTAGGTGAAGCCTTCGAGATCGACGATCAGCGGCAATTCCTTGTCCAGCGCCTGGATTTCGGGCAGCGCCTCGGTGACGAGATAATGGTGCTCCATCGGCGACACCGGCAGGTCGATGCCGGCCATCCGGCCGACCTGCTTGGCCCACAGCCCGCCGGCATTGACGACGTGTTCGGCAATCACCGTGCCCTTCTCGGCGACTACGTCCCAGCCGCCGTCCGCGCGGCGGTTGAGTGCCAGCACGCGGTTGTGCTCGATGATATCGGCGCCGCGCAGCCTGGCTGCCTTGGCATAGGCGTGCACGACGCCCGAGGGATCGATATGGCCTTCGCGCGCAGCATAGAGTCCACCCAGCATGCCGTCGGTGTTGAGGATCGGGCAGCGCTGCTTGATCTCATCGACTCCGACCAGGTGGACATCGTCGATGCCCATGGTCTGGAAGATGCGGTATGACGCTTTCAACCATTCCCAGCGCTCCGGCGCCGAGGCGACCGAGATGCCACCGGTCATGTGCATGCCGATGCTCTGGCCCGATTCCTTCTCGACCTCGGAGAGCAGGTCGATCGTGTAGGCCTGCAGGGCGGCGATGTTGGGATCGGCGTTCAGCGCATGGAACCCGCCGGCCGCATGCCAACTCGACCCTGCGGTCAGCACCTCGCGTTCGATCAGCGCGACGTCGCTCCAGCCGAACTTCGCCAGGTGATAGAGCACCGAGGCTCCAACCACGCCGCCGCCGATGACGATCGCCCGATATTGGGATTTCATCCTGTCGCACTCCACCCAGCCAGTGTGGAGTACCCTATCGGTATTGTACATATGTGTCTAGAGGTTGGCGGGTAGCGGAATGAGCGCCCGTGACGCCGCTCTGCGCCGATACGGCAGAGGGCTCCTCTGCTGCTGTCGGCAGCAACCGTGCTTGCTATTGGGCCGATGCGCGAAGCGAAATCGTCAGGCCGCGGCGACCGGGCGGGCCGTACTATCGGTTGCGCGAAAGCGTCTTCTCGACATAGCGCGAGAAGTCCTCGACATCCTCCGCCGGAGGCTCCTGGCCGGTGAAGCTGCGCAGATAACCGGCGACGTGAGGCAGGCGGCTGCTCATCGGCTCGTTGAGCTCAAGCGAGTAATAGCCGATCTGCATGAAATACAGCACGCGGGCCCGCACGAAGGCGTCCTCCTCGTCGTAGCCGTGACGCATGAACATGTCGCGTATGGCGTTGACACGCTCCTCGTCGGCCTCGTCTAAGGCGCGCCTGATGGCGGGCGAACGACGGGCCCAGGCCCTGATCGCGAAATCCAGTTGGGGGTCGAACAGCCTTTCGTCCACCCAGCATTCGAAAATGCTCATTACCCCGCGTATGACGGTGGCGGAAGGCCGCCTGGCGCGTTCCACGATGAATTTGGTATTCGTCTGTCGCCAGTAATCCAGCAACTGATCGAGCAGATCCTGCCGGCTCTTGAAATACCAGTAGAAGCTGGAGCGCGACACATCGAGCTTCTGGCCAAGCGTCAGCACGCGGACGCGTTCGACTCCGTCAGAGATCAACGTTTCAAGCGCAAGCTTCAGCCAGTCTTCGCGAGTGGCCTTGATGTTGCCGGTGGCGCCGGCGCGCTGAATCGTCGTTTCGAGAGCTGCCATCGACACGACGCATGACATGCTGCCTCAGGCAAATCAAGGCTATGGACATAAGTGTACAGGATGAATCGGCCCAAGCCGATTGATGCACGATGGAGGTTGGCTGCATCGAGGCTCGATGGGGAATCGTCGTCGCCCGCCATCCGCGCGGCGCAGGCACGGGGATTTTTGTCGCGGCTGGCGGTTCACTGTTTGCTTTCCCGCGAGGCAATTGTCTGGCAAATACCAGTTCAGACAGATGCCCGCGCGGCCAACAAGCAGGAACACACGATATGACGCTGTTTCGAAAGAACCTCATCGATGGCGAGTGGGTCGGCGATGCCGGTTCGCGCAACATCAACCCCTCGGATATCGGCGACATCGTCGGCGACTATGCATCGGCGGGTGTCGAACAGGCCCAGCAGGCGATCGCTGCGGCCAAGGCAGCGTTCCCGGCTTGGTCCCGCTCCGGTCCGCTGGCGCGTCACGCGGTGTTGAAAAAGGCCTCCGACGAGATTCTGGCGCGCAAGGACGAGATCGGCCGCAATCTGGCGCGAGAGGAAGGCAAGACGCTGGCCGAAGGCATCGGCGAGACAATTCGCGCCGCCCAGATATTCGACTTCTTTGCCGGCGAAACGTTGCGTTTGACCGGAGAGGTCGTGCCGAGCGTGCGGCCGGGCGTCGGCGTCGAGATGACGCGCGAGGCGGTCGGCGTGGTCGGCATCATCACGCCGTGGAATTTTCCGATCGCTATTCCGGCCTGGAAGATCGCCCCGGCGCTGACACACGGCAACACCGTCGTCTTCAAGCCTGCGGAGCTGGTTCCCGAGAGCGCCTGGACCATCGTCGACATCCTGCATCGCGCCGGCCTGCCGAAGGGCGTGCTCAATCTCGTCATGGGCAAGGGCTCGGTCGTAGGTCAGGCGATGCTCGACAGTCCCGATGTCAACGCCATCAGCTTCACCGGCTCGGTCGGCACCGGCAAGCGCGTCGCTGCGGCAAGCATCGAACACATGCGCAAGTTCCAGCTTGAAATGGGTGGCAAGAACCCGCTGGTCGTGCTCGACGATGCCGACCTCGCGATCGCCGTCGATTGCGCGCTCAATGGTGCCTTCTTCTCGACCGGCCAGCGCTGCACCGCCTCGTCCAGGCTGATTGTGGCTGACGGCATTCACGACCGCTTCGTCGACGCCCTCAAGGATCGCATGAGCAAACTGGTCATCGGCGATGCGCTCGACGCGCAGACCCATATCGGTCCTGTCGTCGACGCGACGCAGCTGAAGCAGGACGAGGACTATATCGCCATCGGCGTCAGGGAAGGTGCCACGCTCGCCTTCGGTGGCGAGCGGCTCGACCGCAAGACGCCGGGCTTCTACCTGCAGCCGGCGTTGCTGACCGAGGCGACCAACGCCATGCGCAGTTCGCGCGAGGAGATTTTCGGGCCTGTCGCCAGCGTCATTCGCGTCAAGGACTATGACGAGGCGCTTTCCGTTGCCAACGACACGCCCTTCGGCTTGACCTCCGGCATCTGCACCTCGAGCCTCAAGCATGCCACGCACTTCAAGCGCAATTCGGAGGCCGGCATGGTGATGGTCAACCTGCCGACGGCGGGTGTCGATTTCCATGTTCCCTTCGGCGGCCGCAAGGGTTCGAGCTATGGGCCGCGCGAGCAGGGCCACTATGCGGCGGAGTTCTACACCACGGTGAAGACGGCCTATACATTCGCAGGCTGATCGGTCGTCGACCGATCAGCCGGGCTGATCGGTCACTGCCGACCACGCCGGCAACCCCGCCATGCACATCTGGATTGGAGCGGCGCGAAGGATGACAGTGCAGGACCTGACCTGGCTTAACCCGCCGCCGCACCATTCTATCGACGGCGACAGCGTTCGTGTGCGCACCGGCAAGGAGACCGATTTCTGGCGCGAGACCTTCTACGGTTTCTGGCGCGACAATGGCCACTTCCTGCACCGGCCCGTCGAAGGCGATTTCACCGCCGAGGTCACCGTCAAAGGCGACTACGAGGTGCTTTATGATCAGGCAGGGCTGATGGTCCGGCTCAGCGAAACCCATTGGATCAAGGCCGGTATCGAGTACACCGACGGCCTTGCCTATTTCTCCGTCGTGGTCACCAACGACACGTCAGACTGGTCGCTGGTCGCCATTCATGCCGGTCCGGGCGGCGTCAGGATCCGGCTGACCCGTTACGCCGAAACGATCCGTGTCCAGTATCTCGATGCTTCCGACGGCCACTGGAAGCCTGTGCGGCTCGCCTACTTTCCGATCTCCAGGACGGTCGATGTCGGCATGATGTGCTGTTCGCCGCAACGCGAGGGCTTCGAGGTCACATTCTCCGGCTTTTCGGTGGGGCCGCCGATATCGCGGGAATTGCACGATTGAGACGTGCGGCCTTGCGCCGACCGCAAGCCCTTCGACCTTTGTCATAATCAAGTCTGTAGATCGATCCTCGCCGGCGGCTGCGCCTGTCGTAAGTTGGGTTCTCCGGAGCCGGAAGGGGTATTGCGGGGAAACTTTTGGCCTTTGTTCCGCTCAAGGCGAATATGTCGGGCAGCACGTTGCAACGGTATTGGCATCCGCGCTAGGAGTTGCCCATGGGCAGGTTGCGAAGGGCAGTCAAAAGAGCCGTCTATTCCAGGGCGCTGAGATTTCTTGGCGTTCCGCCCGTGCTGTGGTCGCAGGGGATCGGACATTTCTGCGATTTCGCCGGGCCGCGCTGGTATCGCAACGCGTCAACCGCATCGACACAGAGCGAGGCATTTTTCCGCCAGCATTACAGCGGCGCACATGGCATCGTCTGGCTGCGTCTGAGCACCTTGTCCAGGGATGCGCAAACCTGTGATCTCGACACGTTCGTCAGGATCGTGTTGCCGACGATCACGGCACCGTTCACGCTGCTGACGACCGATGGCGATGCTTCGGTGCCGTCGGATCTGGCGAAGGACACCGTCGACCAGCTTCTCGCCAACCCCTTCCTGGTCTCCTGGTACAGCCAGAATTGTGACGGCACTCACCCCAGGGTCAAGCCTTTCCCGATCGGGCTCGATCTTCACACGCCTCGGTCCTTCGCCACGCCGGAAGGGCTTGTGAAGCAACTGGAAATCATACGCGCCCGGCAGGATCATGTGGACCGCCGCCCGCCCAGACTGTTCTCTGATTTCAGCATCAGCAATGGCTCGAGACAGCGCCGGGAACTGCTTGATGCCCTGCGCGGATGTCCGCATGTCGATTTCCTGACGAAACGCGTCTCGCAGCGCTCGATCTGGCAACTGTACTCGCAATACCCGCTTGTGCTGTCCACCGAAGGCAACGGCCTGGACTGCCATAGGACATGGGAGCTGTTTTATCTCGGCTGCATCGTCGTCACCAAGACCTCGCCGCTCGACCCGCTCTATCAGGGTCTGCCGGTCATTATCGTCGACGACTGGCATGAGGTCAGGGACCCTGATGCGCCGAGGCGCTGGATAGAGCAGGTTAAGCACCTGACCGAGCGCGACCATGTTTGGGGACGCTTGCATCCGCAAACCTATCTCGAGCCCATTCGGCAAGAACTTCTGCACGCACCCTGACAGGGCAGCCACGAAATTGGAGTCGCGGTCGGCAGGGCCCGCAGGACCCGCGGAAATATAGAGCCGGCTAACCTCTGGATGGCACCGACGTTTGGCGGATATCCGAGATGGTCGACGAGGCTTTCGTCAAGCGCCGCATCGTCGCCGAATGTCCGACGCACCAGCTGCGGCAGGCTGCCGGAATGTCACCATCGCCTGGACCACGCCAACCAGCGGCCCGCCAGATGCTTCCATGATGAGGTGAGCCTTGTCCGCCGATAGGCGTCGCCGGCCATCTTTATGCCTAGCGCCTGCGTCGGGAAGGGATGGATGACGTCGGCCAGCGCACGCAATCCCATGCCCGATTTGATGGCCAGCGACACCGCATTGATCATCTCACCGGCATGGCTGGCGACGACCGTGGCGCCCAGGATGCGGTCGGACCCTTCCCTGACGTGGATTTTGACGAAACCCTCCTCCTCGCCGTCCATGACCGCCCGGGCGACATCGTGCATCAGCACCGTATAAGTCTTGACCGGGATGCCGTTCTGGCGCGCCTCCGCCGGATAGAGGCCGACATGGGCGATCTCCGGATCGGTGTAGGTGCACCACGGAATGACCAGCTCGCTCAGTTTCCTGCGTCCGAGAAACAGGGCATTGCGCACGACCATGCGAGCTGTGGCCTCGGCGGTGTGGGTGAATTTGTAGGCGAGGCAGACATCGCCCGCCGCATAGATGTGCGGATTTGTGGTGCGGAGATAATCGTCCACCTTGATACCGTCGGCATCGTATGCCACCCCGGCGTTTTCCAGGTCGAGGCCGTCGACATTGGGCGATCGGCCGATGCCGGTGATGATCTCGTCGACGGAAATCGTTGTCGTGATGTCGTCGCACACCAGGTCGGCGAGCTTCTTGCCGCCTTCCGTTCGCACCGCTACCACCTCGGTGTTGAGGCGAACCTCGACACCTTCGCGCGCCAGCGCGTCCGAAAGGATCTGGGCGGCGTCGCGTTCCTCGCCGGGCAGGAACATCGGTTCCCGTTGCGCCAGGATGACCTTGGCACCGAGCAGGCAGAAGGCCTGCGCCGCCTCGCAGCCGAGCGGTCCGCCGCCAATGACCAGAAGCCGCTTCGGGCACTCCGTGAGCTCGAACATGGTCTCGTTGCTGAGATAGCCGGCCTCGGCAAGGCCTGGAATCGTCGGCAGCCTCGGGCGCGCGCCTGTCGCGATCAGCGCCTTCCTGAAACGCAAGGTTTGTCCGGCGACCGTGACAGCGTCCGGTCCGGAAAACAGCGCTTCGCCGAAATAAAGGTCGATGCCTTCGGAAACAAGCCTATCGGCGGCATCCGCGCGGCTGATCCGCTGCCGGATCTGCCGCATCCGCGTCATGGCGCGCGGAAAGTCGACGTGAAGACGGTCCGGCATGTCGCCGCCGAAATTCTCGGCATCGCGCATGTCGGCATAAAGCCTTGCGGTGCGGATGATCGACTTGGACGGGATGCAACCGACATTGACGCAAGTTCCGCCGATCAGATTGCGCTCGATGAGCGCGACCTTTGCGCCGAGGCCGGCCGCTTCGTAGGCGGCAGTCAGCCCAGCCGGCCCGGCACCGATGACGACGAGGTTGTAGGGACCGTCCGGCTGCGGGTTCTTCCAGTGCGGCGGATGGGCGCTCGCGATCAGACTGATGTCGTTGCTGTCGACGGGGAAGGCGGTGGTCCTGGTCCGGTCACGCGACATTGCCGCCACCTGACGCCGGGCTTGCCGGCTGAGACAGCCAGCCGCCATTGAATCCGGCCTTGTGCAGGCCGCGACGGATATGCTGATTGGACCGCATCAGCTTCCAGATCAGCCCTGACCGATGGTTCTCGATCATCATCACCACGATACCCTGATCCAGCCCATAGTGGCCTTCCGACACCCAGCCGTGCCTCCCGAATTTACGCCGGTTCGCCAATGTCGGATTGAAGCCGCTCGGCAGCCGGAAATTGTCGATCACCTCGGGGTAGCGATCACCGAGATGGCGCAGCGCCGCCAGGCAGATCTCCGGCGCGAAAGGCAGTGATGCCGGATAGGACCAAGGGGCGATCGTCCCGTCATCGGGCCCGAACGGAGCGCCGCGCGCGGCATAGCCGGAAAACCGCCGGCGCTGTCGCTCCACGCTGGTGCGGAAGCCGCCCGGCCCGTCGCCCGCCGAAAGTCCCCAAAGGTTCTCTTCATAGCCGTCATAGCCGTAAGGGTTGTGGCGCGCATAGTCGCGATGCAGATAGGTCGAGCGGCGGCTGTTTTCGAAATAGTCCGAGTTCTTCTCGCGCATGAAGGCGTCGCGGATGCCGGCGAAATCGATCCAGGCATGCGAGAACTGGTGCATGAACAATGGGCCGCCATACAGCACGTCGTAGCCGTAGATGTTTTCCCACTGATAGGTCGCCGTCCAGCCCTCGTAGCTGTTATCCGAGGTTGGACTGTCAGGCGAGGCCATCGACAGCACGTAGAGGATCGTCGCTTCGTTGTAGCCCTCCCAGCCATAGTGCAGAAAGCCGCTCTTTGGCTTCCAGCCTTGCCGCAGGGTCGGGCTTGAACCTTGTGCCCACCGCCAGTCGACGCGCCGGTAGAGCGCCTCGGCCAGTTGGCGGATTTCGGCTTCCTCGTCATCGTCACCGGAGAAATAAGCGCTCGCCACCAGCATGCCTGATATCAGCAACGCCGTATCCACCATCGACAGTTCGCAGCGCCAGACGCGCAGGCCGGTCCGCATATCGAGGAAGTGGTAGTAAAAACCCTTATGGCCGGTGACGTCGTCGCTATTGCCTTGCCGGCTGGTCGAGAAGAAACGCAGCGCGGCCAGCGTCAGCTTCGCGGCGGCATCGCGCGTCATCCAACCGCGCTCGACGCCGATCGGATAGCTGGACAGCGCGAAGCCGACGACAGCGATGCTGGCCGGCGAATTTGGCCGCGATGTGTCGGCGACCAATCCGTTTTCGGGGTTCACGTTATCGAGGAAGTAATCGAAGGCGGCGCGCTGATAGCGGTCCAGAAGCTCATCGTCGGACAGTGCGGCAGATTCGGCTCTAAGCAAAAGTAGCAAACTCCCGCCTGACGGCTGCATTCCGTGTCATGGTTCCCGCTACCTTGTCGCGACTTGTCGATTCGAGGCGTCCAACTATACGCCCGCATGCTCCATCCGTTGCACCGTCACGTGGAATTGAGATTCGTTCTGCCTCAGTAGGTGGCGCGGCCGCCGGAAACGTCGAACACGGCGGCCGTCGTGAACGAACACTCTTCCGAGGCGATCCAGCAGATCAGCGCCGCCACCTCGTCGACCTCGCCAAAGCGCGCCATCGGTATCTTGGACAGCATGAAGTCGATGTGCTCCTGGCTCATCTGCTTGAAGATCGCGGTGCGCACGGCCGCCGGCGTGACGCAATTGACCGTCACCCCGGTCTTGGCCAGTTCCTTGCCGAGCGACTTGGTCAGGCCGATTACCGCGGCCTTGGACGTGCTGTAGGCGGAGGCGTTGGGATTGCCTTCCTTGCCGGCGATCGAGGCGATGTTGACGATGCGGCCATAGTTGCGCTCGAGCATGTGCGGAACGAGCGCCTTGTTGCAGTAGAAGACGCCGTTGATGTTGATGTCGATGACCTTCTGCCAATCTTCCGCCGAATAGCTCCAGGTCGTCATGTTCGGCCCGGTGATCGCCGCGCTGGTGACCAGGATATCGACACCGCCAAGCGCTTCGAGCGTTGACCGGGCAGCGCGCTCCACGCCTGCGGCATCGGCAACGTCGATAGCGATGCCGTGAAGACTGGGGATGACGGCCTTGGCCTGTTCGATCTGGGCGGGATCGCGATCCCAGACCGAAACCCGTCCGCCTTCTTCGACAATCCTCTGCGCCACCGCCAGACCAATGCCCGATGCGCCACCGGTGATGACCGCCACCCGGTCGCTGAACCGTCCTGCAAAATTCATCGGCATCCGATCTCCCCCCGTCACCCGAACCCGATGGACTGACAACGCGAGCGCCATGCCATCGGCGGCGACTGTGCTGCCACCACCAGGGAAGTTCAAGCCGGCATGCAGCCCGATCGTCTGGGCCAATCCCGTGCCGGGATTACACGGGAATTCCCTCGAGTTGGTCGCCCAGTGCTTTCACCATCGCCACCAGCGCCGGTCCGATCTCGGCATGCGCGCGGTCCTCGGTGATGATCTCGCCGATGCCGCCGCAGGTGATGGCAACCAGCGGCGAGCCGTCACGCGGGCGGAACGGCACGCCGACTGCATGGATGTAGCTGTGCCAGGCGCCGAACGACGTCACATAGCCCTGGCGTGCATATTGGGCGATCGCATCGTCGATCGCCGCCGCGATCATCGCTGCCTTGTCCGGCTCCGCCTCCTGCAAAGCCCGTACAAGTCTGACGCGCTCCTCGGGTGAAAGGGCCGCCGCATAGGCCAGCCCCATCGATGTCTTCCAGATCGGCAGATAGGAGCCCGGGTTGAGCCGCAGCGTGACAAGGCTCTCCGACCGGCAATTGGCTAGATACACCATGTTGAGGCTGTCGCGCGTGCCGAGCGCCACCGCCGCCCCCGTCAAATCGGCCAGCGGCTGCATCAGCGGCCGGGCGACGTGCACGACGGCGCTTGAACTGAGCGCCGAATAGCCGAGCGCCACGGTAGCCGACCCCAGGCTGTAGCGGCCGAGATCCTTGTCGTACAGGAGGTAGCCGAGCGCGCTCAGCGTATAGGTGATGCGCGACACCGTGGCTTTGGGCAGGCCGGTGCGGGCAATGATGTCCTGGTTGCCGAGCGAGGCGTCGCCCGGCCGGAAGGCGCGCAGGATGCCGAGCCCGCGCACCAGCGACGACGAAAGTTGTGCGCCTTCGCCTTCAAGCTCCGTCTCGTCCCTGGTGGCTCGCTTGCGCACGCTGAGGTCTTTCTGGCGTCGTCGTCCGCCTGTCGGGCCGGTGACGTCGGCACTGTCGATCAAAAATGAAATTAAATTCCATTTATATTGACAGCGGCTTTCGCGGGCTGTCAATATGTTTCCGTCGATGGCATGTCCCAGCGCCTTGTGCCATCTTACGAAGCCCCTCCTTGTGAAGGTAGCCACGTGTCTCGCTATATTTTGCGCCGGCTTATCGCAATGCCGTTTCTGGTGCTCGGCATCGTCACCATCGCCTTCCTGATCACCACGGTGACCAAGGGGGATCCGCTGACCGCGATTGTCGCCGAACAGCAGATGAGCAACCCCGAAGTGGTGGCCGCCGCCAAGACGCGTTGGGGTCTCGATCGTCCTTTGCCGGAACGCTATATGATATATCTTGGTAATCTGCTGAGCGGCGATCTTGGCACCTCGTTCATCACCAAGCGCAATGTCGGCACCGACATTCTCTACCGCTTGCCGGCAACGCTCGAACTGGTTTTCGCCGCGATGATCTTCGGCACCACGCTCGGCATCGTGCTTGGTGTGCTGGCCGCCTATTTCCGCAACAGCCTGATCGACCATGGCGCGCGGCTGTTCGCCTTGTTCGGCTCTTCGCTGCCGGTGTTCTGGTCGGGGCTCGGCCTGTTGTTCATCTTCTCCGTCATGCTGAACTGGCTGCCGGGGCCGGGCAGGGTCGATGCCCGCTTGGCATTGCCGCCCGGCATCACCGGCTTCCTGACCATCGATTCGCTTCTGGCTGGCGACTGGACCGTCCTCAAGGACGCGCTCTGGCACCTGCTTCTGCCGGCCTTCGTCCTCGGCTGGACGGTTTCCGGCACCATATCGCGGCTGGTGCGCGCCAACATGCTTGATGTGATGAGCCGCGAGTTCGTGCTCACCGCGCGCGCTAAGGGGGCGAGCGAATTCCGCGTCGTCATCGTCCACGCGTTGCGCAACACCATGGTGCCGACCCTGACCGTCATCGGCTATTCCTTCGCCTATCTGATCACTGGCGCGGTGCTGACCGAGACCATCTTTTCCTGGCCGGGCATGGGATCCTATGCCGTGGAGGCAGCGCGTGCGCTCGACTTCCCGGCGATCATCGGCGTCACCATCGTCGGCGGCCTTGCCTTCCTGGTCACCAATCTTATCACCGACATACTCTATGTCGTGGCCAATCCGCGCGTGAGGTTGAGCTGATGGCGGTCGTCGTCACCAAGTCCCGCTCCTCGACGGTTCCCGAATGGCTGACCGCGCCATTGGTCATCGGCACGGTCGTCATCCTGTTCTGGCTGTTCATGACCGTATTCCCCAACCTGGTCGTGCAGTTCGATCCGCTCGAAATGGTCGCACGCCGGCTTCAGGCGCCAAGCTGGGCGCATTGGCTGGGTACCGACGCACTCGGCCGCGATGTGCTGGCCCGCACTCTGCACGGGGCCGCGCATTCGCTGCCGATCGCGGTTCTGGTCGTCGTCTCTGCAGTGATCATAGGCTCGCTGCTCGGCGCCATTTCCGGCTTCGTCGGCGGATTGACCGGCGCGGCGATCATGCGGCTTGTCGACGTCACTCTGTCCTTTCCGCCGATGCTGCTGGCCATGGCCGTCGCGGCGTCGCTCGGACCAGGCCTCGGCAATGCCGCCATCGCCATGGTGCTCGTCTGGTGGCCCGTCTACGCCCGGCTGATGCGGGCGCAGGTATTGGAAGTGAAGGAGCGCGAGCATGTCGAGGCGGCAATCGCCGCCGGCGCCAGGCCGCGGCGCGTGCTGTTCACGCACATATTGCCGCTTTGCTGGACCCCGGTGCTGATCAGCGCGACAATGGATTTGGGCCAGGTCGTGCTGCTTGCCGCGTCGCTCAGCTTCATCGGCCTCGGCGCCACGCCGCCGACACCCGAATGGGGCTCGATGATCTCCGATGGCGCCGTTCATTTCTATCAATGGTGGATCGCCTTCGGTCCCGGCGTCGCCATCCTCACCATCGTGCTCGGCTTTAACTTCATAGGCGACGGCTTGCGCGACATTCTCGATCCAAGGTCGGACTAGGCGATGAGCGCACAGATTTCCTCAGCGCCACCGGGCGCAGTCGACAAGGTGGGCGAGCGCGAGCCGCTGCTGTCCATACGCGGTCTGCGGGTCGGATTCCGCAAGGCCGGCAGTCAGTTCGAAGCGGTTCGCGGGATCGACCTCGACGTCGCCAAGGGCGAAGTGGTCGGCATTGTCGGTGAGTCCGGCTCGGGCAAGTCCGTCGGCATGCTCGCCGCGCTCGGCCTCACGTCAAAGAACGCGGTGGTCACCGGCTCGGTCCGCTTCAACGGCGACGAACTGGTCGGCAAACCGGCGCGCGAGATGCGCAAGATCAGGGGCGCGCGCATCGCCATGATTTTTCAGGACCCGCTGTCCTCGCTCAATCCGGTGATGACCGTCGGCGCCCAGATTGCCGAGGCGGTCAGGCTGCATCAGCGCGTGACACGCAAACAGGCGATGACGCGCGCGGTCGAATTGCTCCATCTGGTGGCGATCCCGCAGCCGGAGCGCCGGGTCAACCAGTATCCGCATGAATTCTCCGGCGGCATGCGCCAACGCGCGGTTATCGCCATGGCCGTCGCCAACGATCCTGACCTGTTGATTGCCGACGAACCGACCACGGCGCTCGATGTCACGGTGCAGGCACAGATCCTGGCCGTGCTGCGCTCGCTGCAGGAACGGCTCGGCCTCGGCCTGGTGCTGATCACCCATGATCTCGGCGTCGTCGCCGGCCATGCCGACCGCGTCGCGGTCGTCTATTCCGGCCGTGTCGTCGAACAGGCAGGCGTATCCGAGCTGTTCGCCGATCCGCGCCATCCTTACACGCGTGGCCTGATCGCCTCGATCCCCAACCTCGAGGAAAGCCGCGAGCGGCTGTTCTCGATCGACGGTTCGCCGCCCGCACTTGGGCGCTTGCCCGGCGGCTGCGCCTTCCATCCGCGCTGCATTTATGCCGCGGCACGCTGCCGGACCGAGGACCCGCCTTTGCACGATGTCGGCGGCCGGTTCTCGGCCTGTCATTTCGCGACGACCTTGCCGCCCTTCCACAGTGCTGTGCTGGCGGCGGCGAGCCTGGACAGTGGAGACGTGGCCTCATGAGCGCAGCGGAGCAACTCCAGGCGGAAACCAAACCGGCGGCTGCGCTTTCTGTTCGCCATCTCGTCAAGGACTTTCCGGTTCGCGGCGGCCTCGTCTTCGACCGTGCCGTTGCCCATGTCCGTGCGGTCGCCGATGTCTCGTTCGACGTAGCACCGGGCGAAACGCTGGGTCTGGTCGGTGAATCCGGTTGCGGCAAGTCGACCCTCGGGCGCTGCCTGATGCGGCTGATCGAGCCGACCAGCGGCGAAAGCTGGTTCCGTGGCCAGAACCTGCTCGCGCTCAATCACGAAGACATGCGCCTGATGCGGCGCTACATCCAGCTCGTCTTCCAGGATCCCTACGGGTCGCTGCATCCGCGCATGCGCATTGCCGACAACATCGCCGAGCCGCTGCGCATGAGCGACATGTCGGCGGCCGACCGCCGCGCGCGCGTCGCCGAATTGCTCGAACTGGTGCGGCTCAATCCCGAGCATGGCAAGCGCTATCCGCACGAACTGTCCGGCGGCCAGCGCCAGCGCGTCGTCATTGCCCGCGCGCTGGCACTCAATCCGCAAGTGGTGATCCTCGACGAGCCGGTTTCGGCCCTCGACGTTTCGGTGCAGGCCGGCGTGCTCAATTTGCTCAAGGACATCCAGCAATCCTTCGGCACCTCCTATCTGTTCATCGCGCATGATCTGTCCGTCGTGCGCCACATCTCGCATCAGGTGGCGGTGATGTATCTCGGCAAGATCGTCGAGATCGCGCCGGCGGCCGAACTCTATTCGAGGGCGCTGCATCCCTACACCCAGGCGCTGCTGTCGGCGGTGCCGCTCGCCAATCCCGAGAAGGAGCGCAAGCGCGAGCGCATCGTGCTGAGCGGCGATGTGCCGAGCCCGCTCAACCCGCCATCCGGCTGCCGCTTCCGCACGCGCTGCTTCAAGGCGCAGGCGATCTGCGCTGCCGTCGAACCGCCGCTCGATCCGGCCGGTGGTTCGCATCGGGTCGCCTGCCATTTCCCGGAGCCGGTCAACACTTTCAGGGCTGTCTGAGTGGCTTGCCGAATTCACCCGAAGGAATTTTGATCGTGACTGAGGACCATTCCGCGAATGCCGGTACGGCAGAACCCGCGCGCTTGCCGCTCGAAGGCATCAAGGTTCTCGATCTCTCGCGTGTGCTGGCCGGGCCGTGGGCAACGATGAGCCTTGCCGATCTCGGCGCCGAGATCTGGAAGATCGAGAACATCGACGGCGGCGACGACACCAGGGCGTGGTCGGTGCCGAGCTACAAGGGTGTCTCGACCTACTATCTCTGCGCCAATCGCGGCAAGCAGAGCATCGCGCTCGACATGAAAAGCCCGCAGGGGCTGACGATCGTGCGCGAGCTGGCGGCCAAGGCCGACATCGTCGTCGAGAATTTCCGCTCAGGTACCGCCGATAGGCTCGGCGTCGGGTTCAAGGAGCTGAGCGCGTCAAACCCGCGCCTGATCTACTGTTCGATCTCCGGCTACGGCCAGACCGGACCCGATGCCGGACGGCCCGGCTATGATTTCGTCATGCAGGCCGAAAGCGGCCTGATGGCCATCACCGGCGAGAGCAATGGCGAGCCGATGCGCGTCGGCGTCGCCATCACCGACATCGTCTGCGGCATGGTCGCCACTCAGTCCATCCTGGCAGCGCTTTTCGAGCGCGCGACGACCGGCAAGGGCCAGTTCCTCGACCTGTCGCTGATCGACTGCGCGGTCAGCCTGCTGATCAATGTCGGCAGCGGTTACCTTAACACCGGCCAAGAGGTCGCCCGCTACGGCAATGCCCATCCGACGGTCGTTCCCTATCAGATATTCGAAGCCTCCGATGGCAGCTTTGCGCTGGCGGTCGGCAATGACCGCCAGTTCGCGGCGCTGTGCGAGAAGGTCGTTGATCTGCCACATCTGGCTGGGGATGCGCGCTTCATCAAAGCAGGGGCGCGCGCCACCAACCGTGAGGCGCTGATCCCGCAACTAGCCGCCGTCTTCAAGACCAAGCCACGTGACCACTGGATGGCCACCTGTGCCGCCGCCAGCGTGCCGGCCGGCACGGTAAAATCGATACCGGAAGTCTTCGACAGTCCCAATGTGCGCGAGCGTGGCCTCGTCCAGACCTTGCCGCATCCGCATCTCGGCTCCGTCGCCATGGTGCGCCCGGCGCAGGGACTTGCCGCGCAGCTGACCGCGGACTTCACCGCGCCGCCGATGCTGGGCCAGGACACAGCTGCGGTGCTGGCCGACGTGCTCGGCTATAGCGCCGAGATCATCGACCAGCTGATCGGCACCGGCGCCATCGGCGTCTATACGCCGGCCGCCGAACCGATCCCCGCCTGATCTTCATGGAGCCTGACGGGCCTTCGTCTCGCATTTGCAGGTCGACTGAATGGTTCTTCAAGAGGGCGAAGCGCCGTTCCTTGTTTTGGCGCAATCCCCTGGAGAGAGCGCTATGCGCTTTTCCCGGGAAACCGCTTCACCTTTTCTGGAATTGCTCGGCCGGCTACTTCTGCTGGCCGTAATTCTTGTAGCGCCCGCGAATGGCGGGGATCTCGCTGCCCTCGATGAGCACCGGCGTGCCGGCGCTGCGCGCCAAAAGGTACTGCCGCGCCAGGGTTTCCAGCTTGATGGTGCGGATGAGCGCCGTGTCGAGATCGCCGCCGAAGGCGATCATGCCATGATTGGCGAGCAGGCAAGCCGTGCGGTCCTTGAGCGCGACGACGGCAACCTTGGCCAGTTCGCTTGACGCGAAAAGCGCATAGTCCGAGCAGCGCACATCATCGCCGCCGAAGCCCGCCACCATGTAGTGGAACAGCGGCAGCGGTTCACGCAGGCACGACAGCGCCACGCAATGGTCGGGATGGGCATGCACGACGGCGCCGGCCTCGGGAAACGCCTTGTAGATCTCGGCGTGCATCTCCCATTCGCTCGACGGCCGGAACGCACCGTCCCAGGATCCATCGAGCTGCATCGCCACCATCTGCTCCGGCCGCAAGGCGCTTGTGGCTATTCCCGTCGGCGTGATCAGCATGCCGCCTGTCGTGCGCACGCTGATGTTTCCGGTGGTGCCGACATTCATCCCGCTGGCGTCCAGCGTCTGCGTCGCGGTGATCAGGCTCGTGCGTTCGATTTCGAGTTCCATCACGATGCTCTCCTTGCCGGTGGCCATGTGTCGATCGCCGGCGCAATAGTGCTCGGCCGTGTCATGTCTTGCAGAACGTCGGTGAAGATATCGGGGCCGCCGAGCTTTCCCGATTTCAGCATCAGCGCCAGCGGATCGGAGGGCCGGCCGGGGAGGTGAGCGATGGCGCGCGACAGTCCGGGGCCCTCATAGGCGCCCATGGCGATCCGGTCGATGCCGAGCGCCTTCACCACCGAACCGGCGGTCTCGCCGCCGGCGACGACGAGCCGGCGGACGCCGAGTTCGCGCACCAGAATCTGGGCAATCCCGGCCAGGATCTCTTCCGCCCTTGCCGCCACCATATCGCGGCCGTGCGCCTGCTGCAGCGCTTCGACGGTCGCTTGCGGCGCTGTCGTAGCAATGGCGATCATCGCGCCGGGCAAATGCCGTTGGGCGAAGGTACGCGCTTCGGCCATGACATCGGCGCCGGCAAAGGCGCTGGCAAGGTCAATCGTCAGCAGTGGATTGTTTTGCGCAAAACGCTCGAGCTGTTCGATGGTGCGGTCGGCGACGCTGCCGGCCAGCACCGCTGCCGGCCCTTCGACGGCCGGCAGGCTGGCGGCAACGAGATCGCCTGAATCCAGCAGCCCATGCGTGAGCCAGGCCGGTGGCAGATGCGCGGCGACTGAGGAATTACCGGTCATCAGCGGCAGGTCGAAGGTGGCTTCCGCGATCGCCGCCAGATCGCGCTCGCGGATGGTGTCGGTGACCAGCAGCGTCTCGCCACGCGCGCTGTGTGCTCGTATAGCGCTTCGGATGGCTCCAGCGCCGGCGTCGACGACGAGATAGGGCACCAGCCCGACCTTGCCCCTGCTCTGCGCCTGCAGCACGCGAACCAGATTGGAATCGGTCATCGGCGTCAGCGGATCGAAGCGCTTGGGCGACTCAGCAAGCAGCTGGGGACCGCCGAACATATGCCCCTGATAGACGGTGCGCCCAGTCTCACACAGCGCAGGGGCGAACAGTGTGACGCCGCCGCCAAGGCGCTCGAGCAGCGCTTCGGCGCAAGGACCGATATTGCCCGCGGGCGTCGAATCGAAGGTGGCGCAATATTTGAAGAAGATCTGCCGCGCGCCAGCTTCGACCAGCCGGTCCGCGGCCTCCAGCACCTGGCGCACCGCATCGCTGGCTGCGATGACGCGGGTCTTCAGCAGAATCACATGGGCAAGATTGCCTGATGGGATCGGCGCGTCCAGCCCGACCGTGCATCCCGTCGGAATGCCGCGCGCGACCAGCATCGACGCCAGCTCGGTGCCGCCGGTCAGATCGTCGGCAATGGCGCCGAACAGCAAGGAAGGCATCGACGCGGTCATGCGGCCCGTCTCATGTCTGCCGGTTTCGGGGCGGCTTGTCTCATGTCGGTGGTCAGGCCATTCGTGGTATCATATACACAGCCCACGCGACGCAGGCGACGCTTGCGCTGTTGCAAGAACGGAGAGCGGATGTGACTGCTTCTATCGCGCCGATCGCGCGCGACAATCTGACGACGCGTGTCTATGAGGAGCTTCGCCGTGCCATGATGGAAGGCCGTTTCTGGCCGGGCCATCGCTTCAAGATCCGCGACCTTGCCGCCAGCCTTCAGGTGTCTGAGACGCCGGTGCGCGAGGCGCTGATCCAGTTGGTGCGCGAAAAAGGCCTGGAGATGGAGGCCGGCCGTTCGATCACCGTCGCCCAGCTGTCGCTGGCTCAGTATCTGGAACTGCGCAGCATCAGGTTGCATCTCGAAGGCATGGCGGGTGCCGCGGCAACGACGCGCATCGAGCCGCGCGAGATCGACCGTCTGGCGGCGGTGCATGAGAAACTCATTGCCAACGAGGACAATGGCCGCTGGTTCGAAGCCGTCCGCGACAATTGGGAATTCCATCACTCGATCTACCAGGCGGCGCAAATGCCGGAGCTGCTGGCCATCATCGAGGGAATCTGGCTGCGCAACGGACCGCTGGTGAACTACCAGTACCCGCACGCCCGGCCGACCTATGACGGCCGCCACCGGCATCTCGACATTCTTGAAGCGCTGCGGGCGCGCGACGAGAACGGTGTGCGCAAGGGCATTCAGCAGGACATGATCGAAGGCGGCCGCCTGCTGGTCAACGTTCTCGAACGGCTGAACGACGGCGCGGTCACGCCGGAGGAACTGCGCCGCGCTGCGCAGAACGGCCGACTGGTGTCGGCCACCGGCTGAACAGTTTGTTCCTTTCCACCGCATTGGCGCCGGTCACGCCACCTGCGCCGCGGCGGCCATGCCCGCATCGGCAGCCTGCAGGGCGAGATCTATATCTTTTGCGGTGTGCGCAGCACTCAGGAACATGTTGTGCCGGGGATGGAAATAAGCGCCTTCGCGCAAGGCGGCCGAGCAGAATGCGTTGGCTAGCTTGAATTCGGCATCGCCGTCGAACAGCACCATCGGCATCGACACCGGACCTGTCTGTCGCAGCGAAAGACCATGCTTCTTCGCTGCAGCATCGAGGCCTGAGCGCAGCCTGTCGCCGGCCTGTGTCATGTGGGTGACGGCGTCGGTATCGCGCAGCGTGCTGATGGTGGCGATCGCCGCGGCCATTGCGACGGCGCCGTACCAGAAAGAACCCGTCACATAGACCTTGGTCGCGGCTTCGCGAAACCGGTCGGTGCCTGCGATGGCGGCCAGCGGATAGCCATTGGCGATCGCCTTCGAGAAGGCGGACAGGTCCGGCCGTACGCCGAGCGGCTCCCAGCTACCGGCGAGGTCGATGCGGAAGCCGGCGCGCACATCGTCGACGATCAATGCCGCATCGGCAGCGGTGGTGAGTTCGCGCGCCCGTTTGGCGAAGGCGGCGGTCGGCAGTTCCTGGTCGCGGGCGATGTCGTGCCGGAAGGCAGTGACGACGACAGCAGCGAGATCGTTGCCGGCCTGCTCGACGGCCGCTTCGAGGCTGGCGACGTCATTGTAGTCGAAATGGATCAGATGGGCGCGGTCCTCGGCGGTGACGCCGGCCAGCGATGGCGTGCACCACGGCACGGCGCCGTGATAGGAGCCGCGCGCGACCAGCACCTTGCGTCGGCCGGTGCCGGCGCGCGCGATCGTCACGCAGGCCGTGGTGGCGTCGGTGCCGTTCTTCTGCAGCATTGCCCAGTCGGCATGCGCGACCGTCTTGACCAGCAGCTCCGCCAGTTCGACCAATACCTCGCCGGGGCCGTTCATCGCATCGCCGAGGCGACGCTGCCGGGCGGCAGCCTCTTCGACTGCTTGATGATGGTGGCCGAGAATGTTGGGCCCCCAACTGCACATCAGGTCGATGTATTCGTGCCCGTCGACGTCCCAGACCCGGCAGCCGTCGGCGCGTTCGAAGAATTGTGGATAGGCGGAGCCGAGATAGCGCGTCGCCATGTGTCCCCACATGCCGCCCGGAATGACCGAGGCCGCACGCTCGCGCAGCAACTGGTCCTTGGAGTTGATCAGGGAAGGCATGACGAGGTCTCCGCTCATTGATATATCATATATTGAATTTGATGTTGGAAGAACAGGATTTGCTGGCCTTCCGGGATGGAGAACAGGGAGGCGACTGTCGCCTCCCCGTATTGTTTTGCTCAGTGGCTGAGTTCTGCCAGCGGCAGGTTGCAGCAGGCGCTGTAGCGCACGCCCTTGACGTCCGACTTGTAGGCCAGGATCAGGTTCGGGCTGATCAGCGGCAGGATGATCCTGTCCTTGATCATCTCCTCGCCGGCCTGGTGCCACAGCTTGGCGGCCTCGTCGCCGCTTGCCGCAAGGGCTGCCTTGTAGATATCCGCTTCCTTCGGGTTGAGCACCGACGGGTCGCGCTCCGCGCCGGCACGGCGCGACCAAGGGCTGCCCTTCGTCATGGCGAAATAGTCGATGTATTGCGAGGTGCCGTAATAGTCCGGCGCGTAGAACACCGCCGTCATTGGGATGCCGTCGCCATTGACGCGCTCGCGCCAATTGGCGAAGGGGATCGGCTGCAGGTCGAGCTTGATGTTGATCTTGGCCAAATCCTGCTGAACCTTCTGCATCAAGAGCGAGAGATCGACGCCGTAGACGTTCATGCCGGGGAACGCTGCCTCCATCTCGAAGCCGTCGGCGTGTCCGGCCTTGGCCAGAAGTTCCTTTGCCTTGGCAACGTCATAGGGCTGCGCCTCGAAGCCCGAACCGCCGGGGAAGCCGAGCGGGATCGGCGCGCTGATCAGCTGACCCTCGGAGCCGATGGTGAAGTCGAGGATAGCAGGACGGTCGAGACCGAGCGAAATGGCCTCGCGCACTTCGGGCGTCAGCGGCACCTTGTTGGCCTTGGCGCCGGGCGACAGCGCCACATAGATGAAGTTGTAGGACGGCACGGTCTCGATCTTGACGTCGCTGCCGGTCATCGTCTTGGCCGTGTCCGGGTCGATCTGCATGGCGATATCGGCGGTGCCGCTCTGCAGCATCTGCGCCTGCGCCACCGCATCCTTGGTCTGGCGTATGACGACTTCGCTCAGCGCCGGCGCCGTGCGCCAGTACTTGTCGTTGCGCGCCAGCCGCAGTTCCGAATTGGGCTCATAGGATTTCAGCACGAACGGCGCGCTGCCGGCCGAATGGGCCAGGAACCAGGCCTCGGCATTGTCTGTCGTCGAGGCGTCCGCATCGGCCTTGGCGCCGGCTTCGGAAGCAACCTTGCTATTGACGACCGCTGCGTAGGGCGCCGCCGCGATGTTGAGGAATTCGGAGCTCGGCGCGACCATCTTGACGACGACCGTATGCGCGTCCGGAGTCTCGATCGAGGCGACATTGTCCATCAGGAACGAGGCGCTGCCCTTGAGGTTCTTCAGCCGCTCCCAGGACCATTTGACGTCCTTGGCTTCGACAGGCGAACCGTCCGAGAATTTGGCGGCCGGGTCGAGCGTGAAGGTGAAGCTGCTCTGGTCGGCATTGCCTTCCCACTTCGAGGCGAGCAGCGGGATCAGCTTGTTGTCCTTGTCCAGCGTCAGCAGCGATTCGTAGACGCTGGAATTGTAGATCTGGCAGGTGTCGCAGAAGGCGCGGTGCGGATCGAGCGAATTGAGGTCGATGTTACGCGCGATGACCAGCGGCTTGCTGTCCTGCGCGAAGGTGGCAGGCGCCCAGAAGGCGCTGGTGGCCAGCAGCACGGCCGCCAGCATCGTCGCCCTGGTCTTGGCTCTTGGTAGGATCGTCATGTCCATTTCATTCTCCCATTTTCTTGTCAGATCTTTGTGGCAATGCGTTGCTCTATCCACCCACGGCAATGAGGGATTGAAGCGCGGCCTTGAGCTTATCAGCGCCGCCCAGTGCGGCGCGGTTGAGCGGGGCCGATACGACGGGAGCCGAGAGGCTTCCCGTCACATGCAGGATCTCGTGATCGAGATAGTCGAACACGCGATCCTGAATCTCTTGTGTCAGCCGTCCGCCAAGCGACAGTCCACGCTGCACCTGCTCGACGACGGCCACCCGGTTGGTCTTGCGGATCGAGGCCTCCACCAGCGGCCAGTCGAGCCCGGTCGGGTCGAGGCTGCGCAGATCGATGATCTCGGCATCGACGCCGGTCTCCTCGACCACCTGCTTGGCGACGGCGACCATGCTGGCACTGGTGAGCAAGGTGCAGGCACTGCCCGGCCTGACGGTTTTCGCCTTGCCGAGTCGCACGCAATAATCGCGGTCATCCGCAGGCACAGGCCCTTCGCTCGGGAACAGTTCGACATGCTCGATGACGACGACCGGATCGTCGCATTTCAGCGCCGAATTCATCAGGCCGATATAGTCGAAGGGCGTCGTCGGGGCGACGATGCGCCAGCCGGGAAACAGCGCGAACAGGCCGGACGGATCGCCCGAATGCTGCGAGCCGTAGCCGGTGTGCGGCGAGACGCGCGCCCGGACCACGATCGGCACCGGGAAGCCGCCGCCGAACATGTGGCGCACCTTGCTGACCGCGTTGAACAGCTGGTCGGCTGCAACCAGGCAGAAATCGCCGAACATGATCTCGACGATCGGCCGCAGGCCGCAAAGCGCTGCACCCAGCGCCACGCCGACAAAACCATTCTCGGCGATGGGCATTGCCAGTACACGCTCCGGCCAGCGTTCCAGCGCACCCTTTGTGGCGCCCGAAACGCCGCCGCGCAGCCGGTGCACATCCTCGCCCATGATAATGATGCGCGAATCCTTTTCCATGGCGCGCGCAATCACCTCGGACGCGGCAACCATGAACTTGACCGGCCTGGTGTCGGCTGGCGGCATATCCTCGATCTCGAGGAAACGCTCGCCCTTCAGTTCGGAAAGATCACCGCGTATCTGGTTGTCGACGCCGCCTGGGTCCGGCCACAGATGGTCGGGAATGCGCAGCGCGTTGCCACTCATTTCGGTGAGCGAATCGGCAGCGGTGTTGACCACCTCCATGACGCGCTGGTCGAGTGTGCCGAGGTCGGAAGCGTTCAAAATGCCCATCGTCTTCAGGCGAGCCGCCATCGTGACCAGCGGATCGCGCGCTTTCCAGGCGTCTTCCTCGGCCCGCGTGCGGTAGCCGAATTCGCTACCCGGGCGCGCGCCGCTCTGATGCAGGAAGCGGTAGCAAAGCGCCTCGACCAGCACCGGGCCGCCGTCTTCCTCGATCGCCCGGCGCGCCTCGCGCATGGCACGGTGGACCGCCACCACATCCATGCCGTCGCATTCGATGCCGCGAAAGCCGAGCATAGGTCCGCGCGAGGCCAGCCGCGTCTCGCGCGTCTGTTCGTTGATGTGCGTCGAGACGGCATAGAGATTGTTTTCCGCGAAAAAAATCACCGGCAGCCGGTAGAGCGCGGCGATGTTCATCGCCTCATAGGCCGGCCCCGCCATCATCGTGCCGTCGCCGAAAAAGGCGACCGAGATGTTGCCGGTACCGAGCAGCTTGTCGGCCAGCGCATAGCCGGCCGCATGCGGCAGGTTGCCGCCAATGATCGCGCTGGTGCCAGGGATGCCGGAGGCATCGTCGCGCATATGCATCGAGCCGCCACGGCCGCCGCAATAGCCTGACTTGAGGCCCATGATCTCGGCCATCAAGCCGCGCACCGAGCCCTGCATGTCCGGGTTGAAAGCGTCATGCAACGGGTCGAATCCGCCGGGCGTCTGCGCGTTGACAAGCTTGGCCAAGACCTGGTGATGGGCGCGGTGGGTGCCGTTGATGCGGTCGCCCGTACCGAGCACGGACATGGCGCCGACCGCCGTCGCCTCTTGTCCGATGCTGGCATGCGCCGGACCATGCACCAGCCCGGCATTGGCGAGATCGAGCACTTTTTCCTCGAAACGGCGGATGAGCAGCATCTGCTGATACCAGCGCACCAGGCTCGAAACCTCGGCGTCGTTCCAGTCCGAATCGTCGACGTCGAGCCGCAACCAGGGCGCCGATGGCTGGATCGATGTCTGCTGGACCATGTCAGCTATTTCCGTTCTGGTAGATGATATATCAAATATTTTCTCAGTCGATTGCGTCCGGGCACTTTTCCTGGGCACTGCACTGGCTTGCGGGCACCGCACAAATGGAATTAAATTTCATTTTCTGTGCGAAGCCGAGACTAAGCCGGGACGGCGGCGTTCCGCAAGAGGAATTTTGAAGCCAGTTTTCGAGCCATTCCGGCGACAAGCCCCCTGCACCAATTCACGGAGGGAGCGGCTCTGCAAATCAGGCATTCGGCTGGCGGATCGGCTGGGTAAGCGAGCGGCTAGCGATCGGCCTGATGCTGGAAGAACTGCAAAAACAATTCCCGCTCGGTGGTGATGTCGAGCTTCTCGTAGATGCGCCGGCGATGGTTCTTGACCGTGCCGACGGTGATGCCGAGGCGCTCGGCGATGTTGGCCGTCGGGTGGCCGGCGAGGATCAACTGAACCAATTCCCGCTCGCGCAGCGACAGCTCCGGCCACAGACTGGCCGGGATCGTCGGCTCCTGCCGGGGCGAGGCGCCGGGGCCTGTCGGCGCCGACGTGCGGGAGAATTTGGTTCCGCGCGCCTTGATGTCGAGCGCATGCAGCGCCTCGAATACAGGCAACCGCTCGTCCAGCAAAGCGATCTCGCTCTCCTTGAACGACGTGGTCGAGCGGTCGAGGAAGATGCCGAGGCACCAGTCGCCGCCATCGGCAAGCATGATGCCGACCTCGTCGCAGATCTCCGACTGCGCCAGGAAGCCGGCAATGTACTGGCCGCGCTTGGCCTCGTCGTCGGCGAGCCGTTTCAGCGGCATGATGCCCAACCTGCGCTCGCGCCGCCACGAGGCATAGAACGGGTCGAACACGTAGTAATTGTGGAGATAGCGCCGGACCATCTCATCCGAGAAGCGCCGGTGCTTGATGAATTCGGGTGTCTGCGTCGCCGAATAGCGCGTCACCGTGACGAGGTCGTGGTCGATGTCGGCGCCGATCAGGTCGATCAGGCAGTCGACATGCCTGTCCGTGCCGATGGCGGCGATCGCTTTGGCGAGCGGCGCCCAGATATTGCCCATGCCCATGCCCTTTTCTCCGCGATGTCAGCCCAACCGTCATTGTGTCTTTAGGCATATGGCGCGAGGCCATCCAATGAATCTAGCCTGGCGTCAACCTAGACCAGATCCCGAGGCGACCGTGACCCAACCCAATCTCACCGCCCCCATTGTCGGCAACCCAATCGTCATCGGCATCGACGCCGGCGGCACCATGACCGACACGATCCTTGTCGATCAGGACGGCCACTTCAAGATCGGCAAGTCGGCGACCACGCCGAAGAACGAAGCCGAGGGTTTTCTGGCCTCGGCCGAGGACGCGGCGGATGCCTGGGGCATCTCGCTGGAATCATTGTTTTCAGGCGTCAACGTCGTGCTCTATTCCGGCACCGGCATGCTGAACACGCTGTTGTCGCGCACCGGCCGCCGGCTCGGCCTGATCACCACCAAGGGCCTCGAGGACATGATCCTGATGGGCCGCGGGCTGCAGGCCTGGGCCGATTATTCCTACGCCGACCGGCTGCATGCGGTCACCCACCATCATCCCGATCCGCTGGTGCCGCGCCGCCGCACCCATGGCGTCACCGAGCGGATCGACCAGTTCGGCGACGTCGTGCTGCCGCTCTATGAGCACGAGGTTTCTGCAGCCGCAAAAAAACTGATCGCCGACGAGGTCGAAGCGATCTGCATCATGACCATCTTCTCGCACGTCAATCCGGTGCACGAGAAGCGCATCGCGGAAATCTGCCGCGAAGAGGTCGACAAGGCCGGCGCCGACATCATCGTCTACACCAGCCACGAGGTCCGCCCGGTCATCCGCGAGCAGTCGCGGCTGAACTCGGTCCTGATCGAGGCCTACGCCACCTCGCGCGGCCGCAAGCAGCTTAGGGGTATCGAGGACGTCTCGAAGAAATACGGCTTCAAATATGGCGTGCAGACGCTGCTCTCCTTCGGCGGCCTGACCTCGATCAACCATCCGCGCCTGCATGAAACCATGATCTCCGGCCCGATCGGCGGCATCCTCGGTGCTGCCTATGTCGGCAAGCTGATCGGCAATGATTCGCTGATCTGCTCGGACATGGGCGGCACCTCCTTCGACATGGGCGTTATCACGCGCGGCCAGACGCGGATCGAGAACGAGCCGCTGATGGATCGCTTCAAGCTCAACGTGCCGACGCTGCACCTCGATACGATCGGTGCCGGCGCCGGCATGATCCTCAAGGTCGATCCGCTGACCAAGAAAGTCTCGCTTGGACCGGAAAGCGCCGGCTCCGATCCAGGTCCGATTTGCTTCGCCAGGGGCGGCACCGAACCGACCATTGCCGATTGCGATGCGATTCTCGGCCGGCTCAACCCGCACTATTTCCTCGGCGGCAAGGTCGTGCTGCAGGTCGAAAAGGCCCGCCGCGCCTTCCAGGAGAAATGCTCCGACATCCTGGGCGTCGGGCTGGAGGAAGCCGCCGAAGGCATGATCGACATGCTGGAGGCCGACGCCAACAACGCGCTGCGCCGCGTCATTTCGGGCCAGGGCATCCATCCCTCCGAGTTCACGCTGCTGTCCTATGGCGGCTCTGGCCCGCTGCACCTGGCCGGCTGTTCCAGGGGCATCGGCTTCAAGGACATCATCACCTTCCAGTTTGCGGCCGCCTTCTCCGCCTTCGGCTGCACCACGGCTGATTTCATGCGCCGGCATTCGGTGTCGACGCAGCACGACATCCCGTCACGCGCCGATGAGGCGACGCTGGCCGCCTTCGGCGTCAAGGTCACCACGGTCTGGAACGATCTGACCAAGGCCGCGGTCGACGAGATGATCGCCGACGGCCATGCGCGCGAGAAGATCAGGACCGTGCCGTTCCTGATGATGCGCTACACCGGCCAGCTCGAGGATGTCGAAGTCATGGCGCCGCTGGCTGAGGTCAACTCGGCCGACGACATGCGCAGTGTTATCGACGAGTTCGAGGCGGTCTACGCCAAGGTCAATCATCGCGTGTCGCGCTACGGCGAGGCCGGCTTCACCATCACCGAACTCGGGCTGATCGCCACCGCCGACAAGGTCAAACCGGTGCTGCTCAAGCGTCCGCTTGGCAAGTCGGATCCGGCTTCCGCGCACAAGGGCGTGCGTGAGGCCTATATCGGCGGACGCTGGCACAAGGCCAATCTCTACGAGATGGACCTGCTGCAGCCCGGTCACGAAGTCATCGGTCCGGCCATCATCGAACACCCCGCCACCACGCTCGTCGTTCATCCGCAGGACCGCGTCCATGTCGATGAATGGACGCTGCTGCACTACACCCACGCTTGAGAGGGCACCGCCATGTTGGACAAACCTGCCTCGGCCCTGCGCCTTCGCGAAAGACTGCTCGATTCCGAGCGGCTGATGGAAGAGACCGGCTGCTATGACGGCATCACGGAACTCACGCTGCGCAACCAGGATCCGCTGAAGTTCGAGACGCTGCACACCAAGCTGCGCGCCTATTGCGTCTCGGCTCGCGAAATGGCCCGCCGCATCTCGGCCTCGCCCGGCGTGCGCGAAGTCGGCGAGATGGTGGTCGCCATCTATACGCCCGAAGGCGACGCCATCGCGCTCTCCAACGGCATCATGGTGCATGTCCATACGATGAGCCGCTTCATCAAATGGATGATCAAGAACAATTACGAGGAAAACCCGAAAATCCGTGAAGGCGATATCTTCGCCAACAACGACGCCTTCATCGGCACCGTGCAGGTGCCTGATGTCATGGATGTGGTGCCGATCTTCCATGAAGGCACGCTGGTCGGCTGGGCCGGTGCCGTCTGCCACGAACTGGAAGCCGGCGGCATCACGCCGGGCGGCGATGTCTGCCTGGCGCAGGAGCGCTTCACCGAAGGCCTGTTCGTCTGCGCCGAGAAGATCGGCGAGAATGACGAGATCCGGCGCGACTACGTCATCCGCTGCGAGCGCAATCTGCGCATGCCGATCTACTGGGTGCTCGACGAGAAGGCCAAGGTCGCCTCCTGCATCGACATGCGCGAAAGCGTCAAGCAGCTGATCTCCGAGATCGGCCTCGACTACTGGATGAAGGTGTCGAAGGAGTTCATCGAGGAAGGCCGTCGCGCCCAGCTCGCCCGCACCCGCCAGCTCACCGTGCCCGGCATCTACCGCGGCCACACGTTCTACGGCCATGTCACGGCGGGAAAGCCCGGCTTCCAGCTGCTCGGCGATCCCGACTGGCTCTACAACATCCCGATCGAGATGGAGATCACGTCAGACGGCAAGATCACCATGGACTTCGAGGGCACGCAGCCCTGGGGCTACCATTCGATGAACTGCACGCCGGCCGGCATGGATGGCGGCATGTTCGTGACGCTGACCCAGCACATGAATTTCGAAGGCCTGGTCAATGACGGTGCCTGGATGGCGACCGAACTGAAACTGCCGCACGGCACCTGGACCAACCCCGACAACGAGATGGTGGCCACCGCCACCTCATGGGCGCTGCTGCTGCCGGCCTACGGCGTTTTCCAGCGGCTTTTGTCGCGCAGTTTTGTCGCGCGCGGCTTCGTCGAGGAGGCCTTTGTCGGCCAGGTCAACAGCCCGATGATCGAGATGGGCGGCGAAAGCCAATACGGCACGCCGTTCGGCATGGCGCATTTCGAGTGCGCTGCCGCCGGGTCCGGGGCGCTCGCCATCAAGGACGGTCTCGACACCGCCTATGTCGGCTGGAACCCGGAATCCGACATGGGCAACATCGAGGTCTGGGAACAGTCGATGCCGATGGTCTATATCGGCCGTTCGATCGTGCCGAATTCCGGCGGCGCCGGCAAATATCGCGGTGGCTGTTCCTTCGTCTCGACCTGGCTGATCAACAAGACCTCACATCTGCGGCTCCACACCTCCGAGCACTCCTCGCGCGTGTTCGACAATGGCGGCATGTGCGGTGGTTATCCGGCGCCGACCTGCCAGAAGCATCGCGCGGTGCGCAACTCAGACATTCACGAACTGGCAGCAAAAGGCGAACCGCTGGCGCATGCGCCCGGCATCGACCCTGACGTCTCCGACTACGAGAAGAACATCGGCGGTGACCATGTCGTGGTCGAAGGCCCCTACATCACCTCGCCGCACAAATCCGGCGACATCTTCAGCCATTCCTACAATGGCGGTGGCGGCTATGGCGACGTGCTGGAGCGCGATCCGATCAAGACGGCATGGGATGTCGAGAACGGCTTTCTCACCCGTGAAGCGGCGGACCAGGTTTTCGGCATTGTGCTGAAGGACGATGAAGACGGTTATCCCGTCGCCGATATCGACGCCACGGTCGAACGCCGCGCCGCCATGCGCAAAGAGCGCCTGGCTAACGCGATTCCGGTGGCGGATTGGATCGCCAAGGAGCGTGGCCGCGTCGGAAAGGCCGACTTCGCGCCCGAAGTGAAGAAAATGTACGCCAGCGCGATCAAGCTGTCGTCGCGCTTCACCAAGGAATTCAGCGATTTCTGGAACGTCGACGCCAAATCGATCTTCACGCCGGGAGCCAAGCCATGACCTCATACAGCAAGGAAGTTCTGGGCGATCTGGCCGCCGGCAAGCTGCCCTGGCCGCAGACAAGGCGCATCATGAGTGCCTACAAGGATGACGACCGTTTCTTCAAGATGGTTGCCGTCTATCAGGATCGTGTCGCCTGGAAGGACCCGATCCTGCTGCCGGTCTCGGACCATCTGTTCATCTGCCAGAGCGGCGATGAGCGCATTACCCGCTGCGAATGCGGCCACTCCTTCGGCGACTATCGGAAGAACTGGAAGCTCAACGCCGCGATTAACGTGCGCAACACCGAGGAGGCTTTGCGCGAGATCTATCCCAACAGCGATCTCCCTGATCCCGAATGGATGGAAATCCGGGAGTTCATCTGCCCGGAGTGCGGGACGCTGCATGAGGTCGAGGCGGCGGCACCCGGTTATCCCATCGTGCATGATTTCGAACCCGACCTCGAAGGCTTTTATCGCGAATGGCTGGGCAGACCGCTTCAGGGGTCCTGAACGCTCGTCGATGGAGGGCTGCGCCGCTGTGATTGCCAAATCCGGTCAGGACTGATTGCCTGCCCAAACGAAGCGGAGACCGTGCGCCATGAACAACCTTTCCGGCCGTAGCGCCATCGTGACCGGCGGTTTCTCGGGCATGGGCTTCGCCATTGCCACGGCTTTGGCCGAGGCTGGGGCCAATGTCGCCGTCGGCTCCTACATCGCGCCTGCCGGCGCCGACAGATCCGATGCCGCCTACTATCCGGCCGCCGACGAGATCGAGCGCGTGCGCTCGGCCCTTGCCGCCCATGGAACGAAAGTTCACGCCGCACACCTTGACGTTCGCGACAGCGACGTCACCAACCGTTTCGCGGCTGACGCCGAGACGGCCATCGGCCCCGCCGACATTCTGGTCAACGCCGCCGGCACCACCGCCGAGCAGCCGGTCTGCGGCCATTCCGACGCGCTTTGGGACAAGATCGTCGACACCAACCTGACCGGCGCCTTCCGCGTCACGCGTGCCGTGCTGCCGGGTATGATCGAGCGCGGCTGGGGCCGCATCGTCAACATTGGCTCGACGGCCGCCTTGGTCGGGTGGAAGGACAACCCGGCCTACTGCGCGTCCAAGGCCGGCCTGCTGGGTCTCACCCGCTGCGTGGCGCTGGAAGGGGCGGCGCATGGCGTCACCTGCGTTATGATCAGCCCGACCTGGGTCGAGACCGAACTGATGCGCCGCAATGTGGCGCAGGTCGTCGAGCGCGAAGGCAAGGGGCGCACGCCAGAGGAAGCGATGGCCGAGATCGCCAGGGGCAACCCGCAGCAGCGCCTGCTGCAGCCGCAGGAGATTGCCGCTCTGGCCGTCTTCCTGTGCTCGGATCTCGCCAAGGGCATCACCATGGAAAACATCCAGATCACCGGCGGAGCGCTTTGGTAGCGTCTCGGACACGCAACCGGCTGATCTCTCCGCAGATGCCTCGCTGTAAGACAAGGTGACCGGATTTGCCATTGAGCGCCGGGCGCAATAGGTTATATTGCACTGCACAATGGAGACGCCGTTTATTGCACGCCCATGTCTGCGAAGATTCCGGCCGGCTCATGGCTTGCCGGCCCTGGGTCGTGTCGGCGGGACTCTGAGATGAAGATTCCAAAGTCCCTGCTGATCGATCCCGAGAAGAATTCGGTCTATGGCGCCTTTGCCGTAGCCGTTTCGATCTGGGCGTTTTCTTATTCGGTCATCTTCGGCCAGATATTGATCCTGGCCTACTATGCGGTCTGGCTCCCGCTCATCCTGGTCGACTACCGGCGGTTTGTGAGGCATCTGTCCAGCGCCTGGCTGCCGCTGCTGTTTGCTGCCTATGTCTGCTTCTCGGTTTTCTGGTCGCAGGCTCCCGGCGTCACCGCAAGGACGTCGGTCCAGTACTTTTCCCATATTGCCTGCGCCTACGTAGCTGCGCGCACCGTCAGCGTGCGCACGCTGACCATAGGGGCGCTGATCGGGATATTCGTCGTCCTCATCTATTCGCTGAAGGTCGGGAATTATTCCGAGGACGTTCTTGACGGCACCGTCAACTTCGTCGGCGCCTTCGCCTCCAAGAACCAGATCGGCTTTGTCGGCTCGCTCGGCATCTATTTCTGCGTCGTCTTCCTTGCGTTCTACAGGCGCGGCCGGCTGAGCTTCATCCTGGCGGTGCCCGTCGTGCTGCTGTCGGCCTATGTCCTGGTCGCCTCGCATTCCGCCACCTCGATGGCCTCGATACCCGCGGTTCTGGCGCTGGTGGCGCTTCTTGCGATGAGCAAACTTCTGTCACGACGCTATCGCCGGGTCATCTTCCTGATCGGCGCCGGCCTGCTGGTCGTGACGGCCTTCGTCGCCTTGAATCTCGGGTTGATGGACTTCGTCCTCGGCCTCTTCGGCAAGGATTCGACGCTCACCGGGCGAACCTATCTGTGGGAGCAAGGCTGGAACACGGTCCAGAAATCGCCGATTCTCGGCGTCGGCTATGCCGCCTATTGGGTGCAGGGTTTCGCTGAAGCCGAGCGGCTGTGGAACGAATTCTACATCACCACCCGCACCGGCTTCCACTTCCACAACACCTATATCGAGGCCCTCGTCGAACTCGGCTTCGTCGGAGCGACGCTGGTGTCGCTGATCATGCTGCGCACGCTATACGGCCACGTCTCGGCGGTGATCTTCAAGGCATGGCAGGCGGACTCGGTGATCCTTTTCGGCGTGATGGTCCTGCTGCTGATCCGCTCCTTCGTCGAGGTCGAGATACTCAACCCCTACATCATGGGTTCTTTCCTGATGTATTTCAGCTTCTTCAAGCTGGCGCGGCTGCCCGTTACCCGCAGGCGGCGGTCACCGGCTCTGGAGCCGGCTGACGGGGCCGGGGGCGAGACTGACTGGCCTCGGTATGCCGGCCATCCGGCGGGCGCCGGTCCCTCATAAATTATCATCTCGCGGGCTGAAGGGAGCGGCCTTCCTTTTTGAGCAAGCATGTGCTCGGACGGGAAGCGTCGATCCCGAGACGGCTATTATAGTTTCCGCAGGGAGATGTTCAAACAACTGAGCCAGAGCCTCATCCCGGTTTGTCGGGTGAGGCTCTGGCTCGAAACACCGGATCTGTTGGAAGTTGGTCTACTGGCTGGCCAGCGGCGCCAGCTTGATCTTGATCACATCGCCAGGCAGCACCGGGGTTTCTTCCTTGGCGGCTATTTCGCTGGTCTTGCCGTCGACATTGCGCACCAGCGAATAGAGCAGGGTCGGCTGCTGATCATTTGTCATAGCGGCCGCCATCGCGGGATCGCTGGCCTGGGCTATCAGGCCTTTCTGCATGTTCACCTTCAACGCGGCCTCGTTCAGGTCGGCTTCGGTCTGCTGCCGGTCAGTGGCGAGACTTGAACTCAAGGTGTTCTGGGCATCGATAGCATCCTGCTTCGCCTTGCTGATCGCCTGCTTGGCGGTGAGGATGGCGGTTTCGTAGTCCAGGATCTTGCCCTGCAGGTCGGCAACCGACTGGCGCGAATCCAGCAGTCGGGCGTTGGCGATCAGGCCTTTCTGCGCCAGCGGGCCGATGCTGGCGAGCTGCTGCTGCGCCAAGTCGACCTGCTGCTGCTGGTTGACGATCTTCTTCTGCAGCGATTCGATCTCGGATTCCAAAACCCCTTTGAGATCGTCGAGCGCTTCAAGCTTCAGCTTCAGCGCCTTTTGGTCCGCTGTCAGGATCGTCATCTCGTCCGCCACGATGGCTGGCAGTCTCGGATCGCCCTCGACCTCCTTCGGCACGTCGAAACTCGCCTTTCCGGCCATATCCGCATCGATGCGGGCGCGCCTTACGATCAGTCGGATGCGCTGGTCGTCGGAGATGTCGAACATGCCCTTGGCGGTGACCAGGTCCTTGCCGAGCTGGGGGCCGTAGTCGGCGTTTCGCCGGATGCCTCCGGCGACGCTGATGGCCTTCAACACCGTCAGGTCGGGCACATAAGGAAACTGGCCGGGGTTCTGGACTTCGCCCGAAATGTAGAATGGCCGGAACTGCGCCATCTCGACCGAGGCTTCCGGTCTGTCTGACAAAGCGAGCTTTTTCTGCAAAGCCTCGCCGATCGCCGTTGCGATTTCGGACGTGGTCTTGCCGGAGGCCGGCAGTTCGCCGGCGAACGGCACCGACAGCGTGCCGGATGGACCGACCGTGTACTCGCCATTCACCGCCGACCAGTCACGGAATGTGCCTTCCACGGTCTGCCATTCGGCGACGCGGATGGTGAGCTTGTCCTGCGAGCCGAGGCGATAGTCGCCGGCGGCGGCGATGTGCGGGACGACGAGGGCCATGGCAAGGCATGTGGCCAGCAAACGCGCCCGCCGCAGCCGGCCGGAATCCGGGCCGCTGCGAAAGGTTTCGAACAAATCTGTTTTCAACTCAACGTTCCGATCCGCTATAGCCCCATCGCCCGATGAGCTTGCGTCGAATGGCCGACGCCAATGTCTGGCATTGGCCACCGGCCGGTCAGTAAGAACCGCGCGACATCCAGACGGCCGGGACGGTCTTGATGATGATGCGAACGTCCTCGAACAGCGACCAGTTCTCGACATAGTGACGGTCGAAGGCGACGCGGCTGTCATAGGACACATCGTTGCGGCCGCTGACCTGCCACAGGCCGGTCAGGCCCGGACGCGATTTCAGGTAGTAGACGGCGGATGTGCCATAGATCTCTAGTTCGTCGCGCACAACCGGACGCGGACCGACAAGGCTCATATCGCCCTGCAGGATGTTGATGATCTGCGGCAACTCATCGAGGCTGAGTTTCCTCAGCACCGCTCCAACGCGGGTGACGCGCGGGTCGTTCTTCAGCTTGCGGGTCGCGATCCATTCCGCGTTGGCGTCCGGGTTGGTGGCGAGATAGGCTGCCAGCACCTTGTCGCCGTCCGGAACCATGGTGCGGAACTTCAGGCACGGAAAAATCCGTCCGCCCCGCCCGATTCGCCTGTGGCCGTAGAAAATCGAGCCGCCGTCGGAAAACTTGACGAGCAGCGCTATCATGACAAATAGCGGGCTGAGGGCGATCAAGCCAATCAATGAACCGGTGATATCGAAGCTGCGTTTGAGCAGGCCGCCGATCGGCGGCGGAAAATCGATGTCAGCCTGCGAAAAGCTCGCGGTGGCCGACTTGGCAACGTCCCTCATGCCGTAAACTCCATGCGTTGAACGAATGGTTCACCACACGATACCCAAAAAATGTTGCAGCGCAACACACAATTTACCACCCCGTTGAAATAGTCACGTCATGAAATGACTAAATAATAAGCTTGCCATGCACAAATTTCGGCATATTTAGCACATTTGTGACAATAAATGGGCACAGCCGAAAAAATAGAGGCCTTTGTGGGGCGGTTTTTAGGCGGACCTACCTATTTGCCAAGGCGAGGTACAAATTAGTGCTTCATCATGCCGTGATGCTTGGTCAAAACCGTATAAAATACTACTTAATATTGCCAATTTTACTAAAAAATATCGACGAGAGGATATCGGCCTAGCTCCCGTTGCGTGCATTGCAACATGGCAGAGTCGATCGCAAAAGCTCGATCAAAAATAACCGAAGTTGCCCTTGCCGCCTATTGCTCGCCTTAATAGAATTGCAAATTATACCTGTCACGGTGACGACAGGTGGAAAAGGCCGGAAGCAACCGGTCGAGAGTGGGCGACCTTAACAAGCCCACATGACAAGGGACGGCGCTCGGGTGGGGCAATCGCGATAATACCCGAGCCGGTTTATGGGCTGTTGGGTATGGCACTTCCAAAATTCATCCTCGGGATGATTTTCGCTCTGGCGATCGTCGTCGGCTGGTCCTGGCTGGGCGGTGCGTCGATAGGCACGATATTGGTGCGTGTCATCATCTGCGCCGTGACCATTCAGGCCGGCTATTTCGTGCTCATCTACACCATGATCGCCAGGAGCGCGCCGACGCCTGCCGACATAGCTCGTGACGCCGAGCGCAAACTGAACGCACCCGAGGTCGCCGAAAGCGAGAAGCTGGGCGGTGCCAGGCGCGGCCTGCATTGATGCAGACTGCTCAAACGTGGCCCGGTTTGGCGGCAACGACATGCTTCGAGACAAAGGGACCAAAGCGCCCCGTGAATCCGTCTCGGCGCGACGCGTCTTGGTCGCCGGCTCACGCCACATCAGCGGGTTCGCTCTCCGACTGTTCCCCCGACAGCATCCTCGACAACCGGCTGCCGGTTTTTTCCTTCAGCCGCTGATATTGGCCGACCTCGACGATACGGCCGTTTTCCATCGCCACCACCCAGTCGGCGAAGGCGATCATCGACGGCCGGTGCGCGATGGTCAGGATCGTCATCGTACCGCGTAATCCATCGATCGACCTGGCGATCAGCGACTGGTTCTGCCAGTCGAGCGCGCTGGTCGCCTCGTCGAGGATGAGCAGCGACGGCTTGCGCAGCAGCGCGCGCGCGAGCGCGATGCGCTGGCGTTCGCCGCCCGAGAGCCGCACGCCGCGATCGCCGACCACCGTATCGAGCCTGAGGTCGAGCCGTTCGACAAACTCGCCGGCGTGCGCCTGACGCAGCGCTGCCCACAGATCGCCATCGCTGGCCCGGGGCGCGGCGAGGCGCAGGTTCGCCGCGATCGTGTCGTGCAGGAGGAACACGTCCTGCGGCACATAGGCCACCTGGTCGCGCCAGCGACGGCGATTGCTGGCGTCGATCTCGACGCCATCGACAAGCATCTTGCCGGTGGTGGGCTCCAGCAGGCCAAGCAGCATGTCGGCGATCGTGCTCTTGCCCGATCCGGACGGCCCGATCAGGGCGGTGACCTTGCCGGCCGGCAGGCCGAAGGTGATGCCGCTCACCACCGCCTTGTCGACAGCATCTCCGTAGGCGAAGGACACGCCGCGAATATTCAATCCCGTATTGAAGGAGAGCGTCCCGGCGTCGGCGAACTCGGTATGGCCGGGTTCGCGTTCGGCGTCGAAACGTGCCTGCAGGCTGCGCATTGCCGTAAAGGCGGGCAGGTTGATCAGCACTTGCTGGGCCTGCGTCTGCATGTCCATGAAGCGCGGCGCGATACGCATGAAGACCAGGAGCAGGACGACGATCTCGGCCAGCGACAGGTTGAAGCGGACCAAAGCCACATAGATGAACAGGCTCAGGCCCACGACGCTCGCCACCTGGAATACAGCAGTGCCGATGGTGCTGTTGCGCACATAGTCGATGTTGTCGGCCTTCATCCTCTCAAGCGTCGACCGCAGCTGCGCGAAATAGCTGTCCTCGACGTTCAGGCTCTTGGCCACCTTGATGCCGCCGAGAAATTCCGAGACCGTCCGGTACTGGTCCTGGCGATTGGCGGTTAGCACACGGCCGAAGGCAGTGGCCCGTGCCCGGAAGGGCCGCAGCGCCACGAACATCAGGATGCCGATGACTGTGCCACGTTCGATGCCGATGCGTATCGTCGATTCATTGCCTTGGCGGGCGAGAATATACTGGCCGGAGAGCGCCTGGGTCAGGCACGTGGCGTAAGGGACGAAACGGGCCGCGGCGGCAACGCCCCAGGCGACACGCCGCAGTTCGCCCATTGAGGCGCACTGCCGCGCGTCGAGGCGCGTCACCAGGCAGCGTACACGATTGTAGGACAACAGCGTCAGCCCCAGCCGAACTGTCGCCACCACCAGCAGGCAATGGCCAAGGAAGATCATTTCCGAGCCAGTCAGGGAGAAAATCCTGACCAGCCCGCGCCGGCTTCCCCCGCGCTTCGTCTGCTTGACGTTTGTTTCTCTCGCCGGTTCCTGCCGTAAAGCCGTGGCCCGCGAAGCCAGGGCCCGCGAAGCCAGGGCCCGTGAAACCAGGGACTTGTGCTGGACCGGCTTAGACAAGTGCCTCATGATGCCGTCTCGCAAGCCCATTATCGGCCAGGCCCTTCAGCAATGCGTCGACATCGGCCTGGCAGCGCACCGGGTCGACATTGTAGCGCGCAAGCACGGCGCTGCGGATGTCGCCGATCGACCGGGGTTCCTGGATCAAATCCCAGATGAAGGCGCCGACGCCATTCAGGCTGTAGTAGACATTGGATTTGAGATTGAGCAGCGCCAAGCCATCTCCGAACTCGCAAGCCACGGCATCCTTGGTCGCGCACACGCTATCGTGGTCGCCCAGATCACGGTCGGATAGCTCCCCGTTCATCCCCAAACCTCGCTGACAAAACGCTGCGACATCTCCAGGTGGCGCAGGAGAAATCGGGAGGCTGGCCCCCCGACCCCTCTTACGTCTGCTTTTGAATCCAGAGTCCCAACATGTCACTCTGGAATCGGCTGTAAGTCTCAGGAGAACGTCAGGTCGCCAATCGGCGTATGCGCGGGGAACGATGCGTCGATCGCCGTGCTGCCGCCGCCGCCCTGGGTGATGGTCTCAATCGAACCATGGACCGTCAGGCTTGGCGTTTCATATTCATGCTTTTCAACATTCTGTTCCATTTTACTCTCCGATTTAGGACTGGAAACGGCCTGTCGAGTGCCGTCAGCACTTTTATGCTGCAATGCAATAGCTGCACGGCAGCATTTATGAGTCAAGACTGTTTTACTTTCTGTTAATCAATTACGGTTGCTGGCGTCGTCACATGAGCGGCATGCCTAAAACTTGTCATTTTGTAGCCGATTCCTTGTGCACGACGATCGCGCCTGTGCTGATTCTTTAAGCATTTGATTTTGCTTGCATAAGCCGTTTGCGTTGTGCCTATATTTAGGCCTCTCTAATGAAAAGAATTTCCTTTTGAGAAATCGTCCGGAGATTGCCTAAGCCGACGTGGCAAGGGACATTTCAACCGCGGTTTTCACTGCTTTCCGATGCCACCTCGATAGACGCTTTGGTGGCAAAAATTCGCACCGCAGAAGGAAAGGCTTTACGGCATCGAGGTTTTTGGTGATGCTTGCTTCGCACTTGCAGCATAAGTGTCGGCGCGAAACGCTTTCTTGGGAGACTGTGCGCTAAATGGCCTTGCCGGATGGCTCATACGAACGATTGCGCGCCGCCGGCTGTGCCGGCGAGGTGGCCTGTGTGCAGGCTTGCCTGCGATTGTTTTTCGCCGGCCCGGGCGCGGGCGACGTTTCGATGCGCCATCTTGACGGTGAAAAAATTGCCGAGATTGCCAGGCTGAACAAGGTCGCCGTCTTTGTCCTCAAGGCGCTTTCGCGCGCACCCGCGCTTCAGAGGCCAACTAAGCTTTCCAATGGCTCGACACCTACCGCAGGAAAACGGTTTCGATGAACGCGTCCTGCATCATGGATTCGATGGCGATCCAGGACGTGCTGCGCGCCAGCGAGATCGATTTCGTTTTTCTGAAGGGTCCGTTCCAGCAGCAACTTCTCTACGACGACCATTTTATGAAGCCCTCGGGCGATGTCGACATCCTGGTTTCGCCGCTCGGATTTTTCAGGGCGCGTGATGCGCTTCGCAAGATCGGCTATGAGGTATCAGGCAAGTCGAGCTCCGTCTGGTGGGTCCGCTTCCTCGGCGAACAGCACATGACCCGGGACGACGGGCCGAGGTCGTCCACCGTCGATCTCCACTACCGCCTCCAGCAGCCCGGCTCGCCAAGCCCGCGCGACGCGGACGGGTTCCTGCGGCGCAAGCGACAGGTCGAAATCGCCGGTGCGACGGTGCCGTTCACCTCGGTGGCCGATACATTGCTTTTGTCCTGCATCAGCGTCGCCAAGGCACTTTTCAACCGGGAACCCTGCGCCGGATACGTCTGTGATATCGGCGCCAGCGCCGGCCGCCTCGACGAGGCGGATCAGCAGCGTTTGCTCGATGCCGCTACCGCGCAAGGTCTGGACGACACGCTGCTGCTTGGCCTGCGCGCCGCCGACGTGCTACTCGGCGGTGCCGGCACGCTGCTGTCGCAGCGCGCGACCAGGATCCTGCCGCGCATCGGCAATGAGGATCTGCTCGGCATGGTCATCGCGCCGTGGCTGCCGTCGCTGCGGTGGCCGCAGCGGCGAACGGTGCTTTGGGAACTGTGCGGCCGCGCGCCGGTCCGCTATCTGGCCGAAGCAGGCTGGGCGGCGTCCGCCGATATCAGCCGCCGCATCTTCGAGCGGCCGGCGAGTCGCTGAAGGTAAATTGGATGCTGATGGCAATTCTGTAGTGCATCGAACGAGTACGGGGCGAGGGCAAATCGATATTACCTGTACGAGAGGCAAATCCATGTCGATGACGAAATCCGAGGTCTGCGTGATCATCGCGGCAAAAAACGCCGCAGCGACAATCGCCGTCGCCATCGCATCCGCATTGCGCGAACCGGAAGTGGCGGAGGTCGTGGTCGTCGACGATGCCTCCACCGACGACACCGCCGGTGTCGCACGATCCGCCGATGATGGCAGCGGGCGGCTCTCCGTGATGCGCCTCGATGTCAATCGCGGCCCCTCCTTTGCCCGCAACGCAGCCATCGCCGGCTCGAAATCGCCGTTCATCAGCATTCTCGATGCCGACGATTTCTTCCTCGAAGGCCGGTTTCGCAACTTGTTTGCCGGCGCCGATTGGGATTTCGCCGCCGACAACATCATGCTGATCAGGGATGATGCGACAGGCGACGCGACGAAAATCGTCGCGCCGCAATTTGCCGCCGATCCGGAATTCCTCGATTTCGAGCGTTTCGTCGAAGGCAACATCTCCAGGCGCCGCGTGCAGAGGGGCGAACTGGGCTTTTTGAAGCCGGTGATCAGCCGTGCCTTCCTCGACCGCCATGGGTTGAGCTACGACGAGAGCCTGCGGCTGGGCGAGGACTATGAACTCTACGCCCGCGCGGTCGCATGCGGGGCGCGGTTCAAGGTCATTCGCTCCTGCGGCTACGGCGCCATCGTCCGCGCCGATTCCCTGAGCGGCCGCCACAAGACCCAGGACTTGAAGCGTTTGGCCGATGCGGATCTGGCGCTGCTGGCGATCGACAGCCTGCCGGAAGGCTCGAAGGCGGTGCTGCGGCGGCATGAACGGCACGTGCGCGACAAATATCGGCTGCGTAATTTCCTTGACGTCAAGGCCGAGCGGGGGCTGGGCTCGGCTGCGGCTTACGCCTTCGCCAGCCTGTCCAACCTCGTCCCCATCGTCCAGGGCGTGGCTTCCGACAAGCTCGAGGCGCTGTTTCGTCGTGTCGGCCTTGTGTCCAGCCAAAAGCCTGTGCCGCCGCTGCGCTTTCTGATGGCCGGAACCAGCACGGGCAAGGAACGCTGAGAGCGGTCCCGATGCAGCGATTTGTCCACTCGCGGCATGTCATCACGTAAACCATTTCGGCCGGATTTATGAGTTTACGAATTGGGTGGTTGCCTCGCGGCTCCGACGATGGCAGTCTATGTTGCGGTGCAGCATAGTGGACGACCAGCCGAACTTGGCCCCCGATCGGATTGGTCTGATGTCTCTCCCTCAAAAGGAGCACGACAACGCAACACGAGTTTTTGAGCCCCGGCTGCGGGGATCGGCCAGAAGCCCGGCCCACAAGCCGGCGATGACGGGAACCTGAGTTCATGGCCTCGATATTCGGTTTCAGATCAAGGGATCCGGCCCGCGACCGTCAGGCCGATGTTTCACGTCTTGATCGTCTGGCAAAGCTGTTCGAGCAGATTGCGGCCGAGATCGAGGCCGAGAGAGCCGGGCTTGAGAATCGCTACCGGACGACGTCGACCAACGCCGCCTTTCTGGTCGAAGCGATGGAAAACGGCTCTGCTTCCGACAAGCGGTCTTCGGAAGTCAGCGCCCTGACACAGTCGATCCTGAATTGCGAGCGCCGCATCGCGGCGCTGTCGCGCCAGGACGGCATGATGAAAGAGCTCCGTCATTCGCTGGATATGGTCTTTGACGAGGATGCCTCCTCGGCCACCGCGGCGGAATTCGCCTGGCCGGCAGGCGCCGGCAGAGGTTGAACGTGAAGGCTCGGAACTGTTGCAACAGATTTGATGCAAGGCGGGAAGCAGAAGCAATCGAGAGGGTCACAAGGAAGGTCAAGGTTGGCCCGTGCAGGAGCGGTTCGAACGTCGACTTTGGGTTGGGGACACACAGCGCAAAGGTGAGTTTGGTATGAATTGGAATCCGAAACCTACGACGGCAATTGACGCACCGCCTCTCGCATATCGGACCGGACAAGCCGCCCGGCGGCTGGGGTCGCTCGGTGCGTTGCTGCTGGCTGCTCTTGGCGGTTTCCTGGCAACCCCTTCCCATGCCCAGGACATTCCGACATCGCCGTCCTTTGTCGATGATTTCAAAAGCTTCGACCGCACGCGCTGGTATGTTTCCGACGGCTGGAACAACGGCAGCCATCAGAATTGCACCTGGTCGAAAAATATGGTCGAACTGTCGAATGGTGTGCTGTCGCTCGGCTTCGAAAAGCAGACGCTGAAGGATCGCGACTACGTCTGCGGCGAGATCCAGACCAGGCAGCGCTTCGGCTATGGCACCTATGAGGCACGGCTGAAGACCGATACCGGCTCCGGCCTCAACGCCGCGTTCTTCACCTATATCGGTCCAAGCGACAAGCAGCCCTGGGACGAGATCGACTTCGAGGTCCTGACCAAGGACACCTCCAAGGTGCAGGTCAACGCCTATATCGCGGGCAAGGGCAAGAACGAGAAACTGGTCGACGTGCCGGGCGGCACGGAGAAGGCCTTCAACGACTACGCCTTCGTCTGGCAGAAGGACAGCTTGCGATGGTACGTCAACGGCCAACTGGTGAACACGATTACCGACCCGGCGAAGCTGCCCAGCCATGCACAGAAGATATTCTTCAGCTTTTGGGGCAGCGATACGATGAAGGGCTGGATGGGAGCGTTCGCGGATCCGGGCCGCAAGCTTTCCCTGCAGGTCGAGCGGGTCGCCTTCACGGCGCTCGGCGAACCCTGTCAATTTCCGGAATCGCTGGCATGCAGTGTAAAGTAGTTGGGAAAGTCGATTTGAACCGGCGGGACCGAAAACGGTCCGCTGCCTTGCATGGGAATGAAACCGAATGAATTTGACGGTGTTTGGAATTGGCTATGTCGGCCTCGTGCAGGCGGCGGTGCTTGCCGAAGTCGGGCACCAGGTGGTGTGCGTCGACATCGACGCCGCCAAGGTCGAGCGGCTCAACCAGGGCCTGGTTCCCATTTTCGAACCCGGTTTGGAAAACCTCGTTAAGGAGAACCATGCCGCCGGCCGCATCAAGTTCACAACGGATGCCGCCGCCGCTGTCAGGCATGGCGAGATCCAGATGATCGCGGTCGGCACGCCGCCGGGTGAGGACGGCTCGGCCGACCTCAAATATGTGCTGGCAGTCGCCGAGACCATCGGCCGCGAAATGGACAAACCCAAGATCGTCGTCGGCAAGTCGACTGTGCCGGTCGGCACCTGCGAAAAGGTGAAGGCCAGGATCGCCGACACGCTGAAGAAAAGAGGCCGCGAGGACCTGGCTTTCGATGTCGCTTCAAATCCGGAATTCCTCAAGGAAGGGTCCGCGGTTGCCGACTGCATGAAGCCGGACCGCATCATCGTCGGCACCGACAGCGAGGACACCGAGGCTGTGATGCGCGAACTCTACGCGCCGTTCAATCGCAACCATGAGAAGATGATCGTGATGGACGTGCGCAGCGCAGAATTCACCAAATATGCCGCCAACTGCATGCTGGCGACCAAGATCAGCTTCATGAACGAGATGGCCAATCTGGCCGAACAACTCGGCGCCGACATCGAGGAGGTCCGCAAGGGCATCGGCAGCGATCCGCGCATCGGCTACCATTTCATCTATCCGGGCCTCGGCTATGGCGGCTCGTGCTTCCCGAAGGATGTGCGGGCGCTGATCAAGACCGCCGAAGGCGTCAAGTTCGACGCCAAGCTGCTGCGCGCCGTTGAGGAGCGCAACAACGCACAGAAATCGGTTCTCTTCGACAAGGTGGACCGCTATTTCAAGGGCAACCTCAAAGGCAGGACCTTTGCGCTCTGGGGTCTGGCCTTCAAGCCCAACACCGACGACATGCGTGAGGCGCCGGCGCGCGTCCTGATGGAGGCGCTCTGGAAGGCCGGCGCCAATGTGCAGGCCTATGATCCCGAGGCGATGCAGGAATGCCAGGCCATCTACGGGCTGCGCGACGACCTGCTTCTGTGCGGCACCAAGGAGGCGGCGCTGCGCGGCGCCGATGCGCTGCTGATCGCCACAGAATGGAAGAGCTTTCGCGCGCCGTCCTTCGACGCGGTGAAGGACGCGCTGACCACGCCGGTCATCTTCGACGGCCGCAACCTCTATGACCCCAAGGTCATCGCCCGCCACGGCATCGAATATCACTCGATCGGCAGAATGGCGGCATGAGACCGGGCCCTGGCAGCCGGATGCAAGACCGGTCCGCACACGGCCTGCGGGCGCTGGGGTTGAGCGCGTATTTCTGTGTGGAGTTGTAGCTGATGGTGCTGGACGTAAAGCCGGAGCAAATCACCAAGAATCATTTCGATCTCGTCGCGATCGGTTCCGGCTTCGGTTCGGCCTTCTTCCTGCATGAGTTCGCCAGGCGCCGAAAGGCGCGCATTCTGGTGCTGGAGTGGGGACGCCACAACACCCATGAATGGCAGCTCGAACAGAACGTCAACACCGACATCGAAGACGAGACGACCTACAAGACCAATTCCGACAAGCCGTGGAACTACACGATCGGACTGGGTGGCGGGACGAACTGCTGGTTCGCGCAGACGCCAAGATTTCATCCCAATGATTTCCGGCTGAAAAGCACCTACGGCATCGGCAATGACTGGCCGATCAGTTATGACGACGTCGAGCCGTTCTACTGCGACGCGGAAGACATCATGTCGATCTCCGGCGACCCCGACATGGCGGCGATGCTGCCCCGCTCGAAGCCGTTTCCGCAACCGCCGCATCGCATGTCGACACCGGACAGGATGATGAAGGCGGCGCAGCCCGACCAGCACTTCGTCATGCCAACCGCGCGGGCTCGCGTGCCGACCGCGCAGCGCAGCTCGTGCTGTGCCAATCTGCGTTGCTGGCTGTGCCCGGTCGACGCCAAATTCACCGTCAACAACGGGTTGATGCACGTCTTCGAGCATCCCGACATCTCGGTCTGCCTCGGTGCGGAAGTGCGCCGGCTCGATCACGTCGGCGGTGCTGTCCGTTCGGTCACGTTCAGCCATGACGGCAAGGAATACCAGGTCAGCGGCGATCTCTTCATTCTCGGCGCCAATGCCATCCAGAGTGCGGCGATCATGCTGCGATCCGGCCTGGGCGGCGAATTTGTCGGCAGCGGCCTGCATGAATCCTACGGCTGGAATTTCGAGGTCTATCTCGACGGCGTCGACAATTTCGACGGCAGCACCATCACAACCGGCCTGAATTTCGGCCTCTATGATGGTCCTCACCGATCGGAGCATGCGGCGGCACTGGTCTATTTCGAGAACCGCTGGCAGCACGGAATGCGTGCCGAAAAGGGGCGGCTACGCCAGGCGCTGCCGTTGGTCGTGGTCACCGAGAACCTGCTCGACCCCGAGAACTACGTCACGCTTGACGCGGATGAGAATGCCTTCGTCAGCTTCAAGGCGCCATCGGACTACGCGGTGAAGGGCATGGCGCGCGCTCTGGAGAAATTGCCTGACCTTCTGGCGCCGCTGCCGGTCGAAAAGCTCTTAGACCGCGGCATTCGGCCGACCGAATCGCACGTCCAGGGCACGCTGAGGATGGGCACCGGCCCGGCCGATTCTGTGGTCGACAGCGGCATGATCCACCATCAGCTCAGAAACCTGGTCGTCGTCGGCACCAGCACCTATCCGAGCTGCTCCTGCGCCAACCCGAGCCTGACCGCGGCAGCGCTGTCCTTGCGGGCGGCGAGCCGGATCGCGTGAAAGGAGGTATCGCATGATCGAGATTTCCAGACGCTCGGCCCTGGCCGTCTTGGCTGGCGGAGTGGTTTCGACAGGGGTCGCCTACGCCACCGTTTCCTCCTTCTCGGACGAGGATCTGGTGCGCGTCACGCTGGAAAAATATCTTGGCAAGTTGAACATCCGCATCGAGCATCTGCAGCAGTTCGTGCTGGCGTTCCGCGACAGGAATCCATGGAATTTCCCAAGCGAAAAACTGAGTGATGCCGTCACCCTGGTGGAGGAGCTCAAACTGGGCGCCGCGCGTCGCTTGCTGCCCCAGCGGAAGCGGGAAGATCTGCTGCATTTCGACCGCTGGGTCGTCGCCGAATTCCATATGCTGACGGACTACGCCTGGCGCAGTTCGCCCAACGACCCGATCCGGTTTACCGGCTGGCAATCCTGTACCAATCCCTTCGCCAATCTGGAGCCGCCGAAACTTGCCTGACGTCGAAAGCGAGGCGGCGGCCTTTGCCTGTTGTCTCCGAGCAAGGAATACGAGATGCGACAAGGAGCCCGATCATGAAAGTTCTCTTTGCAGGCGGCAACGGCTACCCGCCCGAGTTCAGTGGCGGCGTTCAGTCGAGCACGCATCATCTGGCCGAACAGTTGATCGAGCACGGTCATGAAGCGGCTGTGCTCGCCGCCCTGTTCGGTGACGGTGTCTTCGGCTTCAAGGCACGCGCCAAGATGAAGCTGTTGCGGCAGCCGGCGGTTGTCGACAGCTATCCCGGCTATCCGGTGGTGCGGGCCTGGTTTCCCTGGGAAGCGGCGGGTTATGCCGTCGACAGGCTGAAGCCCGATGTCGCCGTGGTCCAGTGTCACAAATCGGTTCCGATCGGCAAGGCGCTGCAGGCGGAGGGCGTGCCTCTGGTCGTTTATCTCCGCAATGTCGAGTTCCATGAACTGGGCGGCGATCTGCGCGAATTGCATTCGGCGCTTTACATTGCCAATTCGGATTTCACCGCGCGAACCTACAAAAAAGAATTCGGCATCGAGGCAGCGGTGATCCCGCCAACCATCAACCCGGCGCATTACTCGACGCCGACGACGGGCCAGTTCGTCACGCTGATCAACCCCTATGAGGAAAAGGGATTTGAGCTCGCGGTGCGGATTGCCGGCGCCTGCCGCGAAATTCCATTCCTGTTCGTCGAAAGCTGGAAGCTCGACGACGATCACCGGGCGCGGATCGAACAGACGATCGCTCCCTTGGGCAATGTCGTCCTGGAGAGCCGCACCAGCGACATGAAGACGGTCTATGGTCGCACGAAGATCCTGCTTGCTCCCAGCAAGTGGGAAGAGGCGTGGGGCCGCGTCGCTTCGGAGGCCCATTGCAGCGGAATCCCCGTTATCGGTTCGCGGCGCGGCGGTCTGCCCGAGGCTGTCGGCTCCGGTGGCGTGGTGCTGGATTACGATGCTCCGCTGGCCGATTGGGTCGCGGCCGTCAGGCGGCTGTGGAACGACAACCAGGAATATGACCGGCTTTCCAGTCTCGCTCGCAGCTTCGCCGGGCGCCCGGAACTCGATCCCGATCGCCAGTTCATCACCTTCTTCTCGATACTGGACAGGGCCATGCAGCAGCGCGCGCGACAGGCGGCCTGACGACGCCGCCTGAGCAGGTCAGGCTGGACGCTTGACCCGGCTTTTCAGCGTCTCGTAGCCGCGGGCGCCAAGCAGTGCGCGGGCAATGGTCTTGGCGGCGCTCTTGCGGCCCTCTTGCGACTTGATCTGCCGCAGCCTTGCCGGCAGGTTGCGGGCCGCCTGGCCAAGTGCCGGCAGCGACAGCGCGTCGGGGAAGCTGACCATATGCGTTTCGACGCACAGCACCGGCTTGCCTGACAGTTCGGTGATCTTCAGCGCCTGTTCGTGCTCGCTCTCGATGAACAGGATGGCATCGGACTTGCGGTAGAAATCGGCCTTGAAGCTGCCATGCGCGCCGAGTCGTTGCCGTTCCGCCTTGCTCGGCAGATCGAGCATGATCAGCTGGTCGTATTTGATCTCATGCTTGGCGAGCCATGCCTCGGTGAGCGCGCGGTATTTCTCCAGCCGGCTGGTGACCAGCCAGCCGATCCTGTGGGTCGCGACATGGAGCGGCCGCGCTTCGCTGAGGAATTTCTCATAGGCCGGGCCGTCGTCGTTTTCCGCCTCTGTCGGGTCGAGGCACAGCACGCCGTCAATGTCGACGCAGCATTGCGCCAGGAATTTGTGATGCATGAAGTTCCACTGGAACATGCGCGGATGCGGCACGACCTCGAAGACGAGGTCGGTTTCCTGGTGCAGGGGCTCAAGGCCGAACACGGCGGCAAAGGTGAAGTCCGCCTCGATGCCCGCAGCCTGGATGCGGGCGCGTGCGTCGCGCATGGCGTTGCCGCCGGCGACGCTGTCGTCGATCACCAGCACCTTGCGCATCTCGGAAACCTTGCGGTCGAGAGCGGCCCGGCGCTTGGTGACGCCTGATGTGTAGATTCGCCCAGCCAGGAAGCTGTCGAGATCGGTCATCGGGATGTTCGCGGCAAGGCTGACCAGCGTCGCTGCCAAAACGCCGCTTCTCGGCACACCGACGACCAGGTCGATGTCGCGCGGCAGCCGGTGCAGGCCCCTGACGATGGCGTCGTTCATATCGGAGATCGATCGGTAGTGCATGGTTCAGACCTGGTCCTGGAGGAGATGTCCGTAGCAGTCGAAGACGCCCAAATTATTGCGCTTCGCGCGGCGCTGCCGCAGGCAGCCTTGCCGGCAGCATCCTGAGTGCCTCGCGCAAGGCTTCGCGGCCGGAGGCGAATGCCAGTGCGATGATGATCGTGATGAGGTAGGCGAACACGGCGCTGCTGGCCAGGGCGACGACATGCTGCTGCGGCAGCGCTGGCTTGACGAACCAGATCGCGGCCAGCGCCAGATGGGCGCCAAGCACGAACGGCGTTGCCGCGCGCAGCACATGATGCGCCTGCAGCGGTCCGCTCTTGCCGACATAGAGCCATAGGAAAGGCGTCCGCAGATATTCGCTGATCGCATAGGCGATCGCCACGCCCAGCGCGCCATAGGGCAGGCCGAGCATGAAAGCCAGCACCGACGTCACGGCCGTTATGATGCCCCAGCGCATGAAATCGCCGGAGCGGCCCTGGCTGACGAAAAGCCACCCCGCCGGATTGTTGAGCGGCTGCAGCAGCCCGGCAAAGCCGAGCGCCAGGAAAATCGAGGCGCTTGCGCGCCATTGCTCGCCGAGCACGAAGGGGATCAGCACATCCGACATCGCGGTGGCGAAGGCGACACCGGGAAGCGCCACCAGCAGGATCAGCGGCATGACGCGCAGATAGGCGCTGCGGTAGCGATCCGGCTCGTCCTTCAGCCTGGAAAGTGCTGGAACCATCACCTTCGACAAGGGGTTGGTGATCTGGCTCAGCGGAAACAGAAGCAGCTTGTAGGCGCGGTCATAGAGGCCGAGCTGCGCCTCGCCCCAATATTTGCCGATCAGCACGTTGTCGAGGTTGCGGGCAAAGAAATTGGCGAAGTTGAAGCCGGTGATGCCGGCGCCGAAATTGATCAGCTCGCCGATGCCGGCGACCTTGCGCGGCAGGCCCGGACGCCAGCGCGAACTCGCCCAGTAGCAGAGCGTCGGCAGCACGCCACCGGTCAGCGTGCCGGCAAACAGGGCCCAATAGGAGCGATCGATGAAGGTCCAGGCGATCGACACGGCAAGCCCGGCGATTGCGCTGGCGACGTCGATGACGGCCAGCCGGCCGAACTGCATACGGCGCGTCAAGAGCGCCAGATGCTGGGCGCCAAGCCCATAGGCCATGATCTGCAGCCCGAACGCAGCCACCAGACCTGTCACGCGCGGCTCGCCGTAGAAAGCAGCAACCAGCGGCGCCGCACCCGCAAGCACGCAAGCCAGGATCGCGCTGACGGCGACATTGATCCAGAAGAGGTAGTTCACCTCCTCATGCCGGATGCCTGATTTCTGGATCGTTGCCTGGGTCAGGCCGAAATCCTGGAACAGTGCGATAAAGGCAAGCACCGGCGCGCACATCGCCACGACACCGAAATCCTGTGGCGACAACAACCGCGACAGCACGATAACCGACAGAATCTGTGTCGCGACCCGCACCGATTGCGCCATGGCCGTGACAACCGCGCCGCGCCCAACCGATTTGCGCAAGGAGCCTTCTGGCGGATCGAATGCATTGGCTTCCAAATTCAGGATTCCTGATTTTTTACGTGGATTTTCGGGCCCGAAAATCCACGACCGCCGCCGACCACAAACTACGGCAATAATTTTGCAGTGCAACAGAAAACGTCGATTGGTGCAGCAAGAATGTTGCGATGCAGCAAGAGCTGTACTAGCATTCCCTTGGGTGGGCCAACAGCGGTCGAGTTTTTATGCTGCATGTCTTGTACCTAGTGCACGACGTTTCCGACCCGGCGGTGCGCCGGCGGATCACGATGCTCAGGGCAGGTGGGGCCCAGGTCACCTTGGCCGGCTTCCGTCGCACCGCGAATCCGATTGCGGATATCGAGGGACTGCGCCCGATCGACCTCGGCGGGACGCGTGACGGGCGATTCGGCCAACGCCTCGCGGCCGTAGCCAAAGCAGCCGTTTCGATAGGCTCGAAGCTGGGCGGAATGCCAAAGCCGGATGTCATCGTCGCGCGCAACCTGGAAATGCTGGCGCTTGCCCGCCGCGCCAGGTCAGCCTTCGGTGCATCGGCTCCGATCGTATACGAGTGCCTCGACATTCATCGGCTTGTGCTGCGCAACGATGTCCTGGGCAAGGCGCTGCGTGCCACCGAACGATTTCTGGCCAGGGATGTGAAGCTGCTGGTGACCAGTTCGCCTGCCTTCATCGCCAATTATTTCAAGCCGTTCGGCCAGGTCGCGGCACCCATCGAGCTGGTCGAAAACAAATATTTCGAGGCCGCGACGATTGTGCCCGGCGCTCCGGAGGCTGAAGAGAGCCCGGTCGGCCCGCCATGGCGGATCGGCTGGTTCGGCGCGCTGCGCTGCCGCCGCTCGCTCGAGTTGCTGGCTGATTTCTCCCGCCGCATGGAGGGCCGCTTCGAGATCGTGCTGCGCGGCCGTCCGGCTTTGTCGGAATTCCCTGACTTTCACGGCTTTGTCGAGGCCGAGCCATGGCTGTCGTTTCTCGGGCCCTACCGCAATCCGGAAGACATGGCGGCGATCTACAACGATGTCCATTTTTCCTGGGCGATCGATTTCTTCGAAGCGGGGCAGAACTCCGAATGGCTTCTGCCCAACCGGCTCTATGAGGGTTGCCGTTTCGGCGCGGTGCCGATCTCGATGGGCAATACCGAGACCGGGCGGTTCCTCAAGCAGCAGGATATCGGCGTGCTGTTGCCGCAAGCGTCGCCCGAAGCGCTCGAAGCCGCGCTAGGCAAGATGGAGGAGCATCGCTTCGCCAGGCTGAAGGGGCGTGTTCTGGCGCGCAACCCGAGAACCTGGAGCTACGATCGCAGCGATTGCCGTGCGCTTGTCGAGCGGCTGCGCAGCCTGACGGCCGTGCCCGGTTCGTTTGCCGCCGAGGCATTGGCATAGGATGGCAGGGGATGGACAGAGGCAAGATGGACAGAGGTTGATGACGCAGACGGAAAAACCCTCATCCAGCCTGATCGTTATCCCATGCCTGAACGAAGCCGCCCATATCGGTGCGCTGCTCGATCAATTGCGGCCCGCGGCCGCCCGGCTTGGCGCCCGGATCATCGTCGCCGACGGCGGCAGCACCGACGGCACGCTTTCCATCCTAGAGGACGTCATTGCGAGGGACCCGCGGGTTATCCTGCTCCACAACAAGCGGCGCATCCAGAGCGCGGCGATCAATCTCGCCGTCGGTACCTTCGGCGATGGTGCCGACTATCTCATCCGCATCGATGCGCATGGCGGTTATCCCGACGATTATTGCGACCGGCTGGTCGAGGAAGCGCTGGCTACATCAGCGGATTCGGTTGTCGTTTCGATGCTGACCAGCGGCAGCGGTGCCGTGCAGAAGGCGGCGGCCGCGGCGCAGAACTCCAAGCTCGGCACCGGCGGCTCGAAGCATAGGCATCTTTCGCAGGGACAGTGGATCGATCACGGCCATCATGCACTGATGCGGATATCGGCGTTCGGTGCCGTCGGCGGCTATGACGAAACGTTCAGCCACAACGAGGACGCCGAGCTCGATTATCGCTTGCGTAAGGCCGGCTACAAGATCTGGATGAGCGGCAAGACGCAGATGGTCTACTACCCGCGCGCCTCGCTCTCAGGCCTCTATTTCCAGTATCTCGGCTACGGTCGCGGGCGTGCCAAGAATGTGCTGAAGCATCGCGTCATCCCGAAGGTGAGGCAGATGGTGCCGCTGCTGGTGTTTCCGGTGGTGCTGCTGGCGGCCTTCTCCTTCGTGCACTGGCTGGCGGCGGTGCCGCTGCTGCTGTGGGCGTCGGTTTGCCTGGGCTACGGGCTAGTGACGGCTATCCGCCAGCGCAAGGCCGACGTTGCGCTGGCCGGTGTCTCGGCCATGGTCATGCATCTTGGCTGGTCGGTCGGCTTCTGGCTGCAGCTTCTCGGCCTCGGCTCGCGACGAGGAGTGGCCTGATGGCGGTGTCGGTAAAGAACCGCAGCATCGACATCGGCGTCTGCACGTTCCGCCGGCCGGAACTGGCCGACACGCTGCGCTCGCTCGACGCCATGGAGATGCCGGTGGGATTCGATGTCCGCATCGTCGTCGCCGACAATGACGACACCCCATCGGCCTGTGACCTGGTGGCGGCACTGTCGCGGGAATTGACGGTGCCGATCCACTATCAGCACGCCCCGGCGCGCAACATCTCGATCGCCCGCAACGCCTGCCTCGATGCGAGCACCGCGGATTTCGTCGCCTTCATCGATGACGACGAGACGGCCACGACGCCATGGCTTGCCGAACTGGTCGCGATGGCGCAGCAAAGCGGTGCCGCCGCCGTGCTCGGCCCGGTCAGGGCGCGCTATCGCCCGGACGCGCCGGACTGGATGCGGCGCGGCGATTTCCATTCGACCTTGCCCGTCTGGGTGCGCGGCGAGATCCAGACCGGCTACACCTGCAACGTTCTGCTGCGGATGGGCTCGGACAGCCTGCGCGGCCGCCGCTTCAGCCTGGCGCGTGGCCAGACCGGCGGCGAGGACACCGAATTCTTCGACCAGATGCACAAGGCAGGCGGCCGCATCGCCTTCTCGCCCGAGGCATGGGTCGACGAGGTGGTGCCGCGCTCCAGGGCGGCATTCGATTGGCTCGGCCGCCGCCGCTTCCGCGCCGGCCAGACGCATGGCCATCTCCTGGGCAGCAGCGCCAGCGGAATCGGCCTGGCCAAGCAGGTCGGCCTGGCCTCGGCAAAGGCCATCTATTGCTTCGCCTCGGCACTTCCGGTCGTCGTCAGTCCGGTACGCAGGAACCGCAGCGTGCTGCGCGGCATTATGCATGTTGGTGTCGTCAGCGGCCTCGTCGGCATCCGCGAAATCCGCCTCTATGGCCACCCGTCGCCACAGGAGGGAGGCAAGCGTGCAGCCTGACGTCAGATCTATCCCCGATGTTTCCTTCGTTATTGCCGCCTACAATGCCGAGACGACCCTTGATCGGGCGATCGCCAGCGCCATCGCCCAGAAGGGTGTCTGCGTCGAAATCATCGTCGTCGACGACAAGTCGCGCGATGCGACGCTCGATGTTGCGCGGGCCTATCCCGGGGATATCGTCCGTGTCATCGCCCTGCCAAGCAATCGCGGCCCGGGCGGCGCCAGGAATGCCGGCCTCGATGCCGCCCGCGGCAGATGGATCGCGGTTCTCGATTCCGACGACGCGGTCTTTCCCGGCCGGCTCGCCAGGATGATCGCGCGTGCCGAAAGCGCGGATGCCCAGATCGCCGTCGACAATCTGCAGGTCGTTCGCGAGGACGGCGTTATCGAGGACGCGATGTTTCCGCGGCAATATCTGGAAGGCTTGCGCGAGATTTCGCTGGCCACCTACATCGCCGGCAACGTCGTCTTCGAATCCAAGTTCAACCTCGGCTACCTCAAGCCGATCTTCCAGCGCGAGTTCCTGAACGAAAACCGGCTTCGCTATGACGAGAAGCTGAGGATCGGCGAAGACTACATCCTCTTTGCCGCCGCCCTGGCCAAGGGCGGAAAATGCGTCGTCGAGCCCGATATCGGCTATGCCTACCATATTCGCAGCGCCTCCATTTCGCGCGTGCTCGAGCTTCACCACGTCGAAGCCATGCGCAGGGCGGATGCCGTGTTCGCTCAAACCCATCGGATGGATGAGGCCGCGCAGGCCGCGTTCGCGCGGCGTGGCCGCAGCCTGCGCAAGGCGGCATCGTTTCTGTCACTGGTACAGCACATCAAGGCGCGGTCCCCGCTCAAGGCGATCCGGACTGCGCTCAGCGACCCGGCGGCGGTCAGGCATATGGGCATGCCGATCGCCGTGCGGTTGCGAAGAATGGCGGCACAATTTGCCGTCGGGGCGGGGAGGTGAAGATGCAGGCACATGGAGGGAATTTTCGTGGCCTGTGAACGGATTGAAGTCGATCTCCTCAGAAGGAATTTGCGATGAAGAAAATCAGGAAGGCCGTGATACCGGTGGCGGGGCTTGGAACGCGGTTCCTGCCGGCGACCAAGTCGATGCCGAAGGAAATGCTTCCCGTCGTCGACAGGCCCGTCGTCCAATATGCGGTGGACGAGGCCTTCGAGGCGGGCATCGAACACATCGTCTTCGTGACCGGTCGCAACAAGGCGGTGATCGAGGACTATTTCGACCTGCATCCGGAATTGATCGGCACCCTGGAGCAGACCGGCAAGAAGACCCAGCTGGAGGCGCTCGAAAGCATGCTGCCTGTGGCCGGCGCCACCAGCTTCATCCGCCAGCAATCCCCGCAAGGCCTCGGCCATGCCGTCTGGTGCGCGCGCGAGGTTATCGGCAACGAGCCCTTCGCCTTGCTGCTGCCGGACATGGTGTCCTTCGGCGGTCGCGGATGCCTCGCCGAAACCGTCGAGCTTTATGAGCGCACGGGCGGCAACGTAATCGCCGTCGAGCGTTGCGAACCCAGCGAGACCAACAAATATGGCATCGTTGGCCGTGGCGCCGAGATCGGCGGCGGTTTCGAGGTGACGGCCATGGTCGAGAAGCCGGCGCCGGCCAATGCGCCTTCGAATTTCTACATCAACGGCCGCTACATCCTGCAGCCGGAGATTTTCGCGCTCCTGGGCAATCAGCAGCGCGGCGCCGGCAACGAGATTCAACTGACGGATGCCATGGTTCGTCTGTCGAAGGATCAGCCGTTCTTCGCCCAGCCTTTCCTCGGCCGCATGTTCGACTGTGGTTCCAAGGAAGGGTTCATCCAGGCCAACATCGCCTTCGCGCTGGCGCGCGACGACATGAAGGGTCCGGTTTTCGAGATGCTTCAGGAGTTCGTCCGGTCGCATGAACGCCAGGAAGAAGCCGCATAATGCCCATCTTTCGGGAGTATCGTCAGATGGCCGGCGAAGAGGGGCCGGCAGGTTCTCTCCGTCTGGCACGACGCTTGCATTGCTCTGGCGATGCTCCCGATCTTCGAGGCGCCTGCAAGCCAAGGCATGATCCCTGAAAGTGGGTCCCGGTTTCCGGAAAAGATCATGTTGAAACAGTAGATAGAGCCAATTGCGATCAATCGGAATAGGACCGGCTCTAGAATTGGACCGAAGATGAATTATGCCAACTTTCCTCTCGACAAGAGGATGCCATTGCCGAATTCGGACGCAGGAGACGGCGAAGACTTCATCGATATCGAGCGGCTGCTTGGCATGGCCGCACGGCAGGCCAAGGTGGTTGCCGTGTGTGCCGTCATCGGTCTCTTCCTGGGCCTGCTCTATTTGCAGACAACGCCGCCCAAATATCAGTCGATCGCCAGCGTGCTGATCGACGAGGGCTTGAACAAGATCGTCGACGACATTTCGGCGACGTCGACAACCATGCAGACCGATTCCGCCATCCTGAGCCAGATCGAGATCCTGACCTCGACGCGGCTTGCCGCCGTGGTCGTCGACAAGCTGAAGCTCGACCAGAACGACACGTTCATGAATCCGCCCCAGTCGGCGCTTGCCCAAGGCATAGGCCTCATCCGCAGCCTGATCCAGTATGTCCGCCCCAGCTCTTCCATGCCGGGTGGCGCTGACTTCAGCAAGCTCGACCCGGCCGCCCGCGATGCGCTGATCGCCACGTCGCGCCGCGACTACGCGATCCTCAAGCTGCAGAACGAGATCCGGGCGGAACGCGTCGGCCGAAGCTACGTCATCGCGCTCGGCTATCAGGCGACGGATCCGGCCTTGGCAAACGCCATCACCAAGGCCTATGCCGATGCCTATCTCGCCGATCAGCTCGATGCCAGCTTCGATGCCACCGAGCGGGCTGCGGTCTGGCTGCAGGGCCGGTTGACGGAGCTGCGCCAGAGCTCGCAGGCAGCTTCGCTCGCGGTTGAGAAATTCAGGGCTGAACATGGGCTGGCGGCCAACAGCGATGGCCAGCTGATGAGCGACAAGCAGCTTTCCGACCTCAACGCCCAGCTTATCGTGGCGCAGGCCGATACCGCACGCGCCAGCGCCCGCTACCAGCAGTACAAGGCCATCGTCGACAGCGGCTCCGAAAACGCTTTCAAGGATGCCGCCATATCGAGCGACCAGCCAAGCAGCTCGGTCATATCGGCGCTCAAGACCCGCTACCTCACGGTGGCCAAGCGGCTGCAGGACGTCGAGGCGAATTTCGGCCCCGAGCACCCGCAGGCGGTGGCTCTCTCCAAGGAGAAGGCCGACATATCGACGCAGATTTTCGGCGAGCTGAAGCAGCTGACCGAAAGCTATCGCAACGAATATGAGGTGGCGCAGGCACGCGAGACCGCGCTCAGGGCCAATGTCGCGGCCGCGCAAGGCAAGAGTTCCGTCGACAACCAGACGCAAGTCAAGCTGCGTGAACTCGATCAGCAGGCGACGGCGCTCACCACGCTCTATCAGACATTCCTGGGTCGTTACGAGGAAGCCGCGCAGCAGCAATCCTTCCCGGTCGGCAAGATCCGCATCATCTCCGACGCGTCGATGCCGATGGCGGCCTCAAGCCCGCGCACCATCGTCGTGCTCGGACTTTCGCTGGTGCTTGGCCTGCTGATGGGCGCCGGCTTTGGTGGCCTGAACGAGTTCAACGAACGCTTCTTCAGGACCGGCGAGGACGTGCGCGACCGCGTCAACCTCAAATTCCTCGGCTACCTGCCGACGATCGGCGGCAAGCTCGGCAAGGAAGAAAAGCCGGGCGAGACCCAGGTGGACGCCAAGACCACCCAATCGCTGTCTTCAGCCGAAAAGCGGGCGCGCATGCGGGTCAGCATCGATTCTCCAGCCTCGATGTTCTCCGAAACGCTGCGCAGCGCCAAGATCGCCTTCGACGTCGTGATGGAAGGGCAAGGCAGCCGCGTCATCGGCATCATCTCGGTGCTTCCCGGCGAGGGCAAGTCGACGGTCGCGGCAAATCTCGCCGGCTTGCTTGCCGCCAATGGCTCCAAGACGCTGCTGATCGACGGCGACTTGCGCAATCCCGGCCTCAGCCGAGGCCTTGGCATGGAAACCGAGCAGGGCTTGATGGAAGCGGTGGTCGGCGGCCAGACCTGGCAGTCCGTCGGCAAGATCGACAGGCAGACGAAGCTGGCGATCATCCCGGCGGTGCTGCGCGGTCACTTCTCGCATACCAGCGAACTTCTCTCCTCGGCCGGCATGCGGCGCTTCATCGAGAACGCCAAGGAGACGTTCGAATACATCGTCGTCGATCTGCCGCCGCTCGGACCGGTGGTCGACGCCAAGGCCTTCGCGCCATTGGTCGACGGTTTTGTACTGGTCACCGAGTGGGGGCGCACCCCGCGCGCGATGGTCAGGTCGATGCTGGAATCCGAACCCTATGTCGCTAACAAGATCGTCGGCGCGGTGCTGAACAAGGTCGATTTGAAGAAACTGGCCAAATACGGCTCGTTCGGCGGCTCGGAAAAATTCTTCGATAAATATTCGAGCTACTATCTGGAAAAGTCGGAAGTGCGCGGCAAGGCGCCGGTCTGACGTCGACCGTTGCGCGAGTGGGTCCACTCTGAAGTGTATCGATCTTCAGGCCAGCACACCTGAATATCGTTGCGCGTCAGGAGAAGATCAGCCTGCCTTGCTTGTCGGCGATCCTGACGGCGGTCAGGCGTCCGCTCTGGAAGGCGGCCGTGTCGATGCCGAGCCGGCGCCCTTCGAGCTTCGGGACATCCACCGGCGTATGCCCGTGCACCACCCAGCGGTCGAGCAGGTGCGTTGCCTCGAAGAAGTCCGAACGGATGTTGATCAGGTCATGGTCGGTTTGCGCCGCAAGGTCGACGCCGGGCCTGATGCCGGCGTGGACAAACACGAACTTCCGCGAACGGACCATGATCGGCAGCCCGCGCAGGAAGCTGACGTGATCGTCCGGAATGATCTCCCTTATGCGCCGGTCGATCTGCGCGCTGCTCCCGTAGAGGCTGGTGAGGCGCGCCGGATCGATGCCATAGGAAAACAGGGTTTGCAGGCCGCCCGTCGCCAGCCAGGGTTCGCGGGACAGATTTCCGTCGAGATAGTTCAGCATTGCCACTTCGTGGTTGCCCGCAAGACAAATGCGCTGAAATCCTTTCGGCGGCGGCGCCAGGAGGTGATCGAGCACCCGCGCCGACTGAAACCCCCGGTCGATGTAGTCGCCAAGCATGACGATGATCTTGCGGCTCTGGAAGCGCAGCGAATCGAGCAGGATCTTCTGCTCCAGCGCGCGGAGTTCCTTGTAGCAGCCATGCACGTCGCCGATCGCATAGACGACAGCGTCCTGCATATCGATATCGAGGCGCGGACGCGCCGCGATGCGGGGTTTTCGCTGGAACAGGGTCACGTGCCGGGCGTCTCGAGGCAAGCTCTCATGCCGAAGGCATAAGTGCCTGTTATCATGCCCGAAACGAAGAATTCCGCAATCGTGGAAAATGTAGCTGCGCCGGGTCGGCACCGCCAATGCATGTCGCTCGGAAGTGAGCTCCGTTTTGGGAGAGCGATCCGTGGAACAAAGGCCTGGAGTGGGCCTGAATCCGCTCAGGCGCGACATGCTTTAGGTCGGCGGACGGGCCGGTCTGCCGGACCGTCGTCAGGCTGCCTTAAGCCGATAACGGAAAACGGTATGGTCGAGCAGCAGCCGGATGCGTGGTTCGGCCTCGGTCGCCACTAGCCAGCTTGCCGCGATCATCGTCGCGCCGACGACCGCCATCGAGAACAGATGCGGCAGACCGGCGCGGACCAGGATGCCGAGCAGGGCCGCGCCGACGACATCGTGCAGCAGGTAGAGCGGATAGGTCATCAGCCCGATCCGGCGCCAGCCGCTCCAGGAGAGGTCGAGCCGCAGCGACCACGCCATCAGCGCGATGCCTATGAGGAAGATGAGGATCGGCGGGGCGAAGGGCATATCACGCCCGACCTTCAGGATATGAACGTCGACCGAACTGGCGATCTGCAGCACACCACCGGCCAGGAACAGGGCGCAGAAGGCTAGGCGGGCGGCTGTCACCGCCTTGAAGCGCATCAGCCACAGCATGACGCCGGTGGCGAAGAACACGCCGTGATGCACCAGAAGCAGGTCGAGCGTGCGTGTTTCGGCAAGGTCGGCCCAGTCGAGCGGGTAGTAGAGGCACCAGAACAGCGCGCTGACCAGGCCGATGGCGAGCGCCACAATTTCCATTAGATGGAAGCGGCCGAGCCGCAGCAAGGTCCAGACGACGGCATAGAAGGCGATCTCGATGCCGAGCGTCCAGTAGACGCTGTCCACCCATGGCGCGTAAGGGGCGAACAGGCCGGTGCGGACGAGCCTGACGACGGCATCGGTCGGCCAGCTGAGGCCGACGATCAAAAGCACCGCCGCAGTGACAGGCGCACAGATCCACACGGCCGGCGCCAGCCGTTTCACCCTGCCTTCGAAAAACCGCAGGGGTGTCGACCTTTCGGCGCTGAAGGCGATGACGAAGCCGCTGATGACGAAGAAGATCTGGACGCCGACCCAGCCGGATTCGACCCAGGCGCCTATTGCCGGCTGCGGGGGAACGCCGCCCGTGGCGCGCGCCGAAACACCGTCAGGATACGCCCACACCCAGAAGCCATAGTGGTAGACCATGACCATGACGGCGGCGAGAAAGCGCAGGATGTCGACGCCGCCAAATGTAATCTTCTGCTGAGCCATGCGACCTTTGTCGATGGCCCCCCGCGAACGACTTTAGGGTGCATTGCTGCGTCGCACAATAAAAGTATTGCTTGCCGATCGAAAAGGTCGTCCGCGGCCCACCTTCAGTGGCTCAAAGGCCGATCCCACGTTCCTTCAGCGCCGCAGTGATCTCGTCGAGGATGACCGGATCGTCGATGGTTGCCGGCATGGCCCATTCCTCCTTGTCGGCGATCTTCTGCATGGTGCCGCGCAGGATCTTGCCCGATCGCGTCTTGGGCAGGCGCTTGATCGTCACCACCGTCTTGAAGGCGGCGACCGGGCCGATGCGTTCGCGCACCAGGCCGACCACCTCGTTCTCGATGGAGCCGATATCGCGGGTCACACCCGCATTCAGCACCACGAAGCCCAGCGGAACCTGGCCCTTCATGGCGTCGGCAATGCCGATGACCGCGCATTCGGCGACATCGGGATGGGCCGAAAGCACTTCTTCCATGGCGCCGGTTGACAGCCGGTGGCCGGCGACATTGATGATGTCGTCGGTGCGGGCCATGACGTAGAGATAGCCGTCCTCGTCGACCATGCCGGCATCCGCCGTCTTGTAGAAGCCGGGGAACTCGTCGAGATAGGCTTGGCGGAACCGTTGATCGGCATTCCACAGCGTTGGCAGGCAGCCGGCCGGCAGCGGCAGTTTGATCACCACATTGCCCAGCGTGCCGCGCTTCACCTCATGGCCAGCATCGTCGAGCACGCGGATGTCGTAGCCGGGCATAGGCACGCCAGGCGAGCCGTATTTCACCGGCAGCAGGCCAAGGCCGGCGGGATTGATCGTCATCGGCGAGCCGGTCTCTGTCTGCCACCAATGGTCGACCACAGGCACATTCAGCTTCTGCTCCGCCCATTTGATGGTTTCCGGGTCGGCGCGCTCGCCGGCAAGAAACAGCGTGCGGAACTTCGAGAGGTCGTGTTTGGCAATGAACTCGCCCTTCGGGTCCTGCCCCTTGATGGCGCGGAATGCGGTCGGCGCGGTGAACAGCGCGACCACGCCATGCTCCGCTATCACCCGCCAGTAGGTGCCGGCATCGGGCGTGCCGACAGGCTTGCCCTCGAACAGGATGCTGGTGCAGCCATGCAGCAGCGGTCCGTAGACGATGTAGGAATGGCCGACCACCCAGCCGACATCGGATGCCGCCCAGAACACCTCGCCCGGCTTGACGCCGAACTCGTTTTCCATCGTCCATTTCAGCGCGACCATATGGCCGCCATTGTCGCGCACGATGCCCTTGGGCTGCCCGGTCGTGCCCGATGTGTAGATGATGTAGAGCGGATCGGTGGCAAGCACCGGAACGCAATCGACATTGGCGCCCGCTGCCCGTTCGCGGGCGACCGCATCGGCGTAGTCGATGTCGAAATGCTCCTTCAACTCGCATCGCAACTGGTCGCGCTGCAGGATCAGGCAGGCGTCCGGCTTGTGGCGGGAGATCTCGATCGCCTTGTCGAGCAACGGCTTGTAGGCAACGACGCGGCCTGGCTCCAGGCCACAGGATGCCGAAATGATCAGCTTCGGCCTGGCATCGTCGATGCGGGTGGCAAGCTCATGCGAGGCGAAGCCGCCGAAGACCACCGAATGCACCGCGCCGATGCGGGCGCAGGCGAGCATGGCGATGGCCGCCTCGGCCACCATCGGCATGTAGATGATGACGCGGTCACCCTTGCCGATGCTGCGGTTCTTCAGCACCGAAGTCAGCGCGACGACCTCGCGCTTCAGCTCGGCATAAGTGAACTTTTTCACGGTTCCGGCAATCGCACTGTCATGGATCAGCGCGATCTGGTCGGCGCGGCCGCCGGCGACGTGGCGGTCGATGGCATTGTAGCAGGTGTTGCAGGTGGCGCCGGTGAACCAGCGGCCATAGACACCGGCATTGGCGTCGAACACCTTGTCCCAGGGCGAATACCAGTCGATGGCGCCGGCCGCTTCCGCCCAGAATTGTTCCGGATCGCGTTTCCAGCCTTCATAGACCTCGTGATAGCGTGAAGCCATCCATACCTCCCCGGGAAATGTTTTTCTTCCTTCCAGATAGCGCGCTCTACCCTTGGCCGCAAATCCACGCCATTGTGACGACGGCATCGACCTGGCGCTTGGGGGCAAGCAGCTATGACATGCGAGACGGGACTGGGGTGGTGATGTCTGCTGCTGTTCGGATCATCGGGCGCTTTTCGCTATCGTCGGTCATGGGCGCCGTACTTGCTATGTCCACCGGAACCGCTGAAGCCGGCGATGCCGCGGCACGGCACATCATCGGCTTTTCGCCGGATGGCGCTTATTTCGCCTTCGAGCGATATGGAACGCTCGACGCCGGCGCCTCGGACTCCGGCTGGTCTGAGATCGACATCATCGATACCCGTACGGATCGGTTCGTTGGCGGTAAGCCGATCCTCGTCGTCGATGAGACGGAGGAGGCGACACTGACGCTGGAGCAGGCGAGGGCGCAGGCCGCCGCTCAGGCGGCGCCCATTCTCGCCCATTATGCAATCACATCCCCAGCCGAGCAGACAGCGTCCGACAAATTCACCTTTCCGGGTGAAATGGTTGCCTACAACGACATCTCCCGCCTCGAACAGGTCTCGCAGAAATGGCTGTCGCCGCTCCATGGCGAAACGGGCGTTTCGACCATCCAGCTCGACGAGATCCTGGCAGCCAGCACGAGCGATTGTTCGGCGAGTTTCGCAACGACGGAGCAGCGCGACACATCTGGCAAGGCACTCGGCTTCCGGCTGACGCTGCAAGGCCAGGACGGCAAGCCGTTCAAGATCCTGCACGAGGACAAGACCGTGCCGGGCTCAAGAAACTGCCCGACCTCCTACAGCCTGTCGGAATCCTACGAACTTACCCCGGCCGGCAAGCCGGCGGTGATCGTTGTGTTGGTGCAGCGTTTCAGCCAGGGTTTCGAGGGGCGCGATCGCCGCTTCCTCGCGGTGACCGGGGAGCCACGCTGAGAGGTCACGCCCAAGCGCCGGCGGCCGCTCTGTCTGAAGGTTGTTTCTAGATCGGCAGGGCCACAAGCATGAGGCCAATGCCGCCAGCGATCAAAATGGCTGTCGCCAGCGCTTTTCTATGACGTTCGAAGCTCGTCGGAGCTCGCTCCCAATTGTAACGCATACGCTATCTCCCCAATACCCAGGCAGGTTTTACCTTACTTAGGGGAAGAAATGCAACGTCCGCTGCCGGCAGCCCGCTGTTTGTCACGTTTCACCGATGACTATTTCTGGGCCGAATGCGGCCGGGAAGACGCAACCGAGCAGGTTCTAACGCGACTGGCGCGGAGAATCTGTCAGCAAGGCCGTTGGTCCGCGCACCGGGCTCCCGTGATCGGCTGATAGACAGCGCTCCACCTCCGCGCTATCTGATTTCCGGGATGAGCATGGCTTGGAGGGGGCGTGGTGGAAATAGTCTCTGGAACCGTTCTGCGGCTGGCCGAGGATGCCTCGGTGCAGCATGTGGGCGATGGCGCAGTCGTGCTTTTGGCGCGCAGCGGCCAGCTCTATACATGCAACGGCACGACCGAAGCCTTTCTCGACAAGGTGGACGGCGCGCGCAACCTCGACCAGATCGTCGACCTGCTTTGCGAGGAGTTCGAGGTCGACAAGGGGACGCTCGATCAGGACATGGCGGCACTGGCCACGGATCTGATCTCGGAAGGTATCCTCGCCGCGTCAGGTGCTTGATGGCTGACGGCCCGCTCCTGCGCGCTCTTTTTCGCTGCCATCTCTGGGCGAGCGCGCGGCTGATGCCGGTCCTTGTCACCAACCGGAGCTTCGAGGAGGTGCTCAAATGGGCGCCGCTCGCCTCGTCGACGCCCTATCGCGGTCTGGCGTCCGCCTACATCGTCGCGAGCGTCAACCGCACGGTCCGCCATCCCTGGCTGATGCGTGACCGCAGGTGCTTGAGGGAAGGTCTGCTCGGTCATCGTTTCCTGCGACTAGCCGGCTTCGATCCGGACCTGCGCTTCGGCGTCGATCCGCAGTCCATGCAAGCGCAGCGTCTATCGGCGCATTGCTGGGTCTGCCTCGACGGCAAGCCGGTGGTCAGCGACAAGCTTCCCGGCATGGTCGAGATCTATCGTCATCATGCCGATGCCGTAAAGGCGCGTCCCGCTTGACCAGACCTTCAGCCTGCTATGGCCTCAACGGCCTGATCCTTGGCATATCGGCCGAGCGCTCCGAGCTGTGGCAGGATTTCGACCGGATGCTGGGCAGCCTGCGCATAGAGGAACCCGTCGCGCCGGACTTTCGTCTTGAGATCACCGAGACAGACACGCTGGACGAGACACCCAATGGATCCCTGGTCTTCGATGGCGAGGTGCCGGAGGATGGTCCCTGCCGGATGATCGAGGATGGCGGCATTGTCCATCTGGTCTTTCCCGGGCGCCAAACCGTTGCGATCAATGGTGGGGAAAGTTGGGCCGAACTCCGGATTCGTACCGGTACGAAAGCCGCCTGGACGCCGTCGATGTTGGTTCTGGATGCCGCGCTCGACGCCGGTGGCCAGCATATGCTGCATACGGCCGGGCTGACCTTGCCTGACCGCGATGCGGTGGTGCTGATCCATGCGCCGAGCGGCACCGGCAAGACCACGACGTCGTTGGCGCTGGCAACACAGGGCTTTGGCCTCTGCTCCGACGACGCCATGATCCTGAATGTCGCTTCGGGCAAGGTCGTGGCCTGGGGCTTGCCGCGCGCCGTCAAGATCCACCGGAAGACTGCCGAAATGATCCCGCAGGTGGCGCCATGCCTTGGCCAGACGTGGGATCGCAACGGCGAACAGCCGGTCTCGTTAGAACGGTTAGAGGGTATCATCCGGGTGGAAAACGCATCCGCCCGGCCGGTGGCGGCGCTTCTGCATCTGGCGCGTTCCGCCGACGGCCAGACCCGGCTCGTCGCCATGGCCAGGACCGACGCGATGGTGGCGCTGGCAGTAGACAATGTCCGCACCGGCATGACCGGGCTGCTGCCGATGCAGAAGCGCAGGCTGGCGACCATCGCCGGGCTGGTCAATGCGGTGCCGACCTTCCAGCTCGAAGTAGGCGGGCGCCCCGCTGACGCGGCGGCGCTGATCCGCGCTACCCTGGATTGACGTCAAGTCAGGCTACTTGCGGCCTGGCCTTGGCCAATCTCTGAATCCACCGGAAGGCGTCGCGGCGCAGGCGCGAGCCCAGTCTGTCCCTGGAATTGACGCCAAGCAGCGTATTCGTTGTGATCAGCCGCCTGGCCAGCCGTATGGAGAGGTCGGGCTTGATGCGGCCGGCGAGTTCGAGCGCGCGGCTCTCGTCGAACAGCTGGCCGGTCACATTGAGCACGATTGCCAACTCCAGTTCGATGCCGGTCATGCGGGCAGCGTCGAACAGGCGTGCTTCCGCTTCGGGTGATTGCAGCGCCCGCACGCCTTGCAGCACGTCCACGCAAAGCTGCAGGCGGTGGAATTTGTGGCCGCCGGCGGCGTGCACGATGGCGATCGTTAGAAGAGCCGCCGGCGTGTCCGTGGCTTCGCCGTCGATGGCGCGCAATTCAGGGAAACCCAGCGACAGGCGCCGCCGCATGCCGGTGTCATGCACGAGGTCGCCATGCAGTTCGACCAGCAGGCTGGAATTCTCTTTTTCCAGCCATTTGAATTCCTGCAATTCGTAGGATTCGGCCTCGTTGCTGCCAAGCTCGAAGCCGCATGCCGCGATCACCTGGTTTGCCCTGGCCAGATTGGCGGGTTCGACCAGGATGTCGATGTCGGTGAAGGGCCTGTCGGCGACGTTGCGGTAGAGCTTTCGCGCGAAGACGGGTCCCTTGACGATCCGCGCCGGAATATTGTCCGCCGCCAGTCCCTTCATGATGCGGTCGCCATGATACTTCAACAGCATCGACTGGCCGGTGGCGATCGTTGCCTTCTGGCGCAGATCCTCCAGCTTGCCGTGCAGGTCGGCATCCGCTGGCAGCCGCGCGTCCCCGCTGAGCTTGCGCAACATAATCGGCAGCACGCCGTGAAACTCGGCATTGTCGAGCAGCGCCGTCAGCGTCTTTGCCGACAAATCTTCGCCGCCTGCCGCCGCCTCGGGGTCAGCGAAGCGCAGCAAGAGTCTTTCTTCGGCGGAAGTAAGCGGTGGCAGCATCAACCCAGCTAGCATTGCGAGCAAGTCAGGAATGGTTGCAGAAAAGCCTAATGTAAGCCAGCTTTTACATGCCCCAGCGCAGCGCCGCAGTGTGTACCGGCGCGTCCCAGAATGCGGTCGTCTCGTCGTCGAGCATGGTCAGCGTGATCGAGCAGCCGGCCATATCGAGCGAGGTGACGTAGGAGCCGACCAGCGAACGGGTCACCGTCACGCCATGCTTCTCGAAGATTAGCCGTGCGCTGTTGTACATCAGATAGAGTTCCATCAGCGGCGTGCCGCCGAAGCCGTTGACGAACAGCAGCGCCGGGCCTTTCGCTTTGTCGCCGAGATCGCCGAGGATCGCGGCGCAAATCTCCTGCGCGATCGCATCGGCGCTTTTCAGCGCATCGCGCCGGCGGCCGGGCTCGCCATGGATGCCGACGCCGAACTCCATCTCGCCGTCGCCGATATCGAAAGTCGGCTTGCCCGCTGCCGGCACGGTGCAACTGGTCAGCGCCACGCCCATCGAGCGGGTAGCAGCGTTGACGCGGTCGCCAAGCGCCTTCAGCGACGCCAGAGCCAGGCCATGTTCGGCCGCCGCGCCGACGATCTTTTCCACCACCAGCGTGCCGGCGACGCCACGCCGGCCCGTCGTATAAGAAGAATTCTCGACCGCGACATCGTCATTGGTCACGATCTGCTGGACGCCTTCCGACATTTCGGCCGCCATCTCGAAATTCATGACGTCGCCCTCATAGTTCTTGACGATGAACAGGCAGCCGGCGCCGGTGTCGACGGCCTCTGCCGCCGCCAGCATCTGGTCCGGTGTCGGCGAGGTGAATACCTGGCCGGGGCAGGCGGCGTCCAGCATGCCGTGACCGACAAAGCCGCTATGCAGCGGCTCGTGACCGGAACCGCCGCCGGAGATCAGCGCCACCTTGCCCGGCCGCAAGGTCTTTCGGCGGATGAATTTGTGCTCGTCGCCGAGCACGAGGATGTCGGCATGGGCGGCGACGAAGCCGTCGAGGCTTTCGGTCAGCACCGTGTCCACCGAATTGATAAACTTCTTCACGGCCGTCTCCTCCCGAAATAGGCCAGATAGCAAGTGATCAGCCACTCTTGCCGGTGATGCTGGTGATCTTTTGGATAAAATCGTTCACCGCCTTATCGAGCGCGGCGTTCTGCTTGTCGTCGCCGAAATCCGGCACGATCAGCGAGACATGCCGCGTCTTGCGCATGCCTGATGCGATCGACATCTTGCCTGGATGCGCCTGGTGATAGGCGGCGAGAAACTGGTCGCGCTCGGCCGGGCTGAAATGGCAGACGGAAAATATAGCCGGCAAATGTTTTGACGGAATCGGGATCGAATAGGCAGGACTGGAAATCTGCGTGACGAAGCTGCGGTGCTTGCCGAGCGCATCGGCCAGGCGCTGGCGCATACCGGACGGGCGCTGGTCGATAACCTGCGACAGGATCGTCTTGTAGGCGCGGATCGCCTCTTCGGAACCGGGTTCGGGTGTCCTGTCGACCATGCCGGCCGCGCCTAGACAGAAACGTCCGCGATGGCCGCCTTGGCCATGGCGAGTTGCGCCGGCGCGACGGAAAGATCGCGCAGGCCGGCCTCGATCAGTGACGGGATCGAGGCTGGATCGCCGGCTGCATCGCCGCACAGGCTGACCGGGATCTCTTCCCGCTGGCCAAACGCGGTCACGGCAGCGATCAGCCGCAGCACGGCCGGATGACGGACCGAATTGAGATGCGCCACGGCAGCGTTGTCGCGGGCGGCCGCCATGACATACTGGGTGAGATCATTGGAGCCGATCGAGAAGAAGGCGGCATCGGTAAAGGCTTCCGGTACGATCGCCACCGAAGGCACTTCGACCATGATGCCGAGCGGCGGCATGTTGTGTGCGACGCCGCGTGCGGCAAGTGCAGTCTGCTCTTCGGCGAACATCGCCGCTGCCTGTCGGTATTCCTCCACAATGGCGATCATAGGGAACATCACTTTCAGGCTGCCATGGACAGCGGCGCGCAGCAGCGCCCGGATCTGTACACGAAACACCTCGGGTCTTGCCAGCGACAGCCTGATCCCGCGCAGGCCGAGAAACGGATTGCTCTCCTCGACCGTAAAGCCGGGCACCGGCTTGTCGCCGCCGGCGTCAACGGTGCGGATCGTCACCGGTTTTTCACCGGCCCACGCCAGCACCTTGCGATAGGCGCGATACTGCGTCTCCTCATCCGGCAGCGTCTTGCCGAACAGGAATTCGGTGCGCATCAACCCGACTCCGTCGCAGGTCGTAATGTCGATGAGGTCGACATCGGACGGGTCGGCGATGTTGACCTGCACGCGCACCGCCGTGCCGGCCTTGGTCACCGCCGGTCGCGCCAGGAACGTCCCGGCCCGGTCGCTCCGCGCCCGGAATGATGAGGACGATTGGCGAAAAGCAGCGATTTCAGTCTTGGAGGGTGACAGCACAATGCCGCCATGTTCGGCGTCGAGCAGCGCTGTGCCGGTTAGACGAGCCAGCGAAGTGCCCAACCCGACAACCATCGGCACGCCGCGCGAACGCGCCAGCATGGCGACGTGGCTGGCGGTGCTGCCCGCCTTCAGTGCGATGCCGCCGCCGCGGCTCCAGTCGGTTTCGAGAAAACGCGTCGGCGCGATATCCCAGCCGTAGAGGATGGCGCCGGTTGGCGCCTGGACGTCGCCATCCTCGGACAGCGCCCGCAGCACCTGGTCCCTGATATCGCGTATGTCGGCGGCCCGTGCGCGGAAATAATCCTGGTCTGAAGCGTCGTAGCCGGCAATCTCGGTATCAAGTGCTTGCCGCCAGGCTTTGTCGGCTGGCAGGCCGGTGCGGATCGCGGCAAAGGCCGGGCTGCTCAGCGCATCGTCTTGCAGCATGGCGATCTGAAACTCGAGAATGTCGGCGGCATCGCCCTCGGCCATCTCGCTCAATGCGGTGAGACGGCTTGTCGCGACGGCGATTGCGGCTTCGAGCGCGGCCTTCTCGTCGTCGGCTGTTTTTTTGCCGACATAGGATACGACAGTCTGGTCGAGGTCGAACAGTGGCCCCTCGGCATAGCCGGCCGAGGCCGAAATGCCTTGCAGTCTAAGCGGTTCGGACATGGTCCGCGCCTTCGTCGAAATCGCGCCGCACCAGTTCGACCAACGCGTCGACGGCATCATTGGCGCCGTCACCGCTGGCCCTGATGTGCAGCACGGTGCCCTTCGGCGCCTTGGCCGCCATCACCTTGACGATGCTCTTGGCGTCGAACCATGGCCCGTTGGCGGCGAGCGCGATCTCCACCTCGGCGGCAAAACTCTTGGCCAGCTTGGTGAACTTCACCGAAGGACGCGCGTGCAGACCCACCTCGTGGGTGATCACAACGGTCGCTTCGGCGGATGCGGACATGTCTTTCAAAATTCCCGTTCGTTCACGACGGCGACAATTCATGTGCCGTCGCCACCACTTCCCGCAGCGAGGCGCCGCCGGAGGCCTCGGTCGCTGCCATCACCGCGCCTTCGACGATCGGCGCGTTGCAGACGATGATCTTGTGCGAGCGTGGCTCGCCGATCATCTCCACCGCCATTTCCGAGTTGGTCTCGGCGCCGCCGAGATCGACCAGAATGGCGACACCGGCTTCCGACCAGGCCTTGTCGATGGCGCCCATGATCGCCTCGACATTGGTGCCGAGCCCGCCATGGCCGTTTCCGCCGCACCATGCAAGCGGCACTTCGTCGCCCACCATCTGCCGCACCATGTCGGCCGTGCCCTCGGCAACCAGCGGCGAATGCGAGACGATGACGATGCCGACATTGCTCATGCGCTTTCCCCGAGGCTGTGCGCCACTGTGCGCACCAGCAGCGCGGTTGAGCGCGCGCCGGCGTCCATATGACCGATCGATCGGTCGCCCAGGAACGAGGCGCGGCCACGCAAGGCTTTCATAGGCAGGGTCGCGTCGGCCGCGGCGTCGGCGATATCGGCGATTTCAAGAGCTGTCTTTCCCTGCAGCAGCGCGTCATGCACCGGCTGCAGCACGTCGAGCATGGTTTTTTGTCCGATCTGCGATTTGCCGCGTGCTGCCACAGCTTCGATCGCCTTGCCGAACGCCGCCGTCAGATTGGCGCGATCGGGTTTCGCCGAAATCTCCTTGCCGAGTGCCAGGAACAGGGTGCCGAACAGCGGGCCGGAGGCGCCGCCGACCGTCATCACCAGCTTGGTGCCGATCGCCTTCAGGGCATCGGGCAGCGGTTTGGCCGAAAATGCTTCGGCTTCGGCGCGCACGGCCTCGAAGCCGCGCTTCATGTTCAGCCCGTGGTCGCCGTCGCCGATCGCCTGGTCGAGCGCCGTCAATTCCTCGGCGTTCGCGGCGATCGTATCCGCGGCGGCCGCGATCAGCCGGGCAAGGTTCAACGCCGCCATGTCACCCGCATTCCCGGTTTCCATCTTGCCGGCAGTATCGAAAGAACGGTCATTCGACAACTGGAGCATACGTCAGGCCGCTTCTTGCAATGCCGCGGCCGCCGCGAAGACTTCGGCCACCGCGTGAGCGCCGGGGTCGACCACACCTCGCAGCTTGTTGCCGACATAGGCCGACCGCCCGGCTTTTGCCTTGTCCATGGCCGCCGTGGCCTCGGCACCATGGCGGGCTGCTGTTGCCGCCTCCTCAAGGCCGTTCGCGTCGAGCGCTTTGAGCGCCGGCTCAAGCGCATCGACCATGGTTCTATCGCCAATTCTGGCGCCGCCATAAAAGGTCATCCGTTCAAGGCCGGCAAGCAGCGCCTGGGCCAGGCTCGCGCCGCCGCCCAGAGCCTGCGCCGCCGCCGTGAAGAAGATCGACAGCAGCACGCCGCTGGAGCCGCCCATCGACGCGCTCAGAATGTCGCCTATCGCGCCAAGGGTGGCTGCAGGCTCGGCAAGCGGTAGCGTGTCGAGCCGCTCGAGAACACTGCGCGCGCCGGTCGCCACCGTCGAACCGGTGTCGCCGTCGCCTGTTTTGGCGTCCAGTCCGTTCAAAGTCGCTTCGAGCGCGATCAGCCTTTCGCAGATGGTAACGAGAAGAGGCCGAGTCCGCGCATCCTGGCTGGGCTTGCGTGCCACGCTTTGTCCGGCCGCTTTCGCCATCGGCACGACGGCAGGTGAAACAACCGGCTTTGCCGGTATCCAGGCATGCGGGCCGACCGGCGCCTGCAAGGCGGTTTCGCGCGCCGCATCCAGCCGGATCAGCGACAGCGAGAAGCCGTTCATGTTGAGCGCCGTCATCAGCGGGCCCGGGCCGATCGTCAGCTTGATGGTTTTGGCCAACGGCGAGGCAAGCACCGCATTGGCGATAACGGACATTTCGAGCGGCGGCACGGAGCCGAGATTGTTGATCAGCAAGGCGTAGGTGGCCTTGGGATCAAGCCGCTTCGCAAGGCGCTCCGCCATGATCGCCACCAGCCTGTCGGCGCTCTGCACCGAAATCCGCTCGACGCCCGGCTCGCCGTGAATGCCAAGGCCGAGTTCGCCATCGTTCTCGCCAAATCTGTCTTCGTTCGGCTGGCCCGGGATCGAGCAGGACGACAGCGACATGCCGAGCGAAACGATGTCCTTGGCCGCCGCCCGTGCCGCTGCCGCGATTTCAGCCAGATCGTGGCCGGCTTCCGACAGGTGGCCTGATATCTTGTGCACGAACAAGGTGCCAGCAACGCCGCGCGGCTGGGTGATGTCAGGCAAAGCGATATCGTCGGCGACAATGACCATCTCGACACGAAACCCTTCGGCGCGCGCCTTCTCTGCCGCCAGGCCGAAATTGAGACGGTCGCCGGTGTAGTTCTTGACGATCAGCAGGCAGCCGGCCGGGCCGGTGACCGCGCGAATGGCCGCCAGCACCGCTTCGACGCTTGGCGAGGCAAAGATCTCGCCCGAAACCGCCGCCGTCAGCATGCCCCTGCCGACGAAGCCGGCATGTGAAGGCTCGTGCCCGGCCCCGCCGCCGGAGACGATACTGACTTTCGTCTTGTGCCAGTCGGCGCGCAGGACGACCTTGATCTCGGGATAGCCGTCGAGGCGCGCGAGTTCGCCGGAGCCAATGGTTCGTAGCAGGCCGTCCAGCGCCTCGGTGACGATCGTTTCCCTGCGATTGAAAAAGTGCTTCATCGATTCGTCCTGTACTGGCAAAGTCAAAACCGGTGCTGAATCACCGAAAACCGCTCACATCAATCGCTGTCCATCGGCGCCGAAATACAGCGGCGCCCGGTAGCGGATCACCACTTTGTCGCCCTGCGCCAGATCCGTGTCGGGATCGGTCAGCGTCACCAGTTTCCTGGTGCCTACCGTCACATGCAAATGGTTCTGGTCACCGAGATGCTCGACCCAGTCGACAACGCCATCAGCATGGCCATTCGCGGCCTTCGCGATCGTCAGATGCTCGGTGCGCGCGCCGATCGTCTTGGTGCCGGCCGGTGCGCCGCCGTCAGGCAGCAGCCCGGTCGGCAGAAGATTGATCGCCGGCTGGCCGAGCCTCGCCGCGACATGCAGGTTTGCCGGCTCTGAATAGATGGTGCGCGGCGAGCCGATCTGCACCAGCACGCCCTCGGTGAGGATGCCGATGCGGTCTGCCATCGTCATCGCCTCGATCTGGTCGTGGGTGACGTAGAGCATGGTGGCGCCGAGCTCGGTCTGGATGCGCTTCAGCTCGAGCCGCAGATCCGCCCGCAGCTTGGCGTCGAGCGATGACAGCGGCTCGTCCATCAGATAGATCGAAGGCTTGCGCACCAGCGCGCGGCCGATGGCGACGCGCTGCATTTCGCCGCCCGAAAGCTTGGTCGAGCGGTTGGCGAGCTTGTGATGGATGCGCACCATCTTCGCCACCTCCTCGACCCGGCGGCGGATCTGGTCTTCCGGCATTTTCCGCGCCGGCGAGCGCAGCGGAAAGGCGAGATTGTCGAACACCGACAGATGCGGATAGAGCGAATATTGCTGGAAGACGAAGGCGGTGTCGCGCTCGGCCGGCGACAGCGTCGTGGCATTGTGTCCGCCGATCTCGATCGTGCCGCTGTCCGGCCGTTCCAACCCGGCGATGAGCCGCAGCGTCGTCGTCTTGCCGGCCCCGGTTGGCCCGAGCAGCACGACGAATTCACCATCTGCTATGTGCAGGTCGAGGCCGTCGACGGCGACATGGTCGCCGAAACTCTTGGTCACGTTCTTGATGTGCACCTCAGCCATGCTGGGCCCTCCGTTCCGAGGCGACATCGTGGATCGCGGTTCTCACCGCGCGGCCCGATCCCTTCTCGAACAGCGACAGCCGCGCGCTGCTCAGCGTCAGGCCGACATGGTCGCCGGTGGCGAGCCTGATTTCGGCCGGTACGCGTGCCTTGATGATGCCATCCGCCGTCTCCACCGCGACGATCTGCGTGGTGCCGAGATATTCGGTGCCGTAGATGGCGCCGCGCAATTTTGAGGCGTCGTCGAAGCGGATGTGTTCAGGGCGGATGCCGAGCGCCATGTCGCCAGGTGCGATGTCCTCGCGCACCTCCGGCACCGCGACCTTCGCGCCTTGCACGATGATCTCCCTGGCGCCCTTGGCGAGCCCGCCGCCAAATCCCAAAAAGTTCATCGGTGGCGAGCCGATGAAGTCGGCGACGAACATGGTCGCCGGGCGGTCATAGATTTCGCGCGGGCTTCCGAACTGCTCGATGACGCCATGGTTCATCACCGCGATCTTGTCGGCCATCGACATCGCTTCCATCTGGTCGTGCGTGACATAGACCGTCGTGGCATGGATGCGGTTGTGCAGTTCGCGCAGCTCGTGGACCATCAAATCGCGGAATTCGGTGTCAAGGGTTCCCAGCGGCTCATCCATCAGGAAGCATTTTGGCCGCCGCACGATGGCGCGGCCGAGCGCGACGCGCTGGCGGTCGCCGCCGGCAAGTCCGGAGACGGATTTGTTGAGCAGATGGTCGATGCGCAGCAGCTTCGCCGTTTCCTCGACCCGCGTGCGGATTTCGGCCGAAGGCATGCCTTGCGCCAGCAGCGGGAAGCCGATGTTCTTGCGCACATTCATGTGCGGGTAGAGCGCGAACAGCTGGAAGACGAAGGCGATGTCGCGCTCGCGGGCCCGCAGCATGGTGACGTCGTCGCCGCCGAGCAGGATCTGGCCGCCGGTCGGCAGCTCAAGCCCCGCGATCATGCGCAAGGTCGTCGTCTTGCCGCAGCCGGACGGGCCGAGCATGACGAAGAACTCGCCATCCTCGACGACGAAGTTGGAATCCTGCACGGCGACGAAATCGCCGAAAGCCTTTCTCAGGTGCTGGACACGGATTTCGGCCATGATTATTCCGGGAACTTGGAGACGATGATGAACATCACGGTGCCAGCGAGCATGGTGATGAAGGAGTAGGTGTAGAGCGACAGCGCGAAGGGCTGGAACAGCATCAGGAAGCCGATGGCGATCAGCGCTGTCGCGATGTTTTCCATCAGCCCGCGCCGTGCCCAGGCCGGCCAGCGCGATTTGCGGTTTCCAGGCTTGGTCAAGCTCATTTGCGCACCGCGCCGAAGGTGATGCCGCGCAGCAATTGCTTGCGAAGCAGGATGGTGAAAACCAGGATCGGCACCAGGAAGATCGTCGTGCCGGCCGCGACCGCCGGCCAGTCCTGGCCGCCTTCGCCGATGATGGTCGGGATGAAGGGCGGCGCGGTCTGCGCCGTGCCGGAGGTCAGGAGCGCTGCGAACGCATACTCGTTCCAGGCGAAGATCAGGCAGAAGATGGCGGTCGCCGCTATGCCGGTCGTCGCCTGCGGCAGCACGGTGCGCCAGAAGGCCTGCAGCCGCGTGTAGCCGTCGATCATTGCCGCTTCTTCATATTCGCGCGGGATCTCGTCGATGAAGCCCTTCAGCAGCCAGACAGCCAGCGACACATTGACCGCCGTGTAGAGCAGGATCATGCCGAGCGCGGTGTCCGACAGGCCAAGCTCGCGGTACATCAGGTAGATCGGAATGGCGACGGCGATCGGCGGCATGAAGCGGGTCGACAGGATGAAGAACAGGAGGTCGTCGGCGAGCGGCACCTTGAAGCGCGAGAAGCCGTAGGCCGACAGCGTGCCTAGGAACACGGCGCAGAAGGTCGAACCGAAGGCGATGATCAGCGAATTGACGAAGCGCGGCAGGAAATTGGACGGACCGGCGATCACCATGTTGCGCTTGCGCGTGGTCTCGTCGCAGAAGCCCGTCGCCGGGCCCAGCGAGTTGATGTATTCCGGCGTCTGCCGGGTCCGCGTCGTGAACAAATTGCAGTAGCCCTCGAGGCTGGGCTGGAACAGGATCTTGGGCGGATACGCGATTGAATCCGGCGGCGTCTTGAAGCTGGTGGCGAAGATCCACAGCAGCGGCACGATCGAGATCAGTGCGTAAAGCACGATGATCGTGCCGGCGATCCGTTTCGAGTTGCTGCTCGGTGCGACGACCGAATGGGCTGTGGTCAGGCTCATCTCTGCTTCACCTTGTTGAGCGCCTTGACGTAGATGTTGGCCAGGCCGAACACCGCCACGAAAAGGATGATGGCGAAGGCCGAGGAATAACCGGTGCGCCAGCTTTCGAAAGCCTGCCGCTTCAGCGTTATCGAGGCGACCTCGGTCGTCGAGCCCGGCCCGCCGCCGGTCAACAGATTGACCATGTCGAACATCTTGAAGTTCTCGATGCCGCGAAACAGCACAGCCAGCATGATGAAGGGCAGCGCCATCGGCAGCGTGATCGACCAGAACTGCCGCCAGTTCGAGGCGCGGTCGACCTCGGCCGCCTCGTAGATGTATTCGGGGATGGAGCGGAGGCCCGCGAGGCAGATAAGCATCACGTAGGGCGTCCACATCCAGGTATCGACGATGATGATCGACCAGGGCGCCAGCGACACGTTGGAGAGCATCTGGATATCGGTCGGCGGGATCCTCGTGACAAAGGAGATCGCATAGGCGAACAGGCCGATCTGCGGCTCGTAGAGGAAGCGCCAGAAATTGCCGACCACCGCCGGCGACAGCATCATCGGCACCAGGATCAGCGTCGTCCAGAAAGCGTGGCCGCGGAACTTCCTGTCGATCAGCCAGGCCAGCGTGAAGCCGATCAGCGTCTGCAAAAGGATCGTCCAGAACACGAAATGCGCGGTCGTCTGCATGGCGATCCAGATATCCTTGTCGCCGAGGATGCGCTGGTAGTTGGCAAGGCCGAGATTTTTCACCACCTCGTTCGGGCGGTTGGCCCGGTAGTTGGTGAACGACAGATAGATCGCCCAGAACAGCGGGAAGATGTTGATGGCCAGCAGCAACAGGATCGTCGGCGAGATGAACAGCCAGGCGAGGCCCTTGTCGCTGATGCCCCGGACTTTGCGGGCCAACGGTTCCGGGGTCGCCCGGGCAACGTTCTCCGCGGTCCGATTGAGCATGGTGAGTCCTGCTTCGGTCACTTGGTCGTCTCTGTCATGGAATTTATCTGAACTGCATCCCGTGCCAAGGGGCGGCACGGGATGCTTGGCTTAGCTCGGGAGGAGCTGGTTACATCTTGCCATCGTCCTGGAAGACCTGGGTCCAGTCCTTGACCAGGCCGTCGAGCGCATCCTTGGCCGAACCCTGGCCGGCGACGACATAGTCGTGGAAGCGCTTCTGCGAGGCCTGCAGCAGCGGGGCGTAGCTCGGCTCGGCCCAGAAGTCCTTCACGATGGCCATCGAGTCGAGGAAGGTCTGCGCGTAGGGCTGGCTGGCCGGGAACTTCGGATCCTTGACCACCGCGTTGAGGCAGGAATAGCCGCCGAGCGACCACCATTTGGCCTGCACGTCCTTGTTGGCGAACCACTTGATGTATTTCAGCGCCGCCTCCTGCTTGTCGGAATAGGACACCACGGAGATACCCTGGCCGCCGAGCTGGGCGAACTGCTCGCCGTCCGGACCCTTCGGGTTGACGAAGTAACCGATCTTGTCGCCGCCTACATTCTCGTCCTTCTGCAGGCCCGGCCATGTGAAGGCGAAGTTCATGTGCATCGCCACCTGGCCGGATTTGAAGGCATCGACGCCTTCGCCCATGTAGCTGTTCGAGGCACCGGGCGGCGTGCAGCAATCATAGAGCGCCTTGTAGAATTCCAGCCCCTTCACCGACTTGTCGGAGTTGACGAAGCCTTCCATCTCGTAGGGCTTCTTGGGGTTTTCGTATTGGAAGCCATAGCTGTAGAGCACGTCCATGGCGCCCATGGTAATGCCTTCGGAGCCGCGCTCGGTGTAGATCGAGGCGCCATAGACGGTCTTGCCGTCGATCTCGCGCTTCTGGAAGAACTCGGCGACCTGCTTCAACTGGTCGAAAGTGGTTGGCGGGCCGAGGTCCCAACCGTACTTTTCCTTGAATTCCTTCTGCAGCTCCGGCTTGGAGAACCAGTCCTTGCGGTAGGTCCAGCCGACGACGTCGCCCATGGCCGGCAGCGCCCAGTAGTTCGGCGTGTTCTTCGGCCATTCCGAATAGCCGACGACGGTTGCCGGCACGAAATCGTCCATGCTGATCTTCTCCTTATCGAAGAAGTCGTTCAGCTTGACGTAATGGCCGTTCTCGGCAGCGCCTCCGATCCACTGGCTGTCGCCGATGATCAGGTCGCACAATTTGCCGTGCGAGTTCAGTTCGTTGAGAAAACGGTCGGCATAGTTGGTCCACGGCACGAACTCGAATTTCATGCCGATACCGGTTTCCTTGGTAAAATCCTTGGACAGTTCGACAAGCGCGTTGGCCGGGTCCCAGGCGGCCCAGCACAGGGTCAGGTCTTCAGCGTGCGCGACGTTCGCGACGGCTGTCGACGCTGTGATTGCCGAGGTCAGTCCCAACGCCAGTTTCAAGCTCGATTTCATGACTTCCTCCCATTTGCGAAACGCGCCCGGATGACGGTTTCAAAAAGCCCTCAACCCCTCTCCTCAGGGGCCCAAACATGGCTGCGCGGTTACACTGCAGATGTTTAGTAATTTGTTTAGTGATGCAATTTTTACTAAACAAGGCAAGCGAATTCGTTGCTGCGCCGCAGCATGCTTATGGCGATGGCTGAAAACGTTGGGAAAAGCGCGGGTCGCTGGCCGGCTTACCGAAGCTGTTCAGGCCGATTCTGACCGGGACGTGGGGCAACCTCGGCTTCAATCGACCCTTCTGGTGCTCACCATCACCTTGCGGATCGCCGGCGCCGGCGGCAGCAGCGCGCGGATATCGGCGAACGGGAACGACGGTTCGAAACGGAAGGCTTCGGCCGATGAGCCTTGCGCGCCGTTGCACTGGCCGGCGCGAAAGGCGTTCTGTGTCCGCGCAATGTCGACGAAGCGGTCGGGATCCTGCGATTGATGCATGCGGATCGCCTCGGCCTTGACGTCGGCATGGGCCGAAATGTCGACATAGTGCGTCGGCGAAAAACCGGTGCCGCCCATCGTGTCGGCATGCAGCACTGGGACGGCGAAAGACGCCGCGATACGAACGCCGTCCGACAGCGCGCGATGGTCTGCATGATAATCGTTGGGCGCATGCGTGATCACCAGATCCGGGCCGATTTGACCGATCAGTGCTTTCAGAGCTCCAATCAGCGCTGCATCGGCCACCAGCTCGCCGTCCGGGAAGTCGAGGAAGCGTGGCACTGCGCCTACCAGCGCGGCCGCGGCCGTTGCTTCGTCGCGACGGACACGAGCGAGAACAGCGGGATCACTTGTGCCGCCCCTGGCACCATCCGTGGCCATGGCAAAAGTGAGTTCTGCGCCTTGCGCAGCATAGGCGGCCATCGTACCGAACATGAAGATCTCGATGTCGTCCGGATGCGCACCGAGCGCCAGGATTTTCAAGCCACTCTCTCCCCGGAATTGGAACAACGTGACGAACGGAATCCTGCTCGCCCTGATCGCCTACGCAAGCTATTCGGGTAGCGATGCCGTTGTCAAAAGCCTGGGCGGTCAGCTCACGATCTTCGAGATCGGCTTTTTCATAACCTTGTTCGCGGGCTTCTTCCTGTTCTTCACGCGGCCCGCGGGCGAACGCTGGCGCGATTTCTGGCGCACCAGAAGGCCATGGGCGGTGCAGGCGCGTGCCTGGGCGGGCATCGCTTCCGGCGTGCTCAGTGTCTACGCCTTCACCACCATTCCGCTGGCCGAGTCCTATGCGTTGATATTCCTGGCGCCGCTCTGCGTCACCATTCTCTCCACGGTGATCCTCAAGGAGAAGGTCGGCCCCTGGCGCTGGCTGGCGGTGGTCGCCGGTTTCGCCGGTGTCATGCTGGTGGTGCGGCCGGGCTTTCGCGAGCTCAATCTCGGCCACCTTGCCGCCTTCGGTGTTGCCTTCCTCGCCGCCACCAGCGTCATCCTGATGCGCTCGCTGGCGCAGCAGGAAAAGCGCACCACCATGCTCGGCGTGCTGGTCGGCTACGGCCTGCTGTTCAACGGCATCGGTGCCGCCGCCACCTCGTTCACCGTTCCCGACGGCAAGCAGTTGCTGTGGTTGGTGGCGGCCGGTGCCTTCACAGCAGGTGGACAATTCCTTCAACTGCTGGCCATGAAATACGCGCCTGCCAACCGGGTCGCGCCGACGCATTATTCGCAGATCGCCTGGGCGGTGATCCTCGGCGCGTTGTTTTTCCAGGAATATCCGGACGGGCTGTCGCTGGTTGGCCTGGCGGTCGTTGGCGGCGCCGGCCTGTTGACCATGGTGCGTGAGGAAGCGCGGCTGGGGACCGTGCGCTGGAACCCGTTTTCGCGTACCCGGCTTTGAACCGACTCTGGTTGCGCCGTGGCCGTAACCGCTGATATGCGGGCGCCATGACCACAAAACCCCTGCCGGAGCTTCCTGTGTCCGTCGTGCTGCCGGCGCTGAGGGAAGCGCTTGGCGATGGCAACAGCGCCGTGCTGGTGGCGCCGCCCGGCGCTGGCAAGACCACGCTGGTGCCGCTGGCGCTGCTTGACGCGCCTTGGCTCGGCGCCGGCAAGATCATCCTGCTTGAACCGCGCCGCCTCGCCGCTCGCGCCGCCGCTCGCCGGATGGCTGAGTTGCTTGGTGAGGAACCCGGCGCCACCGTCGGCTACGCCATGCGCATGGAAAACCGCATTTCGGCAAAGACCAGGATCGTGGTCGTCACCGAAGGCGTGCTGGCGCGCATGATCCTCGACGATCCCGAACTGCCCGGTGTTTCGGCTGTCATTTTCGACGAATTCCACGAGCGTTCGCTCGACGGCGATTTCGGTCTCGCTCTGGCGCTCGACGTGCAGGGGGCGCTCAGGCCGGATCTGCGCTTGACTGTGATGTCGGCGACGCTCGACGGCGCGCGCGTCGCCAAACTCATGTCGGGCGCGCCGGTCGTCGAAAGCGAGGGTCGCGCCTTTCCCGTCGATATCCGTTATGACGAACGGCCGGCCGGCATCGCCATCGAGGACGCGATGGCCAAGGCGATCCGCGCCGCCCTTGCCGACGAGAGCGGCAGCGTCCTTGCCTTCCTGCCCGGCCAGCGCGAGATCGAGCGCACCGCCGAACGGCTGGCCGGCAAGGTCGGCACCGATACCGACATCGTCCCGCTCTACGGCATGCTGGACGGCAAGGCGCAGGACGCGGCGATCAAGCCGCCGCCGGCGGGCCGCCGCAAGGTGGTGCTGGCCACCTCGATAGCCGAAACCTCGATCACCATCGACGGCGTGCGCGTCGTCATCGATTCCGGCCTGTCGCGGCTGCCGCGCTATGAGCCGGCCAGTGGCTTGACCCGACTGGAGACCGTGCGTGTCAGCAAGGCTTCCGCCGACCAGCGCGCCGGCCGTGCCGGGCGCACGCAGCCAGGCGTCGCCATCCGGCTGTGGCGGGCCGAGCAAACGGCTGCACTTCCTGCTTTCACGCCGCCGGAAATCCTTGAGGCCGATCTGTCCGGACTGCTGCTCGATTGTGCTGCCTTCGGCGTTGCCGATCCGTCAGCGCTTGCTTTTCTCGATCCGCCGCCTGTTCCGGCCCTCAATGAGGCAAGGGGGCTACTGCGCGCGCTGGATGCCATCGACCACACGGGGCGCCTGACGGAGGCGGGTGCAGCGATGCGCAAGCTCGCTCTGCCGGTGCGGTTGGCGCATATGGTTGCCGAGGCATCCCGGAGCGGCCATGCCTTCGAGGCGGCAATGTTCGCCGTGCTCCTCACCGAACGCGGCCTCGGTGGCGACGGCGCCGATCTGGAGCGGCGGCTGATGCGTTTTCGCGGGGAAAGATCTCCGCGCGCTACCGCCGCCAAGCAACTCGCCGAAAGGCTGGCAAGGCAGGCTGGCGGGGCGAAGGGCAGCGAAGCTGCGGCGGGCGGTCCCCTGCTCGTCCACGCCTGGCCGGATCGGGTGGCGAAGGCGCGTGGCGAGCGTGGCCGTTTCGTGCTGGCCAACGGCTCCGGCGCTATGCTCGACGCCGCCGATCCGCTGGCGGGCGAGCCGTTTCTGGTCGTCGCCGACCTGCAGGGCAAGGCACAGAATGCGCGCATCACGGCGGCAGCGGCGATCGGCGAGGACGATGTCCGTGTCGCGTTGGCGGACAGGATCGAGGCGCGCCGTGAAACGAGCTTCGATCGGGACAAGCGCGCCGTGCGTGTACGTGAAACCGTGCGCCTTGGCGCCATCACGCTCGCCGAGCGCATGCTGCCGCCGCCAACGGGGGCCGACGCCGACCGCGCCGTCCTCGATGCCGTGCGCCAGCACGGGCTGTCGCTGCTGACCTGGAGCAAGGAGGCGCAAACGCTGCGCCAGCGGCTTGGCTGGCTGCATCGCGGCCTGGGCGCGCCATGGCCCGATATGGCGGATGACGCCCTCGTCGAGCGCCTCGACGACTGGCTGCTGCCTTACCTCGCCGGCGCGGCATCGTTTGCCGCCATCGATGCAGGTGTTGTCTCGGCCGGACTGGCCAGCCTCGTGCCGCATGATCTGCAGCGCAGGATCGATACGCTGGCGCCGACCCATTTCGACGCTCCGTCCGGCAGCCATGTGCCTATCCGCTATGACAGCGAATGGCCGGTGCTGGCGGTTCGCGTGCAGGAACTGTTCGGCCTCGACCGGCATCCCGCCATCGCCAATGGCACTGTGCCGCTGACGCTCGAACTCCTGTCGCCGGCGCACCGGCCGATCCAGACGACGCGCGACCTGCCCGGCTTCTGGCGCGGCTCCTGGGCCGACGTACGCGCCGACATGCGCGGCCGCTATCCCAAGCATGTCTGGCCGGAGAACCCGCTGCTCGCCGCCGCCACCGCCAGGGCCAAGCCGCGCGGGACCTAGCCTTTGGAGCTTCGCGGCTGTAATTCATGGCCATGATCAACGTTTTGCGTTCGCCCGATTTCCAGCAGAGCCAGAGACTGCGCCTCAACACGCTAATCCGGTTGCGATGGCTTGCCATTGTCGGTCAGAGCCTGGCGGTGCTCGTCGTCGCCTATGGGCTGAAGTTTCCGCTGCCGGTCAGCCTCTGCTTTGCCCTGATCGCCTGTTCGGCCTGGATGAACCTGTTTCTCGCCTTTCGCTTTCCGGCGGCGCACCGGCTCACGCCGCTTGCGGCCTTCGGCATCCTCATCTTCGACAGCCTGCAGCTTGCCGGCCTGCTCTACATGACCGGCGGCCTCACCAATCCGTTCTCGCTGCTGATGACCGTGCCTGTCGTCATTTCGGCGACATCGCTGCCCCTGCGCCTGACCGCCATCCTCGGCGGGCTGGTCATGTCGGCGGCGACCTTTCTGGTCTTTGTCCATCTGCCGCTGCCCTGGCATGAGGATGCGCCGCTGGCGATGCCTTTTCTCTATGTCGCCGGCATGTGGATGGCGGTGCTGTCCTCGATCGCCTTCACCGCCATATACGCCTTCCGGGTGGCCGCCGAAGCCCGGCTGCTGGCCAATGCGCTCGCCGCAACAGAGCTGGTGCTGCAGCGCGAGCAGCACCTTTCGGCGCTCGACGGGCTGGCCGCCGCGGCCGCGCACGAGCTCGGCACGCCGCTCGCCACCATCGCGCTTGTCGCCAAGGAGATGGAAAAGGCGCTCGGCAAGGATCCGAAATACGGGGAAGATGTGACGCTGTTGCGTTCGCAGAGCGAGCGTTGCCGCGAGATTCTCAAGCGGCTGACCAGCCTGTCCTCGGAGGGTGAGGCGCATCTTTCGCGGCTGCCATTGACATCGCTGGTCGAGGAGGTCACCGCGCCGCACCGGGACTTCGGCATCTCGATCAAGCTTCGGCCCGGCGAACGCATCGGCCCCGAGCCGGTCGGGCAGCGCAATCCGGGCGTCATCTACGGCCTCGGCAATCTGGTCGAGAACGCGGTCGATTTCGCTCGCAAAAGCGTCACCGTGCGCTGGAGCTGGGACGAGGCCACCGTCACCTTCTCGATCGTCGATGACGGCCCCGGTTTTCCGGCCGAGATCATCGACCGCATCGGCGAGCCCTATATGTCGACGCGCCAGGGCAATGAAACCGGCGGTGGTCTGGGCCTCGGCCTGTTCATCGCCAAGACCTTGCTCGAACGCTCTGGTGCCGTGCTCGATTTCCGCAATTCGAGTGGCCTGGGGGAGGGCGCCATGGTCCAGATATCGTGGCCGCGTGGTGTGTTCCTCAATCCGGAAATCACTTCGGCCAGCATGTTCGACACTGCCTGAGAGCCTTGATGGGCCTCTAAAAATTGGACAAGGAGGCTCAGGAACTATATTTGCGTAAAATTAAGGCAGCAGGAATTTTGAGACTATGACAGGCGACGAGAATATTGGCGCAATGGTTGAAGGCGAGGACACCTCGCTGCTTGTCGTCGATGACGACAAGCCGTTCCTCACGCGTCTGGCCCGCGCCATGGAAGCCAGGGGCTTCGTGGTCGAGACGGCCGAGAGCGTCGAGGAGGCGGTTGCCAAGGCGCGCGCCAATCCGCCCGCCTACGCCGTGGTCGACATGCGGCTCGGCGACGGCAACGGCCTCGACGTGGTCGCGGCCATCCGCGAAAAGCGCGAGGATTCCCGCACCATCATCCTGACCGGCTATGGCAACATCGCCACCGCGGTGACCGCGGTGAAGCTCGGTGCGGTCGATTATCTCTCCAAGCCCGCCGACGCCGATGATATCTTCGCCGCACTCACCCGCACCGCCGGCGAGCGCGCGGCGCCGCCGGAAAACCCGATGTCGGCCGACCGCGTCCGATGGGAGCATATCCAGCGCGTCTATGAGATGTGCGAGCGCAACGTCTCCGAGACAGCGCGCCGGCTCAACATGCACCGTCGCACCTTGCAGCGCATACTGGCAAAGCGCGCGCCGCGTTAAGGCCACCGTTTGCCATCTTGCCGATTGAAACCCGCCGAAACAGGCGGCATGACGGAGGCGACATGCAGGATCTGAAGCAGCGGCCGATTTCCGTCTTCCGCGAATTTCTCGATAGCGAAGCGGCCGGCGGCATCATCCTGATGGCGGCGGCGGCACTTGCGTTGATCGTCGCCAACTCGCCGCTCGCCGAAACCTATTTCTCCGTGCTCCACGCCTATCTCGGCCCGCTCAGCGTCTCGCACTGGGTCAATGACGGGCTGATGGCGGTGTTCTTCCTGCTCGTCGGGCTGGAGATCAAGCGCGAGATGCTGGACGGCCAGCTCTCCACCTGGCCTCGGCGCGTGCTGCCCGGCATCGCCGCCGCCGGCGGCATGCTGGTTCCGGCACTCGTCTATGTCGCCGTCAACCGCAACAATGCGGCCGCCCTGTCCGGCTGGGCGATCCCGACCGCCACCGACATAGCTTTTGCGCTCGGCGTGCTGTCGCTGCTCGGCAGCCGCGTGCCGGCTTCGCTGAAGGTGTTCCTCACAGCATTGGCCATCATCGACGACCTCGGTGCCGTCATCATCATCGCCATCTTCTACACCAGCGGCCTGTCGCTGGCTTATCTGGGTGCCGCCTTCGCAATCATTGCCGCGCTTGTCGTGCTCAACCGCATGCGGGTGATGACGCTTGTGCCCTATCTCGTTCTGGGCGTCGTCCTGTGGGTTCTGGTGCTGAAATCTGGCGTCCATGCAACGCTTGCCGGCGTGGCGCTGGCGCTGACCATCCCGCTTGAGCGCTCCGCCGGGATCGGTCACGATCTGGACCATTCGCCGCTGCACCGGCTCGAGCACGGCCTGCACAAGATTGTGGCTTTCGTCGTCATCCCGATCTTCGGCTTTGCCAATGCCGGCGTTTCGCTCGCCGGCCTGACCTTTGGCGCGCTGATCGAGCCGTTGACGCTGGGTGTCGCCGCCGGCCTGGTTGTCGGCAAGCTGGTCGGCGTGTTCGGCTCCTCGGCACTTGCCATCAGGCTCGGTCTTGCCGACCTGCCCGCCAATGCCGGCTGGACGCACATGATCGGCATATCGCTGCTGTGCGGCATCGGCTTCACCATGAGCCTGTTCATCGGCCTGCTCGCCTTCGCCGGCGACGTGGCGCTGCAGGACGCGGTCAAGGTCGGCATCCTCGCCGGCTCCTTCATCGCCGCCATCCTGGGCGCTGCCGTGCTGCTCATGGCGTCCGCTAGGGGTGGCGTGGAGGACGGCGAAGAGGAGAGCCGGTCATAGAGTGAAGGACGCCGCTACTCGCTCTCACCCTCCAGCGCCGGCACCGACACGCCGGCAAGCTCCGCCGCCAGCAGCCGCGAAGCGCCGGCCCGCGCGATCCGCAGCATCAGCGCCTTGCGCGTTGCCGCTGCCATGCGGTGCTCGGGCGCATCGCGCAGGATCTCGGCGCCATAGCCGTCGGAAAGGATGAAGCCGCATTCGTGCGGGAAGATCTCCGAGGGTACGCCGGGATGGGTGGCGAAGAAGAAGCGGTCGGAATGCAGCCGGTAGTCGGGCCATTTGCGGTCGACCCTGAAATCCTCGATCGAGGATTTGATCTCGATGATCCAGATATCGCCCTGCCGGGTCAGCGCGACGAGGTCGGCACGGCGGCCGGTGGCCAGCGACAGTTCGGGCAACACATGCGCGCCCATATCCATGAGCAGCCGCTGCACACCGCGCCGCACCAGCATGGCGCGTTCGGACTGGCGACCGTCGATGAGAGGGTTGATTGGGATGGGCGAGATGATCGGCATGCCAGGCACCATGCCAGATTCTGTTCACGGTTTGAACCTGTTTTATGCAGGCGATTATATATTCGATATACCCGGATATACCCAAAAGAAGTCAGGCATTGATCCTTGAAAGATTGAGCTTGTGGTGCACACCATCGTTCTCATGGGGACGGGCGGCACAAAATTGAACAGCACTGATGGTGAACAACTGTGGGCCTTTGACCTTGATGCTCTGCGCAAGGCTTTCAGAAAGTCCGTTCAGGAGCATAAAGTCACCACGACTGATTGGGCGGAGCACGCCAAGCAGTTCCTGGAAAAACAAAGAGATCGTCAGCGCAAATCGACTTGATATGCTGCGCCGGTCAATTTCCATTTGGTAACTTTAAGATAGCAGCGAAAAAGTCTTTGCGCGTCACCAACCAAAGTCAGATGCAACCGCTTTAGTTCCGCGAATGCCGAATGGCATAAGCAGGGAGACGTCACTTCCACACTTTCGTGAAGTGCGCACCCGATCTGCGGGTGATGCATGGCTTTATGTAAATTAGCTAAAGCGAATATAAGCGAAAAGTGATATTTTGGAAGCAGCCGGGGCTCCCCCAATACACCCCGCTCCGGTCAGGCCCGGTGGCGGTCCACCCAAAGGAAGGCTACCGGGCCGATCCCTGCAACCAACCGGTGACCCGCTCGTTGATCCCATGCCGGGTTGATCCCCCGGCACTCCAGGACCTGCCCGCTGCCGAGGGGCGGCGGGCCTTTTTTGCCGATTGGATTGAAGCCCGCAGCGATAGCGAAGGCCCCGGCGGGCGCCGGGACCTTCGCGTTGCTGGTCTCGTCAGAAGTGGATCCAGAAGGATCTGCGGAAACATCTGCGGCGCCAATAGCCATTGCGCCAATAGCGACGGCAGACCCGCCTCCACCCGCGTCGGCGACGGCGGCGGTGCCATCTGCGGTGCCGCACCAACTCGACGCCATCCTGGACACCGGGACCATCCGGGTCGAGAATATCGTCGGACGGTTTGTCGAGCTCGTCGAGAATGCCGGGCCCCGTATTCGGGATGCCGGCCAAGGCGGTGGCAGGACGCGCGATTGCGACGACGGTCGCAGCCCCTGCCAGCCCAAGCATTCCAGTCAGAAACAATCGCCGATCCATGCCAACCTCCATCGTTGATCATTGCGACAAGGGAAGACATAGAGCGGCTGATTGACGCGCCCAGATGCCGAAGAAAATTGGGTCAATCGCTCTGCCGTGCCGGCGGCGGGCCTTTTTTGGCGATCTCTGACAATCCACGCGGCCAATGCGCCTGTTCCCGGGGATCATTCCTCCGACAAGCCGGCCGTCGTTGCGGCCGTTTCAATGCTCACCGACACGCCCTGGCGCAGGGAGTTGCTGACCGTGGAAATCGCCGCGGCCCTTGTAATGATCTCGGCCGGGTCGGAGCCGTCCAGCGTCGTACATGAAACCGCCATGGTTGACGAGGTCGCGAGCAAAGGCTTGCCTTCGAGGTTCAGCGTCACGGTCACGGCGATCTTGTCGAGCGTTACGCCCATTTCCTCGGCGACGTAGCGAAGATCGTTGCAGAAGCAGCCGCCGATCGCCAGGGCAAGCAACTGGCCGCCATTGAAGCCCAGGCCCATGCCGCCGGCCTTGCCTTCGGGCCGGTCGACGATGATCGTGTGGCCGCCGGCCCAGCCCATGGCGGCTCGCGTGTCCTCCACATTGCGCAGTTCGACGGTCATCGAGACCATTGCGGATGTCCTCCCGGCAGGAGTCGACCAGGCTTCGGGCGTCGTCGACGTACGGTCATTATGCAGGCGCAGAGGCGCCCTTGTCGCTGGGCAATGCCGCGCCCGCCATGTCATCAAGGATCGGACAATCCGGCCTTTCGTCGCCGTGACAGGCATGAATCAGTTTCTGCAGCGTCGAGCGCATTGACTGCAACTCGCGCACTTTCTCCTCGATCGCCGTGACATGGGCGGCGGCGATTTCGCGCACGTTTTGGCTGGCGCGGCTGCGATCCTGGTAAAGCGCCATCAGCTGGCGGCAATCGTCGATGGAAAAGCCGAGATTGCGCGCGCGGCGCAGGAAGGCCAGCCGATGGATGTCGTCTCCGGAATAATCGCGGTAGCCGTTGGCGGCGCGTGCCGGGGCGATCAGGCCGATCTCTTCATAGTAACGGATGGTCTTGGCCGGCAGGCCGGAGCGGTGGGCGGCGTCACCGACATTCATGACGGTTCTCCTCGATTTCTAGGAACCCATGGAGCAGGCCCCTTGAATTTGCTTCACAATCCTGTGAGTCCTGTTGCCAAAATGCCATAGTGATACGCTTACCGGTACGTCAAGGCAGGCATATAGGCATCGCGCGCTTGGCAAGCAAAGCAAATGCCAGCATGAATGATGATGAGAGAGCGGCCGACTCGTGCCGCCGAGTTTGGGCGGGGCACCGGATCACCTGATGCGCATGAAGTCGTTTGCAATCATCGCCGCACTGGCGCTCTCCACTGCTATCGCCGGTTGCAGCACCATCGGCTCGCAGATCTTCTCCAACGACTACGGCGCGGTCACCGACGCCGGTTATCAGCTGCCGCGCATCCCGATCGAGAAAGTGCCGATGAAGTACCATCGGCAGGAAGTGAACTACGATAGCCCGGAAAAGCCGGGCACGATCATCGTCGATACGCAGAACAAGTTCCTTTATTTCATCGAGGGCGACGGAAGGGCCATTCGCTACGGCATCGGCGTCGGCCGCGAGGGCTTCGAGTGGCATGGCACCGCCCACATTGCGCTCAAGCGCGAATGGCCGACCTGGACGCCGCCGAGGCAGATGATCCAGCGCCAGCCGGAATTGGAAAAGTTTGCCGGCGGCATGGAGCCGGGCCTGAAGAACCCGCTCGGCGCGCGCGCCATGTACCTGTTCAACAAGGGCGGTGATTCAGGCTATCGCCTGCATGGCAGCCCCGAATGGAATTCGATCGGCAAGGCGATGTCGTCTGGCTGCATCCGGCTGATGAATCAGGATATCATCGACCTCTATGACCGCGCCTCGGTCGGCGCCAAGGTCATCGTTCTCTAGAGGCAGTTTTCGTACGCGGACCGTCTAGGCAACAACGGACGTCCCAAGCAGAAAACCGGGCAATTCGGCCCGGTTTTTTGTTGTTTGCGCGATGCGACGCCTGCTCGGCGGTCAGGACACCGCCGAGAACGCGGTGGGACCAAAATTTGGTTGATGATTGTCTCGGTGATCTGGCCATCACGCTCGGAATCTTCCCGCGCTTGCGTCCAGGCAGGGTCCTTCACGAACGCCGTCCAACGCTCTTCGCGTTCGGCCAGCGATTCCCATGCCAGCATGTAGGTCAGTTCGTTGTTCGAAGCTCCGATCAGCGTGGTAAAGAAACCCGCTTGGCGGATACCGTGCTTTTCCCATAATTTGAGCGTGATCTTGTCGAAGCGATCAAGAAGCGCCGGCAAGCGTCCCGGCAAAGCCCGGTAAACCCGAAGTTCGTAGATCATTTTGGAGTTCCTTCTGACCGATGCGCCGGAAGAAATCGGACCAGACGGTCAGCAGGGTAGAATTGTCAAAACGGGCGTCAGGAGACCTGCTCGACCTGCTGCACTTCCGGCACGAAATGGCGCAGAAGGTTCTGGATGCCGTGCTTCAGCGTCGCCGTCGATGACGGGCAGCCGGCGCAGGCACCCTTCATGTGCAGGAACACCGTGCCATTCTCGAAGCCGCGGAAAGTGATGTCGCCGCCATCCTGGGCGACCGCCGGGCGCACCCGCGTGTCGAGCAGCTCCTTGATGGTGATGACCAGCTCCTCGTCGGCCTTGTCGTAGAACTCACCGGTCTGGCTGGTCTCGGCGGCCGGGCCGGCCTTGGCCATGACGGGCGCGCCGGACATGAAATGCTCCATGATGGCGCCGAGGATCGCCGGCTTCAAATGCTGCCAGTCGGGGCCATCCTTGGTCACGGTGATGAAGTCATAGCCGAAGAAAACGCCGGTGACGCCAGGAATTTCGAACAGCCGGCCGGCCAGCGGCGAGGCGACGGCGGCGCTGTCGGCATCGCGGAAATCGGCGGTGCCTTCCACAAGCACTTCCTTGCCGGGCAGGAATTTCAGCGTCGCCGGGTTTGGCGTCGATTCGGTCTGGATGAACACTGGCCGTCTCCGTGCCCGTTTGGGCATCTAGTTTGGAACAATTCTAAATAGGCTCAATTGGCTGGACATTCAAGCGAAACGCATCGCCGGAATGGCTGGCTGGCGGAATGTTTTTGCGCGCCCCTGGGACGCGCCCGAAGGTGTGTTGAGATTCAGGTCAGGCCGGCATCACCTGAAAATCAGCACACCTCAGGCCAGGCTGTCTATTTCCTCGTCCGAAAGGTTCTGCGGCACGACAGTCACCGGGATCGGGAAGGCGGCACCCTTGCCGGCCACGGCGCCGACCAGCGGTCCCGGGCCTTCCTTGCCCGCACCGGCGGCCAGCACCAGGATGGCGATGTCCTGGTCTTCCTCGATCAATTTGTGAATCTCTTCCGTCGGCTTGCCTTCGCGGACCACCATCTCGGGCTCGATGCCGAGCTTCTGGCGCACCTTGTTGGCATAGCTGTCGAGTGCGGCGCGCGCCGTGGCGTTGGCTTCCTCGCGCATGATCTTCTCGACACCCAGCCAATGCTGGAAATCGTCCGGCACGATGACATAGAGCAGCACCAGCGTGCCGCTGGTGCTCTGCGCCCGTTTCGAGGCATAGGCGACGGCACGCTCGCATTCCGGCGTGTCGTCGATGATCGTCAGGAATTTCCTGCGATGGCCGGCTTCGCGGCTGAGGCGTTTGGAGACCATGTCTATCTACTCGTGTCTTGCGGCGCAATCTGCCACTGCGGCGGACCGGCGGCAAGCCGCCGGCCTTGTGCCAGTGCACCCGATGTCGCGATCAGCCCTGCAGCAGGCCGATAATGTCGCGCACCGTCTTCATCGTCGCTTCGGCCAGCACGCCGGCGCGCTCGCCGCCGTCCTTGAGCACCGCGTCGACATAGGCGCGGTCATCCGAAATGCGGCGCATCTCGCTGGCGATCGGCGCCAGTTTTTCCACAGCAAGATCGGCCAAGGCCGGCTTGAACACGGAAAACTGCCGGCCGGCGAATTGCTTGAGCACATCCGCCTTCGACATCTCGGCGAGACCCGCATAGATGCCGACCAGGTTTTCTGCCTCGGGCCGGCCGGCCAGGCCATCCAGCTCGCTCGGCAACGCTTCCGGATCGGTCTTGGCCTTGCGGATCTTCTTCGAGATGTCATCGGCGTCGTCGGTCAGGTTGATGCGCGACAGATCAGACGGGTCCGATTTGGACATCTTCTTGGAGCCGTCGCGCAGCGACATGATGCGCGCCGCCGGCCCGCCGATGACCGGCTCGGTCAGCGGGAAATAGCCGTTCACGGTCTCTTCGCCGATCTGCATCTCGACGCCGACGCCGAGCGCTGCGATACGGTCGGAGAAGTCGTTGTTGAATTTCTGCGCAATGTCGCGGGTGAGCTCCAGATGTTGTTTCTGGTCCTCACCGACAGGGACGTGGGTGGCACGGTAGAGCAGGATGTCGGCAGCCATCAGCGAGGGATAGGCGAGCAGGCCGAGCGAGGCATTCTCGCGGTCCTTGCCGGCTTTGTCCTTGAACTGCGTCATGCGGTTCATCCAGCCGATGCGCGCCACGCAATTGAAGATCCAGGCAAGCTCGGCGTGCTGCATGACCCGTGACTGGTTGAAGACGATGTGCTTCTTCGGATCGATGCCGGAGGCCAGGAACGCAGCGGTGATCGACCGCGTCTGGTCGGCCAGGTCTTCATAGACGAGTTGGGCTGTCAGCGAATGCAGGTCGACGACGCAATAGATGCAATCGGAGGTGTCCTGCAGGGCAACGAATTTCTTGATGGCGCCGAGATAATTGCCGAGGTGCAGATTGCCGGTCGGCTGGACACCGGAAAAGACGAGTGGCTTGAAGGCGGTCATGATTGTCCTCATGGCTTGTGGAGGGCCGTATAAGCGTGATTCCGAAAAGTTGCAGACTTTTCGGAGCCAATCACGCGGCTGGAAACCGCGCGCGGCGAAAGTCTTGCGACGGCGCGCTTATGGACGAAGACGGCGCTGCGATCAAGACGGCGCTGCGAGCGTGTCGGGCGCTACTCGTCCAGTTCGGTCTTTGCGATCGGTGGCGCCGACTTGCCAGATCCCCGCTTGACGTTGCGACGGATCATGCCGAAATCGGCGCCGCCGGTGGCAAACGCCGTGATGAAGTACAGCAGCGCCCCACCCGCGACCAGCGACAGCAGCGTCGTCGCCTTGACCACCAGCGGCGAGCCGGGCCCGAGCCTGACGGCGAACCAATGCTCGGCAAAATAGAGCGCTGCCCCCATCACGATAGCCGACAGCACCAGACGTGGAATGCGCTTCATCAGCGGCACGTCGCGGCCCCAGTGGCCGCGACGGATCAGGACGCCGAGCAGCATCACCGCGTTGACCCAGCCGGCGACGGCCGAGGCCACCGCGATGCCGGGCGCGCCCATCCGTGGAAACAGCGTCAGCGCCGTGGTGACGTTCACCGCCACCGAGATGGCGGCAAAGATCATCGGAGTACGCGTGTCCTCTCGGGCGAAATAGCCCGGCGTGAATGCCTTGATCAGCACGAAGGCCGGGAGGCCGAGGCCGAAGATCGCCAGGATCGCCGCCACCGTCGGCGTCGAGCCGTTGGCAGCGAACGCGCCGCGCTCATAGACCAGCCGTACGATCGGCTCCGACATCACCCAGAGTGCGGCGGCTGCCGGCAGCGTCAGGAACAGTGTGAACTCGACCGAGCGGTTTTGCAGATTGGCCGCCTCGATCAGATTGCCCGACTTCAGCGCGCGCGACAGTTCGGGCAACAGCACGATGGCGACCGCGACACCGACCACGCCGAGCGGCAACTGGTAGATGCGGTCGGCATAGGCGAGCGAGGACACCGCGCTGTTCTGCGCCGAGGCGATCGCCGTGCCGATCAATTGGTTGATCTGGGTGATGCCGCCGGTGATGGCCGCCGGCAGCGCCAGGATCAGCAGCCGCTTGACCGCAGGCGTCATTTTGGGACGGCGAAAGCCGATCGAGATGCCGGCATGGCGCACTGCCACCCAGACGATCGCCAGCTGCACCAGTCCGGCGGCAAGCACGCCCCAGGACAGCCCGTAGCCGACTGTGAGGGCATCCGAGCCCTTGTACCAGGCATAGGCGAGCACGCCGATCAGGATGATGTTGAGGAACACCGGCGCTACGGCGGCGGCGAAATAGCGGCGCAGCGAATTCAGCATCCCCGCCATCATCGCGCCCAGCGACATGCAGATCAGATAAGGGAACATGATCGTCGCCAGCGTCACCGTGGTGTCGAACTTCCCCGGCGTGCCGGCAAAACCCGGCGCCACCAGATAGCGCACGATCAGCGGCATCGACAGTTCCATGATGATGGTCAGCGCCAGCAGCGCCGTGAACAGCACGCCGAACACTTCCTCGGAAAAGCGCTTGGCGCCTTCGGTGCCGTGGGTCTCGATCTCCTTGGCGAACAGCGGCACGAAGGCGGCGTTGAAGGCACCCTCGGCAAACAGCCGGCGAAAGGTGTTGGGAAACTGGAAGGCGGCGTTGAAGGCATCGGCGACCGGTCCGGTGCCGAGTGCGGCGGCCATCAGCATCTCGCGGCCGAAACCGAGCGCGCGGCTCATCAGCGTGCCGGAAGCGACCGTTGCGAATTTCTTGACGAGGCTCATGCTTTTGGGAACTGCCTGCGGAATTGGGACAAAGTGATGGTCGTTGTCACTCGGCCGCCGCCCTGGACTTGCCGCCGCGTTCGGGCACGATGCCTTCGAGCGTTGCCATCAGCCGATTGCGGATGGTGGCGATGCGGGCCGGGCTATCTATCTTCTGGCCAGTGAGATCGGTGACATAGAAAGTGTCGATGACCTTTTCGCCGAAGGTGGTGATGTGGGCCGATGCGATGTCAAGCGACAGGTCGGAAAGCGTTCCGGTGATCTCCGACAGCAGCCCAGGCCGGTCGAGGCCCTCGACCTCGATGACCGAAAAACGATTCGACAGCGTGTTGCGGATTTCGGCACGCGGCGGGATCTTGAACACCTTGGAGCCGCGCCGCGGCTTGGTGCGCTTCTCGATCATTTCCGGCAGCCAGCTCTTGCCCGACAGCACGTCCTCGATCAGCCGGCCGACACGCTCGGCACGCCGGCGCTCGTCCTCGTCGCGGTCGAATTCTCTGCTGATCAGGATCGTGTCGAGCGCACGGCCGTCCGACGTCGTGAAGATCTGCGCGTCGACAATGTTGCCGCCGGCCCCGGCGCACGCCCCGGCGATGACCGAGAGCAGGCGGGGGTGGTCCTGCGCCAGCACGGTGATTTCGGTCACCGCCTCGAACTGGTGGGTCTTGACCATGGTGGCAAGCTTGTTGCCTGACGCGTCAGCTTCACGAATGAATTCGGCATGGCGCAGCTGGTCTGCGAGATCGACGGTCAAAAGGTAATTCTCGTAGTGCTGGCCGACATAGCGCTTGCGGGCCTTGTCCGGCCAGTCGGCAAGCGCCTCGGCCAGACGCTCGCGCGCCGCCGCCGTGCGTTGCGCGCGCGACACTTCCGAAAACCCGCCGGTCAACAGCAATTCGGTCTCGTAGTAGAGCGTGCGCAGCAACTGGCCCTTCCAGCCGTTCCAGACACCCGGTCCGACGCCCCTGATGTCGCAGACGGTGAGGATCAAAAGCAGCTTCAGCCGCTCGACCGACTGCACGATCGCGGCGAAATCCTCGATGGTCTTGCGGTCGTTGAGGTCGCGGGTCTGGGCTGTCATCGACATCACGAGATGGTTCTCGACCAGCCAGGCAACGGTCTCGGTATCGGCAGGCGACAGCCCCATATGCGGACAGATGCGGCGTGCGATCCTGGCCCCCGCCTCGGAATGGTCCTCCGGCCTGCCCTTGGCGATGTCGTGCAGCAGTACGGCGACATAGAGCGCCTCGCGGCTCTTCTTCAGCCCCGGCATCAGCGTGTGCGACAGGGGATGGACCTTTTCGCCGTCGCCGCGTTCGATCTCGGCCAGCACGCCGATGCAGCGGATCAGATGCTCGTCCACCGTGTAGTGGTGGTACATCGAGAACTGCATCATGGCGACGATCTTGCCGAAATCCGGGATCAGCCTGCCGAGCAGCCCGGCCTCGTTCATGCGGCGCAGATTGAGTTCGGCATTGCGATCCGAGGTCAATATGTCGAGGAACAGCCGGTTGGCCTCCTCGTCGCGCCGCAGCGACTTGTTGACCAGGCCGAGCGAACGGGTCAGCAGCTTCAGCGCATCGGGGTGGAATTCCAGACCGTGCTTGTCGGCGAACCAGAACAGCCTGAGCAGATTGACCGGATCGCGCTCGAACACCTGGTCGTCGGCGATGTTGATGCGGTGGTTGTCGACAATGAAGTCCGACGTGCCGGCCAGCTTGCGCTTGCGCCGCGAGAAAGTCAGGAAGATGCGGTTGAAGCCCGGCACGTGCTTGGCCTGCTCCTCCTCGAGCGCGGCACAGAAGATGCGGGTCAGGTCGCCGACGTCCTTGGCAACGAGGAAGTAGTGCTTCATGAAGCGCTCGACCGCCGACAGGCCGGGGTGCGTGGTGTAGCCGAGCCGTTCGGCGATCTCGCGCTGGATGTCGAAATGCAGCCGCTCCTCGGCCTTGCCGGTGAGGAAATGCATGTGACAGCGTACCGCCCACAGGAAATCCTCGGCCTTCTGGAACTCGCGGTACTCGCCCTCGGTGAAGACGCCTTTATCGACCAGTTCCTCGCCGGTGCGCACCCGGTAGAAATATTTGCCGATCCAGAACAGCGTCTGCAGATCGCGCAGGCCACCCTTGCCGTCCTTGACGTTGGGCTCGACCAGATAGCGGCTTTCGCCGGCCTTGGCATGGCGGTCATCGCGTTCGGCAAGCTTGGCCTGGACATATTCGGGGCCGGTCGTGCGCACCACCTCATGGTCGAAGCGCAGCATCAGTTCATCATAGAGCTTTTCCTCGCCCCACAGGAAACGTGCTTCGAGGATCGAGGTGCGGATGGTGACATCGGTGCGCGACAGGCGCAGGCATTCGTCGATATTGCGCGTGGCGTGGCCGACCTTCAGCCCCAGGTCCCACAGCATGTAGAGCATGTATTCGACTGTCTGTTCGCCCCACGGCGTCTGCTTGTAAGGCAGCAGGAACAACAGGTCGATGTCGGACCCCGGCGCCAGCGTTCCACGGCCGTAGCCGCCGACAGCGACGACGGCCATGCGCTCCGCGGAGGACGGGTTCTTGACCCGGTAGACATGGGTGACGGCGAAATCGTAAAGCGCCCGGATGATCTCGTCCATGAGATGCGACAGCCGCGCCGCGCAGGCGCTGCCGCCGCCATCGTCCCTCAGCATGCGTTCGGCAATGGCGCGCCCGTCCGCCAGTCGTCCCTTGAGCAGCTGGAGCACACCATTGCGCGCAGCCTGCCCTGAGCCGTCGCCCGCCGTGGCCGCGGTCAGCGCGGTCATCTCGAGGCGCAAGGCTTCGCCGTCGATCAATTCGTCGAGCTTCAGGGAGATTCTTGCCATATATCCAGTCGGCCTTGCCGTTTCGGCGGCGTCTATAGCGCGTTTTGGCGGCGCTGGGTATGGGGCGTTGAAGCCGGTTCAAGACCCGGCTGAGTTTTGGCTCGGATAAGTAAATGGAATGACCATTCTCCGCTTCAGTCGACCGAAATCGACAATGCGCTTGCCTATTCGCCGAGCCTCGGCTTTGACCCTCGCTATGGCTGTCTTTCTGCGTTTCCCGGTCCCGGCAGATGCGGCGCACTGGATATCCCGCTTTTCTCTGAGCAGGCTTGGCAAATGGAGCGCCCTGTCACCAAGGAACTGATCTTGCGCGCAGAGCGCAGGAACAAGCTGGTAGATCGTCTCGCCTCGCAAAACCGAAAACTCGGGGTTGAAGACAAGGTCGTCGACAGCGATGCCGATCTCCTCGGTGGCCTTGATCAGGTCGAGCGCGGTTTGCCTGGAGATGATGTAGCCGGCGGTTCCTATATGTCCGGCGTCGAGTTTGGATGTGGAAAAGCCGTGACCGATGGCAATGCGCTTGCGTCGGATCACGGTCTTACAGAAGTAGCTTTCGAGCTTGACGACTTCGGCATCGGCTGGGATCCAGTCGCTGTCGCGAAGCAATGCGCCGGCTTTTGCGGCAAAGACGATGTCGTCCTCGAAAATCGCCCCGTAGCGGGCGTCGCCTTGCGCGATGACAGCCCAGCAGGCCCGGTGACTGAGCAGGCAGGCGATCTCGCCGTCAGTCAATGGCAGCCTGTTCCGATATCCGACATTTTGCGGCAGCTGGTCCAGCTCCGGCCGGTCGCGTGCGTCTATGGCCTGAACGCGTTCGAATGCAACGCCGATGCGGGCAAACTCCGCCGTCACACGGGCAAGGCGATCGGGAGACCGATCGAGATTGATGACCAGACGCTTCATTGCCGAAGAAAATCCCCACCCCCGCGACGCTCGCGCTTTCTAGCAGGCCTGGTGTTGCCGCGTGAGACTTTTTCTGGGGTGGATGGACGCGCCGTGGACCGGAGAAGAAAAGTCGAAACAGCCCTTGACCTTCCAGTTACTGGAAGCCCTATCTCCACGTCACACACCGATCCATCAAGGCATTTTCGAATGACGCATTCAGATCACGATCATCACGCGCACGGTAGCTGCTGCTCGACAAAAGGCGCCGTGCCCACCACGAAGAGCGTCGTCCGCGACCCGGTCTGCGGCATGACTGTCGATCCGGCGGCTGGCAAGCCGACGGCCGAGCATGATGGCCATCTCTATCATTTCTGCAGCCAGGGCTGCCGCACGAAATTCGTCGCCGAACCGGAAAAATTCCTGACCGCCACCGATCCGGTCTGCGGCATGAGCGTCGACCGCGCGACAGCCAGTCATTTTGCCCGCCACGAAGGCCAGGGCTTCTATTTCTGCTCGGCCGCTTGCCAGGCGAAATTCGAGGCGGAGCCGCAAAAATATCTGGGCGGCAGGCCAGCACCGCAGCCGATGCCCAAGGGCACGCAATACACCTGCCCGATGCACCCGGAGATCGTCCGTGACAAGCCCGGATCCTGCCCGAAATGCGGCATGGCGCTGGAGCCGATGGGCGTACCAACGGGTGACGAGGGTCCCAATCCGGAACTGGTCGATTTCACCAGGCGATTCTGGGTCAGTGCCGCTCTATCCGTCCCTTTGCTGGTCGTCGCCATGGCGCCGATGCTTGGCCTGACTTTTCAGGCTTTTTTCGACGAGCGGACGAAGGTCTGGCTTGAGCTGGCATTGGCCAGCCCCGTCGTGTTGTGGGCGGCACTGCCTTTCTTCCACCGCGGCTGGGATTCGCTCGTCAACCGCAGCCCCAACATGTGGACGCTGATCTCGCTCGGCGTCGGCGCTGCCTATCTCTACAGCGTCGTCGCCACGCTGTTTCCGGATATCTTTCCGCATCAGTTCCGCGGCCATGGCGGTGCGGTGCCGGTTTATTTCGAGGCTGCCGCCGTCATCGTCGCGCTGGTCTTCCTTGGCCAGGTGCTGGAGCTGCGCGCGCGTGAAAAGACCGGTTCGGCGATCCGCGCCTTGCTCGATCTCGCACCGAAGACAGCGCGGCTGATCGCCGCCGATGGTTCCGAAAACGACGTGCCCCTCGCCGCCGTCAAGGCCGGCGATCGCCTGCGCATACGCCCCGGTGACGCCGTGCCGGTCGATGGCACGGTGCTGGAAGGACGGTCCTCGCTCGACGAATCGATGATCACGGGCGAGCCGTTGCCGGTCGAGAAGGTCGAGGGCGATGCGCTGACCGGCGGCACGCTCAACAAGAATGGTGCGCTGATCATGCGCGCTGAGAAGGTCGGCGCCGAGACGACGCTGGCGCGCATCGTCGAGCTCGTCGCCAAGGCGCAGCGCTCGCGCGCCCCGATCCAAGGGTTGGCTGATCGCGTTTCTTTCTACTTTGTCCCGGCCGTCGTCCTTGTCGCGATTGTCGCCTTCATCGCCTGGGCCGTGTTTGGACCCGAGCCCAGCCTGATCTTTGCCATCGTCTCGGCGGTGTCGGTGCTGATCATCGCTTGTCCCTGTGCGCTCGGCCTCGCGACGCCAATGTCGATCATGACCGCCACCGGGCGCGGGGCGCATGCCGGCGTGCTGATCAAGGAAGCCGCAGCACTCGAACGCTTCGCTTCCGTCGACACGCTGATCGTCGACAAGACGGGGACGCTGACCGAAGGCCGGCCGAAGCTGACCGATGTCGTCACGGCAAACGGCTTTTCCGAAGACGAATTGCTGGCGCTTGCCGCGGGCCTGGAGAAAGGCTCGGAGCATCCGCTGGCTGAAGCCATCGTCGACGGCGCCGCTACGCGCGGCGTGACCGTTGCAGAGGCCAGCGGCTTCGAGGCGGTCACCGGGAAGGGTGTGTCCGGTTCGGTCTCGGGAAAGACGGTCGCGCTCGGGAACGCCGCGATGATGGCCGACCTTGGCGTCGACATCGCATCCATCTCGGCCAAGGCCGAGGCGTTGCAACTCGAAGGCAAGACGGCGATGTTCGTCGCTGTCGACAAAAAACTGGCCGGCATCGTCGCCGTCGCCGACCCTATCAAGATAACGACGGCCGAGGCGATCAAGGCGCTGCATGAAAGCGGCTTGCGGATCGTCATGGCGACCGGCGACAATGAACGCACGGCCAACGCGATCGCCAGAAGCCTCGGCATCGACGAGGTCCGCGCCGACCTGCTGCCGGAACAGAAGGCAGCCCTTGTCGAGGAACTGCGCGCAAAAGGCACCGGCGTTGCCATGGCCGGCGACGGCGTCAACGATGCACCGGCCCTTGCCGCCGCCGATGTCGGCATCGCCATGGGCACCGGCGCCGATGTCGCCGTCGAAAGCGCCGGCATCACCTTGGTCAAAGGCGACCTCAACGGCATCGTGCGGGCGCGCACGCTGGCTCAGGCGACGATCCGCAACATCCGTCAGAACCTGTTCTTTGCCTTCCTCTACAACGTGCTTGGCGTGCCGGTCGCCGCCGGCGTGCTCTATCCGCTCACTGGCACGCTTCTGTCGCCGATGCTGGCAGCGGCGGCGATGAGCCTGTCCTCGGTGTCGGTGATCGCAAACGCATTGCGGCTGAGAACATTGAAACTCTGATCCAAGCCCCCAAATACGAAACCCATCCACAGGAGACCATGTATGACCTTCGCCAAAAAACTCGTGCTGCTGCTGATGGCGGCCGGAATGCTGGTTGCCGTCTTCCTCGAAAGCGTTCCGGCGCAGAGCGAAGAGATGAAACACGACATGGGCGCTATGGCGACGGACGCGACCAGTCCTTCGACGGAAGGCTACAAGGCGGCGATGGACAAGATGCATGCCGACATGATGGCGTCCGACTATACCGGCAATGCCGACGTCGATTTCGTCAGAGGCATGATCCCGCACCATCAGGGCGCGATCGACATGGCCAAGGTTGAACTTGCCAATGGCAAGGACCCGGAAATCCGCAAGCTGGCCGAAGGCGTCATCGCCGCGCAGGAAGCAGAGATCAAGCAGATGCAGGCCTGGCTCGCCGCCCATCCGGTGAAGTAAGTCTTCGGCCATCGCCAGCGCGGCGAGAACGCCTCTGGATTTATCGCCCAGCCTGTGATGCGATCCGGCCCCAACTGGAGCCCGCCATGCCACCGACCATCAGAACCACCAAACTGCCCTTCGGCGAAGCCGTTCAGGTGCTTGGCCAGGGCACATGGAAGATGGGCGAAGATTCCCGTCGCCGCGCCGATGAGGTGAATGCCCTCAAGCTCGGCCTCGACCTCGGCATCACGTTGATCGACACCGCCGAAATGTATGCCAGCGGCGGTGCCGAGGAGGTGGTGGCCGAAGCCATTGCCGGGCGCCGCGACGAGACCTTCCTGGTCTCGAAAGTGCTACCGTCGAACGCCTCGCGCGCGGGCGTGCAGCGGGCCTGCGAAAACAGCCTGAAACGCCTGCGCACCGACCGCATCGATCTCTATCTCTTGCATTGGCCCGGCAGCGTGCCATTGACGGAAACCGTCGCGGCCTTCGAGGCCCTGAAAAAGGCCGGCAAGATCCGCCACTGGGGCGTCAGCAATTTCGACACCGACGAGATGGAAGAGCTGATCGGCCTGCCCGATGGCGGCAATGTCCAGACCAACCAGGTGCTCTACAATTTGGTCCGGCGTGGCCTCGAATTCGATCTGGCGCCCTGGAGCCGGCAGCGCGGCATCCCCTTGATGGCCTATTCTCCGGTCGAGCAGGGTGCGTTGGCGCGCAATGCCAGGCTCGAAGCCATCGCCGTCCGCCACAATGCGACCCCAGCGCAAATCGCCCTGGCCTGGGTGATGCATCAGGAGGGCGTCATCGCCATCCCGAAGGCCAGCAGCGAGGAGCATGTCCGCCAGAATGTCGCTGCGCTCGACATCAAGCTTGCGCCGCAGGACATCGCCGATCTCGACCGCGCCTTCCCGCCACCAGCGCGCAAGCGCGGGTTGGAGATGATCTGACTATGTCCCCGCCAACCCCTTCAGCCGGTAGAGCGCTTCCAGCGCCTCGCGTGGCGTCATTTCGTCCGGGTTGATGTCGCCGAGTGCCGCGCCCAGCGCGTCGCTCTTGATCGGCTTCGGCGCTTCTCGCTTCACCGCCACCGAAAACAATGGAAGATCGTCGACCAGCCGGTTGGTCTTGCCCGAAACTTCGCCCTCTTCCAGTTGGTGCAGCACTTCCTTGGCCCGGTCGACCACCGCTTCCGGCAGGCCGGCCAGCCGCGCCACCTGCACGCCGTAGGAGCGGTCGGCGGCACCCTTGCCGACCTCGTGCAGGAAGACGACGTCGTTTTCCCATTCCTTGACCCGCATGGTGACGTTGGAGAGACGCGCCAGCTTGCCGGCCAGCGAGGTCATTTCGTGGAAATGGGTGGCGAAGATTGCCCGGCAGCGGTTCTTCTCATGCAGATATTCAACCGCGGCCCAGGCGATCGACAGGCCATCGAAAGTGGCGGTGCCGCGGCCGATCTCGTCGAGGATCACCAGTGCGCGCTCGCCGGCCTGGTTGAGGATCGCTGCCGTCTCGACCATCTCGACCATGAAGGTCGAGCGGCCGCGCGCCAGATCGTCCGAGGCGCCGACACGCGAGAACAGCCGGTCGACGACGCCGATATGGGCCGATGTCGCCGGCACGAACGAGCCGGTCTGGGCCAGGATGGCGATCAGCGCGTTTTGCCGCAGGAATGTCGATTTACCGCCCATGTTCGGGCCGGTCAAAAGCCAGATCGCGCCGTTCCGGGCAGCTCCCTCCGGCGACAGGTCGCAATCATTGGCGACGAACGGGCCTTCGCCGGAGCGGCGCAAGGCCTGTTCGACCACCGGATGCCGCCCGCCCGTAATCTCGAAGGCAAGGCTCGAATCCACCACCGGCCGGCACCAGGCTTCGCTTTCCGACAGAAGCGCGAGCGCCGCGGAGACATCGAGCACGGCCAGCGCATCGGCGCCGGCACGGATCTTCTCCGCTTCGCCGACCGCTTCCGTCGTCAGCGCCTCGAAGGCGGCCAGTTCGATGTTGAGCGCCCGGTCGGCGGCATTGGCGATCTTGGTCTCGAGCTCGGCAAGCTCGGTCGTGGTAAAGCGCATGGCGTTGGCCATGGTCTGGCGGTGGATGAAGCGCGCCTTGGCGCCATCGCTGCCGGTCATCACAGCATGGTGGTTGGCGGTCACCTCGATATAGTAGCCGAGCACATTGTTGTGCCGGATTTTCAGCGAGCGGATGCCGGTCTCGTCGATCAGCGAGCGTTCCAGCCCGGCGATCACCTTTCGCGATTCGTCGCGCAGCGCCCGCATCTCGTCGAGATCGGCATGGTAGCCGCCACGAACGAAGCCGCCGTCGCGCTTGAGCAGCGGCAGTTCGTCGCCAAGTGCCTGCATCAGATGCTGCGAAAGCGCTTGGGGCAGTGCATGGATGGCGGCCAATGCCGCCGCAAGTTCCGGGGGCAGGGCGGTGGCGGCAAAGATTTCGGCGATCGCGCCTGCAGCCTCGAAGCCGGCGCGCAGCGCGCCGAGGTCGCGCGGCCCACCCCGGTTGAGCGCCAGCCTGGACAGCGCGCGGGGCATGTCGGCAACGCTCTTCAGGCTCGACCGCACCGCCTGGCAAAGTCGCGTTTCGGAACGGAAGAACGACACTGAGTCCAGCCTGGCGCCGATCGCCGCCGGGTCGGTCAGCGGCGCCATCAGCCGGTCGGCGAGCAGCCTTGCGCCGCCGCCGGTCACCGTGCGGTCGATCGCCTTGAACAGCGAGCCTTCGCGGCTGCCCGACAGCGTGCGCAGCAGTTCCAGATTGCCGCGTGTCGCCGGATCGATGAACAGGGTCGAACCCTGCTCCTCGCGTTCGGGCCGCGACAGCGGCGGGCGCTCCGCTTTCTGCGTCTTCTCGACATAGGCAATGGCGCCCGAGATCGCCGACAGTTCGGCGCGCGAAAAGGCGCCAAAACTGTCCGGCGTCGCCACATCGAAGAAGCGGGCGATGCGCCCTGTCGCCGACGCCGAATCGAACAGTGACGGTGGTTGCGGGCTGGCGACGCGGCCGAGCACGTCGAACACCGGCTTCAGCTCCGGATCGTGGAACACTGGCTCGGCAACGATCAACTCACGCGGATCGACACGGAAGATGTCAGCCAAAAGCCGGTCGGCGGTGGTGTCGGTGACGCGGAAGGCGCCGGTCGAGATGTCGATCCAGGCCAGCGCAAAGGAGTGGTCCGCTCCGCCTTTCACCCGCCCCAGCGCCATCAGGAAGCTCGATTCCGACGGCGCCAGCAATTTGTCCTCGGTGATGGTGCCTGGTGTCACCAGCCGCACCACATCGCGGCGCACCACCGATTTGCCGCCGCGTTTCTTCGCCTCGGCCGGATCCTCGATCTGTTCGCAGACGGCAACGCGGAAACCCTGGCCGATCAGCTTCTGCAGATAGTCGTCAGCAGCATGCACCGGCACACCGCACATCGGAATGTCGAGCCCTTGATACTTGCCGCGCTTGGTCAAGACGATGCCCAGCGCCCGGCTTGCCTTCTCGGCATCGTCGAAGAACAGTTCGTAGAAATCGCCCATGCGATAGAACAGCAGCGAATCCGGGTTTGCCGCCTTGATCTCGATAAATTGCTCGATCATCGGCGTGGCGCCGGCGTGGGCGGTCGGCACCGGCGTCATCGCCTCGGGGGCGTCTGGCTCGTTCGGGCTGTGCATGTTCATGCGCCGCACGCTAGCAGATGTGATCGCGCGGTTTAATGCCGGGGCTTCGAAAAACAGGGGACGACCGGGACGGCAGGATGCCCGCAATCGCGCGTACCAACCGCGATTCCGCACGCTGGCGGTTTACACGCGGCGGCGCGTGGTCTTAATTCGGTCCGACACAAAGCACCCGCTTCAACGAGGTGCTGCACCGGTGAGGAAATCAAGAACATCATGGCCAGGAAAACCGAGAACAGCGGTCCGTCCGTCAGTGCGCAGGAAGCGCTCGAATTCCACGCCATGGGTCGGCCGGGCAAGCTGGAGGTCGTCGCCACCAAGCCCATGGCAACGCAGCGCGACCTCAGCCTCGCCTATTCGCCTGGTGTCGCGGTTCCGGTTCTGGCCATCGCCGAAGACCCCTCGCGCGCCTTCGACTACACGACGCGCGGCAATATGGTCGCCGTCATCTCCAATGGCACCGCCATTCTCGGTCTCGGCAATCTCGGTGCTCTCGCCTCCAAGCCGGTGATGGAGGGCAAGGCGGTGCTGTTCAAGCGCTTCGCCGATGTCGATTCCATCGACCTCGAGGTCGACACCGAGGACGCCGACGAGTTCATCAACTGCGTGCGTTTCCTCGGGCCCTCCTTCGGCGGCATCAATCTCGAGGACATCAAGGCGCCGGAATGCTTCATCATCGAGCAGCGGCTGCGCGAATTGATGGACATTCCGGTCTTCCATGACGACCAGCACGGCACTGCGATCATCTCCGCCGCCGGCCTGATCAACGCGCTGGAGATCACCGGTCGCGACATGAAGACCACGAAAATGGTCTGCAACGGCGCCGGCGCCGCCGGCATCGCCTGCATCGAGCTGATGAAGGCGATGGGCTTTTCGCCCGAAAACATCATCCTGTGCGACACCAAGGGCGTGGTTTTCCAGGGCCGCACCGAAGGCATGAACCAGTGGAAATCGGCGCATGCGGTCAAGACCGAGGCGCGCAGCCCCGCCGAGGCGCTCGACGGCGCCGACGTCTTCCTCGGCCTCTCCGCCAAGGGCGCGCTGACCACCGCCATGGTGCAGTCGATGGCCAAGAACCCGATCATCTTCGCCATGGCCAATCCCGACCCGGAAATCACGCCGGAGGAGGTCGCCGAAATCCGCACAGACGCCATCATGGCCACAGGGCGTTCCGATTACCCCAATCAGGTCAACAACGTGCTCGGCTTCCCCTATATCTTCCGCGGCGCGCTGGATGTCAGGGCAACCACCATCAATGACGACATGAAGATCGCCGCCGCCCAGGCGCTGGCGGCACTGGCGCGCCAGGACGTGCCCGACGACGTCGCCGCCGCCTATCAGGGTAATCGGCCGAAATTCGGCCCCAACTACATCATCCCGGTGCCGTTCGACCCGCGCCTGATCTCGGCCATTCCGATTGCGGTCGCCAAGGCGGCGATGGATTCAGGCGTCGCCCGCAAGCCGATCCTTGACCTCGACCGTTACGCGCAGGAACTGTCGGCCCGCCGCGACCCGATCGCCTCGACCCTGCAGCGCATCTACGACCGCGTGCGCCGCCAGCCCAAGCGCATCGTCTTCGCCGAGGGCGAGGAGGAACAGGTCATGCGCGCCGCCGTCTCCTATGTGAACCAGAAGCTCGGCACCGCCATCCTGCTCGGCCGCGACGACGTCATCAAGGAAAACGCCAGGCACGCCGGCATCGATCTCAACAAACAAGGCATCGAGATCATCAATGCAAGGCTGTCGCGCCGCAACGGCATCTACACCGACTACCTCTACGAGCGCATGCAGCGCAAAGGCTTCCTGTTTCGCGACTGCCAGCGGCTGATCAACAACGATCGCAACCACTTTGCCGCCTGCATGGTGGCGCTGGGCGACGCCGACGGCATCGTCACCGGCGTCACCCGCAACTATTCGACAGCGCTCGACGACATCCGCCGCGTCATCGATGCCAAGCCCGGCCACCGCGTCATCGGCGTCTCGATCGTGCTGGCGCGGGGCAAGACCGTGCTGGTCGCCGACACCGCCGTGCACGATATGCCGAACGCCGAGCAGATCGCCGACATCGCCGAGGAGGCCGCAGGCTTTGCCCGCCGCATGGGTTATGAGCCGAGGCTTGCCATGCTCGCCTATTCCACCTTCGGCCATCCGCAGGGCGAGCGTTCCGAGCGCGTCCAGGAAGCCGTGCGCATCCTCGACAAGCGCCGCGTCGATTTCGAATATGACGGCGAAATGGCCGCCGACGTCGCCCTCAACGCCCGCGCCATGGCGCAATACCCGTTCATCCGCCTGACCGGCCCGGCCAATGTGCTGATCATGCCGGCGTTCCACTCGGCCTCGATTTCGACCAAGATGCTGCAGGAACTCGGCGGCTCGACGGTGATCGGGCCGCTGCTGGTCGGCCTGAACAAGCCGGTTCAGATCGTGTCGCTGAATGCCAAGGACAGCGATATCGTCAACATGGCGGCGATCGCGGCGTACACGGCGGGGACTTGAGGGGCTGGCCTCAGCGGTGAGTCCGCGCCGCCTTCAGCCCGGCGCGAATACGCGCGCGGCCTCGACGACCTCGTCCACCTGATCCTGCCGCAGCAAGTCGATCGGGACGCGGCCGTCGAGCTGCGCCGAGGGCCGCGTCAGCCACAGCCATGCGAGCCTCGGATTGGTGATCAGGGATAGCACGTCGCGAATGCCTGCAACCGGCCGGCCGTCGACGAACTGCGCCAGCGGGAAGACATGTTTGCGGCCGCCCTTGCGCAAGGCGATGACCTCACCCCGCCGCTGCCAGCGGTGCAGGGTCGAGCGGGCGATGCGCAGATGCTCTTCCAGATAGGTCGAGCCGGCGACGCGGCCGGCCCAGTCCTCGATCAGCATCGATTCGAGATCGTCGGACTTTGGCAGCGAAGGAGGCTCGACATCGGCCAACGGGGTCGTCGGCGGATTTGTCACGCCGGCAATACCGGCTTCGCTGCGGCGCGCGGCTTCCGCCGCCAGCGCGCGCACGAATTTCGAGGCCAGGCCGGGCAGGTCGGCATGGATGGCGTCGATGGCGCGCTGGTGCTTCGGTGACAGCAAGGTGACGGCGGACGCTATGCTGCCGGCGATCTTGCCGACCGAGACCATGGTGGGCTTGTTGATGGCCTCGTCATAGTGGGCAAGTGCACGTTCGACGTCTTCCGCGACCATCTCCGCGAAGTCGTCCTGCTTGAGGCCCTGGATTTGAAATCTGTTCATGCATCTGTCTTCTGGCCGCGCGCTCCCCCTCAGCTGCGGCCGATTGTTGAACTTCTAGTGCGGAAAACGGAAATCGCGGCGGCAACCGGTCCGGCCGCCCGACAGCATGCTGTCCAGCATTTCTTGACACCCCAACTGACTGAGGGCGCACCGAAATGTCAGTCGCGGGCGCCCAGATTGCGTGTAGGTGTCATGTGTGACAGCCGCGCGACGGCATTTCCTTCTCCCCTTGTGGGAGAAGGTGGATTGGCGCGTAGCGCCAAGACGGTTGAGGGGTGTTCCAGCTTGGCGCCAAGCTACCCCTCACCCGGATTGCCATCCGATTTGTAAAGGACAAATCGGGGCAATCCGACCTCTCCCACAAGGGGAGAGGTTAAAAGCGCCGGGACCCCTACAGCAATCCCGCCTGCTCAGCCTCGCGGCGCAGATTCTGCCGGGGCCTGGGGCCGATCTGCTGGATCACCAATCCGGCCGCCAGTGAGCCAAGGTCGCCGCAGGTCTGCAGGTCGCGGCCTTGCGTGTAGCCATGCAGGAAGCCGGCGGCATAGAGATCGCCGGCGCCCGTCGTGTCGACCAGTTCCTTGATGGCGGTCGCCTTGATCACCACCGTCTCGTCGCCGCGCACGATCACGGAGCCTTTTTCCGAGCGGGTCACGGCGGCGATCCGGCAATCCTTGCGGATCTGCGCCAGTGCCTCGTCGAACGAGGATGTCTGGTAGAGCGATTTGATCTCGTGGCTGTTGGCAAAGACGATGTCGACCGTGCCCGAACGCATCAGCTCGAGGAATTCGTCGCGGTAGCGGTCGACGCAGAACGAATCCGACAGCGTCATCGACACTTCGCGGCCTGCTGCGTGCGCCAGCTTCGCCGTCTGGCGGATCGCTTCCTTGGCGCGCGGCGGGTCCCACAGATAGCCTTCGAAATAGGTGACCTTGGCGCCAGAAGCCTTATCGGCCTCGACATCCTCCGGCCCAAGCTCGACGCAGGCGCCGAGATAGGTGTTCATCGAACGCTCGCCGTCAGGGGTGACGAAGATCATCGACCGCGCCGTCGGCGGCTCGCCCTTGAGCGGCGTGGTGTCGAAGGCGACGCCCTGTGCATGGATGTCGTGCGCGTAGATTTCGCCCAGCGCATCGTTGGAGACCTTGCCGAAGAAGGCGGCGCGGCCGCCGAAGCTGGCGACGCCGGCCGCCGTGTTGCCGGCGCTGCCGCCGGACGCCTCGATCGCCGGGCCCATGCGGCTGTAGAGCAGTTCGGCGCGTTGTGTGTCGATGAGGTTCATCGCGCCCTTGATGATGCCGTTGGTCTCGAGGAATTCCTCGTCGCACTGGGCGATGATGTCGACAATGGCATTGCCGATGCAAAGCACGTCATAATCCGGCATCAAAATCTCCGCCAAAAACCCGAGCCGGCTTCTTGCCACGCCGGCCCGGCGCGGGTCTAGCGATTTGAAACCGGTTTGCCTAGGGCGTGACACGCAACTTTGGCGGAACAGGCAAAGGCGCATCAGCCGCGAGGCGCTATGACAATTCGACCGTGGCCGAAGCATTTCATCGCCGCACCGCCTATAAGCCTGGATCAGACGATCCCGCTTCGAAGGCGAGCCAGCCCCCAATGTCTACAAAAAGCATGTCGACGAAGAACGAGCCTGCAAAAAACGATCTGACCACCGACCTGGTACTGCTCGTCGTGCTGGCAGTGCTCTGGGGCGCCTCCTACACCTTCATCAAGATCGGCGTCGAAACCATCCCGCCGGTCACCTTCATTGCCGCCCGCACCCTGATCGCTGGCGGCATCCTGTTGGCCATCATCCGCTGGCGCGGGCTCGCCTTGCCGGGCGATGCTGCAAGCTGGCGCCGCTTCGCCTTCCAAGCCTGCCTCAACAGCGTTATTCCGTTCACCCTGATCGCCGCGGCCGAACGCTCGGTCGATGCCGGCCTCGCCACCATCCTCAACGCGACCTCGCCGATCTTCACCTTCCTCTTGACCGCGCTCATCACCCGCCACGAGCCGGTCACCTTGCGCAAACTGATCGGTGTGGGCGCCGGCATTGCCGGCATCTGCCTCATTATCGGCACGCAGGCGCTGAGTGGCCTCGGTCATGAATTGTGGGCGCAATTGGCAATCGTCGCCGCGACGGTCTGCTATGCCGGGGCCGCCATTTTCGGCCGCGGTTTCAAGGGCCTCGACCCAGTGCTACCGGCCGCCGGTTCCATGCTGTGCGGCGCCGTCATCCTCGTGCCGCTCAGTCTGGTGTTCGACCAGCCGTGGACGCTGGCGCCATCGACCGCGTCGATCCTGGCCCTGCTCGGCCTGTCGGTCTTTTCCACCGCGCTGGCCTTCGTTATCTATTTCCGCCTCATCCACACGCTGGGTTCGGTCGGCACCACCTCGCAGGCCTATCTGCGCGTGCCGATCGGCGTCGGCATCGGCGCTCTCTTCCTCGGCGAAAGTCTTGGTTCGACGGCATGGCTGGGCATGGGTTTTGTCGTGGCCGGGGTCGCTGCCATGACCATCCCGGTTCGAAAGCCGGCGTTTGCGCGGTAAACGCCAGCCCGCTTGTGCTCATGGCCTGCGCTGCCTATCTCGGAAGCATCCGCCTTCTAGGCGGCGTCCGCTAACCGGGGGTGTGACAAGGTGATTTTCGACGCTGCCCGCGCTGCGGCCCTCGAGCTGATTTCGCCTCCCTTTCGGGCCGTGTTCGTCAAGACGCTGGGCTTGACCGTGCTGGCACTGGTGGCTCTGTGGTTCGGCCTGACCAGCCTCGTCGAGTGGCTGGCGCTGCCGTGGCTGCAGACGCTGTTGCCCGGCATGCCGTCCTGGGCCGGGTGGCTCGGCGGCATCATCGCGGCAATAGCGCTTGCCTTCGGCATGGCGTTGCTCATCGCGCCGGTGACGGCTGTTGTCGCTGGCCTGTTCCTCGACGATATCGCCGAAGTGGTCGAGCGCACCGACTATCCCGGCGATCCGACCGGCCGCGCCATGCCGGCGCTGCGCTCGCTGGTGCTGTCGGCGCGATTCCTCGGTGTCGTCATTCTCGGCAACATCGTCGCGCTGCTGCTTCTCTTGGTGCCGGGCGTCAACATAGCCGCCTTCTTCATCGTCAATGGCTATCTGCTCGGGCGCGAGTTCTTCGAATTCGCAGCCATGCGCTTTCGCGGGGAAGACGAGGCCAGGGCCTTGCGCAGGCACTATGCCGGCACGGTGTTTCTCGCCGGGCTGCTCATCGCGGCTTTCCTCGCCGTGCCGTTGCTTAACCTGCTGACGCCGCTGTTCGCCGCCGCCATGATGGTGCATCTGCACAAGGCGATCTCGGTGCGGGAAGTGGCTCGCCCCTCACGCGGCTAGGCATTTTCTTCAGCGCAACAGAAATCCGCGTCCGAGCTCGTCATCGGCCTCGACGATGAATTCGGCCCGCCCGGAATAATAGGCGCGGCCGCCGACGCGGGCGATGATCGCCTCATGCCGTCCAGCCTTCGCCGTCCGCGCCACGGCTCCGGAAAAACGCGAGCCTGCGATGCTCTCGAATGTGCGCGTCTGTCCGATCGCGATCTCGCCCTTGGCATGCATGGCTGCCAGCCTTGCGGTGACGCCGGAACCGGTTGGCGAGCGGTCGACCTCGGCTTCGGCGAAGACGCAGATGTTTTTGGTCACCTCGCCGGAAAATGTGTCGCGGCCATCGGTCAGGATGGTACCGTATAGGAAGGCAAGGTCGCCGTGGTCGGGATGCGACAGCGGAAATTCAGCCTTGAGCCTGTCCGTCAGCCCCGTTGCCGCATCGACGAAATCGCGCATCCGGCTTCTGCCGAATTCGAGCCCGAATTGGTGACAATCGGCCAGCGCGTAGAAGGCGCCGCCATAGGCGACGTCGAAGCCAATCGTGCCATGGCCCGCCAATTCGATCGCCTGTCCACCGGCGAACAGGAAGGCCGGCACGCTTTCGAACGAAACCGCACCGGCCTTGCCGTCCCTGACCTCGACCGAGGCGACGACCAGCCCGCACGGCGCCTCGATATTGACTGTCGTGACTGGTTCCTGTTTCGCCACCAGCCCTTCATCGATGGCGTAGCGGCCGAGCGCGACGATGGCGTGGCCGCACATCGTCGAATAACCCTCATTGTGCATGAACAGCACGGCGAGGTCGGCGCCGGGCAGGTCCGGCTCGACCAGCAAGGCGCCATACATGTCGTAATGGCCGCGTGGCTCGAACATCAGGATTTTCCTGAGATGATCGAGATGGTCGCGCACATAGGCGCGCTTTTCCAGGATCGTGCCCTTGGGGATACCGGGATAGCCGCCGGTGACGATCCTTAGCGGCTCGCCGCCAGTATGCATGTCGATCACGGTCAGCGTCATGCGACGGGCCCCATTAATCCGAAGATTTGCCGAAGAGGGCCTGCAATTTGCTGAACGGCATGGCGGCGCGGGTGAAGCCCAAGGTGCCGTCTTGCTGGATTTCGCGTGCCGCCGTTTCCAGCATGCCGTAGGCGAAATTGGTCAGCCACGGCCCGAGCGAGATACGCTTGACGCCGGCCATGGCGAGATCGGCGATGGTAAAACCCGGTACCGCCATGACATTGACCGGCTTGCTGACGGCAGAGCAGAGCGTGCGGATCATCTCGACGTTGCCGATGCCTGGCGCATAGAGTACGTCGGCGCCGGCCTTCTCGAACGCCTGCAGCCGCTTGATCGTGTCGTCGAGGTCGGACTTGCCCCAGAGGAAATTCTCGGCCCGCGCAGTGAAGACGAAATCGCGTTTCAGGGCCCGCGCCGCTTCCACGGCCGCCGCAACGCGTTCGACGGCGTGCGCAAAATCATAGATCGGCTTGTCCGGATCGCCGGTGTGGTCTTCGATCGAGCAGCCGGCAAGGCCGGCAGCTTCCGCCGCGAAGATGGTTTCGGCGGCCTGCTCGGCGCTGTCGCCCTTGCCTTTCTCGAGGTCGGCCGAGACCGGCAGGCTGGTCGCCGCGGTCACTTCGCGGCAATGGTGGATCATCTGGTCGAAGGTCACCGCGCCGTCCGGCAGGCCGCGCGAAAAGGCAAAGCCGGCGCTGGTCGTCGCCAGCGCCGTGAAGCCGAACGAGCCGAGCAGCTTGGTCGTGCCGATATCCCAGGGATTGGGCACGACGAAGGTCGAGGCATGCAGGTCGCGAAAGATCTTGCCCTTGTCCATGGTAGTTCCCCCATCATATGCGGTGTGGCCGAACGGATTTTATCCTGCTCCATCTGGCCGGGCAAACGAATGCGATTGGTTCAGAAGCGTTTGGCGTTCTCTCCTGCCAATTTGTCCAGCGCGTCGGAATCCTTGGCGTAGTGCGACGTTGTCTTGTCCCAATGATAGGTGACGGAGATGTCGTGAGATTCAGGTTTGGGCGGCTGGTCATCGCAGCTTTCGTCGTTCACGACGGTGGCATCGGTCACCGTTACCTTGATCGCCGCATGGCGTCGGCCCTCTGCGATGGCTTTAAAGGCAACGTCCTGCGTCCGGCTATAGGCACACACGTGCTCGTCGAACAAATAGATGATGTCGATCAGCTTCAACTTGTCCCTGGCGACCATAATCAGCGGGACGATCATATAGTTCTGGTTGGAATTGGAATGCGAACTCTCGATCATGAGGATATCATCATTGGCGCCGATGCCGAGCTTGCCGGGTTCGCGGAAATAGGTGCTGCGGTCGAGGGCGACATTGGCGGCGTCGAGCAGCCTTGGTTTGCCCGTAATGTCGTAGAGCGCTAGCACCGCATAGCCTTCTGCGCTGTCTGAGGAATCGCCGAGATCGAACAGCATGGTCAGGCGGTCCTTGCCTCCCGCCTTGATGGCAAGCACGGAGGCATTGGAAAAGCCTGAGGTTTCGGGCGGCGAGCCGCCGCTGTCGGGTCCCTCGATATGGCGCATCGCGATCGGCAGCCCGCCCCTGTAAAAGCCATTCTTGTCGGCGGCGAGGTCTGGAATGATCATCCTGGCGAGGTCGAGATAGGTGATGTCTTTTTGGCCGGGCAGTGGGCTGCCGAGCTCCGGAAGGCTGGCGTCTTGCGCGCCGGCTGCGGTCCACAGCAATGGCAGCAGCATCACGGCGAGGATGAAGCGAAGCAGGTTCGTCGGCATGGTCGCCTCAGGCTGTCGGGCGCGCGGAACGTAGCACAGCCTCCCAACCCGTCCAGTCCGTCAGCCAGCTCAGTGGATCGGCACCAGCCCGGCCAGTTCGCGCATGTCGTCGAACAGGATGCCGCCGGCCTGGATAAGGCCGTCGCGGTCGGAATAGGGATCGGCGTGATAGGAAAACACCCGCATGCCGGCCGCGATGCCGGCCTGCGTGCCAGCGACGCTGTCCTCGATGACGATGCAGTCGGCAGGTGCAAAGCCCACGGTTTTCGCAGCATGCAGGAACAGGTCCGGAAACGGCTTGCCGCGCGCGACCATCGTCGAGGAAAACATCGCGTGTTCGAACAGCGGCAACAGCCCGGTCTGGCCAAGTGTGATGTGCATCTTCGACACCCGGGCCGAGGTGGCGACGCAATAGGCGATCCCGGCTGACCGCACGGCCTCGACGAATTCGCGGACATAAGGGATTGCTTCGACGCCGTGGGCGAACAGGTCTGGCAGGCCGGCGTTCCAGCGATCGACAAAATCGGCGCCAAGCCTGACGCTGGTCTTTTCTTCGATCTCTTTCTGCACCGACGCCATGCTGCGGCCGGAGAAATTCTTGCGGCAATATTCGAAGCTTGTCGGATAGCCGGCAGCGGTCAGCCATTCGGCAAGGCGCCGATTGGCCAGGTTCTCCGTATCGACCAGGATCCCGTCGCAGTCGAAGATGACAAGTTTAGGCAGTTCAGGCATCAGGCGGTGCCGGTCGATCCGAACCCGCCCGCGCCGCGCGCCGTGCCGCCGGCCAGGTTGCGCTCTTCCACGGCGGCTTGCGTCACCGCGGCAAAAACGATCTGGGCGATGCGCATGCCGCGCGTCACGGCAAAGTCCTCATCGCCGAGATTGATCAGCAGCACCTTGACCTCGCCGCGATAGTCGCTGTCGATGGTGCCGGGCGTGTTGAGGACGGTCAGCCCATGCTTGAAGGCAAGGCCCGAGCGCGGCCGCACCTGGCCTTCCATGCCTTCGGGAATTTCCAGGATCAGCCCGGTCGGCACCAGAGCGCGTTTTCCGGGCAGGATCAGCAGCGGCCGGTCGTCCGGCACCGCGGCGCGCAGATCCATGCCGGCAGCACCGGTGCTTTCATAAGCGGGAAGCGGTAGTCCTTCGGCATGCGGCAACCTGACGAAGCCGACAGTCGGACCGATGACGGAGGAGTTTTGGAGGGCTGCGCGCATAAAATCGATCCTATCGGCGCGAACGGCGATTCGGTCAACTCGCCCGCAAGCCTATCAACGGCTTTCTTTCAGGCATCAGTATGGCCTGAGGTGTGTTGAGATTCAGGTCAGGCCGAGTCGAAACCCGTCGTTTGCAGGCCGGCATCACCTGAATATCGACATATCTTAGCGCACTTCCATCGGAACCACCGTCGTCTCCTTGATCTCTTCCATCACGAAAGAGGCGGAAACATCAGACAGCGCCACCTTGGCGATCAGCCGCTGGTAGAGCCGGTCATAGGCCTTCACGTCGGCGACGCGGGCGCGCAGAACGTAGTCGAGGTCGCCGGACATGCGGTAGACGCCGATGATCTCGGGAAAGCCGGTCACTGCCGCCCGGAATCTCTGCAGCCACTCCGGATCGTGGTTGGACGTGCGGATCAGGATGAAGACGGAAAGGCCAAGCCCGAGCTTTTCGGCATCGACCAGCGCCACCCTGCCGGTGATGACACCGGCCTCCTCCAGCCGCTTCACCCGGCGCCAGCAGGCATTGCGCGACAGCGCCACCCGTTCCGACAACTGGTCGACGGACAGCGTGCCGTCGCGTTGCAACTCGGCGAGCAATTTCCGGTCGATTTCGTCAATTTCCAGCGCCATGTGGGATATCTGTCCCATGGATCACCGAAATACAAGGACATTTTGAGACCGATGAACCGGCGAAGCATGTCAGGATACTCATATCAGGAACTTCAAGCGCTGAAGGGGAACCAGCATGTCGGTCGCAAGGATTTTCACCTCTCATCCGGCCAAGGTCGGCGAAACCTATTTCAGCCACATGGGCTTTGCCGCCTGGTTTTCGTCGCGCCTGTTGATGGCGGCGGGCGCCGCGCTCGTTCATGCTTTCTTGCCATTTCTGTTTGAAACTACCGCCAGCCGAATCGTTCGCGAGCTTTACGAGCGGACGCACAACAGAGGCACGCACGCGACCAAGGAGCCTGCGGCTCTTATGGATCGCGCCTAGAGGGCGACAGAAACGATGTGCCGGTGGGCGGCCTATCTGGGTGAAGCGGTCTTTCTCGAAGACATCCTCACGGCGCCCTGTCACTCGCTGATCGCCCAGAGCCATTGTGCTCAGGAAGCGAAATCGCCGACCAATGGCGACGGCTTCGGCCTAGCCTGGTATGGCGACCGCCCGGAGCCGGGTCTCTATCGCGATATCCTGCCGGCCTGGTCCGATCCCAATCTGAAAAGCCTGTGCCGACAGATCAAATCCGGCCTGTTCCTCGCCCATGTGCGGGCGTCGACCGGCGGCGCCACCAGCCGCATGAACTGCCATCCATTCATCTCCGGCAGCTGGTCGTTCATGCACAACGGCCAGATCGGCGGCTTCGAGAAAATCCGCCGCGCGCTGGAGAACTCGCTGTCCGACGCCGTCTTCGACCAGCGCGAAGGCACCACCGATTCCGAACTGTTCTTCCTGCTGATGATCGATGAGGGATTGACCGGCGATCCGCAAGGCGCCGTCTCCCGCGCCACCAGCCGCGTGCTCGAAGCCTCGCGCCGCGCCGGCCTCGAACCGGCGCTGAAGCTCACCGCCGCCTTCTCGGATGGCCAGGCGCTGCACGCGGTGCGCTACGCCACCGACGCTCACGCGCCGACGCTCTACACGTCTGTCCTGCGCAAGGGCGGCGGCCGCTGCATCGTGTCCGAACCGTTCGACCGCGAGGGCGGCGACTGGCAGGCGATCCCGCCGGCGAGTTTTGTCACGATCAGCGGCGATGACATCAGAATTCGCCCGTTTGCTCCGGCGGCGGCGAAGTTCGCGCTGGTGGGGTAGCTGCAAACTGCGGCAACGTCGCGGGACAGCGCCCCTCTGGCCTGCCGGACATCTCCCCCCACAAAGTGGGGAGATTGGCTATTTGCGTGGCCTTCGCCAATCGCCAAGGTTGCTGGAACGAGCCAAACCTGCCGATCTCCCCACTCGTGGGAGAGATGGCCGGCAGGCCAGAGGGGGGCGCCGTAGAGTGCCGACATCAAAGACTATCGGCACAATTTCAATCAAACGCGGCCAACCCTCGAATGCTCCACTCCACTTGAAGTATGCCGTGGATGCTGCCGGCCTATGGCGCTGTCTTCAACCACAGCGGCCATCCAGCCATTTCCATCCCCTGAGGACAGGACAGCACCGGCCTGCCGATCGGCCCGCAACTGGTCGGCAAACGCTGGTCGGAGTCACGACTGCTCGGCAGCGCCAAGGCAATCGAACCACTCACCGGCGGCTTTCGCCGTCCGCCTGCCTATTGAGCGAAGCGCGACAATCCATAAGGGGCAAGTAAGGGGTCGCGCTCGCCGTCGAGAATTTCCCTTGTGGCGAACAGGCCGACGGCCGGCGCCAGCGTGATGCCGGAATGCATGACGGCGACATAGACACCGTCCATGCCCTCAGCGCGGCCGACGATTGGAAAGCCATCGATCGGCGTCGGCCGGTAGCCGACCGTGTGGAAATCGAGTTCCAACCCGTCGCTGTCGCGCAGCATGGCTTTCATGGCCGCAAACAGCGCGTGGGCGGTGGCTTCGGCATCCATGCCCGGGTCGGCGCCGCCAAAATCCGAGCCGGCGATGATGCGACCTTCCGCTGTCTGGCGCATGTGCAGCCGCTCGGCCAGCACCAGCCCGTTGAGCCGCTTTTCGGTGGGCCGCGAATGGACGATCAGGCCGGGCGGCGTTTCGATCGGCAGGTTGATCCCGGCGGTCGCGGCGATCTCCGGCGAGCCGACGCCAGCCGCGATCACCACCTCGTCTGATGCAATCAATCCATGCGATGTGTCGACACCGGTGATCCTGCCGCCGGTCTGGACCAGGGCCGTCACCGTGCTGGAGATGATCTTCGCGCCATGTCGCTCCGCGTCCGCCAACAGCGCGCGCGTGGCAGTCACCGGTTCGGCGACGCCTTCCTCAGCCACATACAGGGCAAAATCCGGAAGCTCGGTGAGATTGGGCTCGATGCGCGCAGCACCGGCGCGGTCGACTTGGCTGATACCATAGCCCCAGGCGGAATGTTCCGTGGCGTAGGCTTCCATGTCGGCCACCGGCAAATCCCAGCACAGGCCGCCGCACCAGCTCAGCGGTAGGCCGGGAAGGTCCCGCGCCAGCCGCGTCCACTCTGCCATCGCGCGGGTGCGCAGCCGGAAATACGGCTCCGGATTGCCCCAGCTGGCATTGATCCAGGCGAACGAGTTCGGCGTCGCCACCCCTCCGGCAGCACTGTCGGCAATCACCGTCACTTGCGCACCCGCTCTGCTCAGATGCCACGCGATGGAGGCGCCGATGATGCCGGCGCCGATGACGATCACTTGTTTCGCCGCAGTCATGCTTGCTCCTCTGCCTCGTCATCCCGAGGGATGTTCATCCAGTGCCACCCCGGCAGCCGCTTGCCAACATCGCGCAGCGCAAAATATGCGGCAATGCACTGGCCGGAGCCACAGCACGGCTGAGCTGTATGCTCGGATGGTGAGGCGGCGATCAGCAGAGTCCGAGCCGCCGGACCGGTCGACAGGCCGGCACTGCGCTGCTAGAAGCCCGGCCTGTCACACGGAAATCCCAGAGAATGCCCGAAGCAATAGAAGAAGAAGTGGCGCGCCGCCGCACCTTCGCGATCATCGCGCACCCGGACGCCGGCAAGACCACGCTCACCGAAAAGCTGCTGCTGTTCGGCGGCGCCATCCAGCTTGCCGGCGAGGTCAAGGCCAAGAAGGACAAGATCCAGACGCGGTCGGACTGGATGAAGATCGAGCGTGAGCGCGGCATTTCGGTCGTCACTTCGGTGATGACCTTCGAGTATGAGGACAATGTCTTCAACCTGCTCGACACGCCCGGCCACGAGGATTTCGCAGACGACACCTATCGCACGCTATCGGCGGTCGACTCGGCCGTCATGGTCATCGATGCCGCCAAGGGCATCGAGCCGCGCACGCTGAAGCTTTTCGAAGTCTGCCGGCTACGCGACATCCCGATCATCACCTTCGTCAACAAGATGGATCGCGAAAGCCGCGATCCGTTCGAGATCCTCGATGAGATCGAGCAGAAGCTGGCGCTGGATACGGCGCCGATCACCTGGCCGATCGGCCGGGGCAAGAATTTTTCCGGCACCTACCATCTGGCGCTGAACGCCGTGCGCAGGGGCGACGACGAGAAGGAGCGCACGCCGGTCAACGGTCCCGATTCCAACCGCGTCGCCGGCCTTTTGCCGGAGAACGAGCGCGAGGCCTTCATCGAGGAGCTGGAGCTGGCGCGGGAAGCGTGCAGACCCCTTGATATAGAAGCCTTCCGCGAGGGTCACCTGACGCCGGTCTATTTCGGCTCGGCGCTGCGCAATTATGGCGTGCGCGACCTGATCGAGGCGCTCGGCGCTTTTGGACCGCCGCCGCGTGCTCAAGAGGCCGACACCCGCAAGGTCGAGGCGACCGAAGAGAAGATGACGTCCTTCGTCTTCAAGATCCAGGCCAACATGGATCCCAACCACCGCGACCGCATAGCCTTCGTCCGCGTCTGTTCGGGCAAGCTCGAGCGCGGCATGAAGGCCAAGCTGGTACGCACGGGAAAACCGATGTCGCTGTCGGCGCCGCAGTTCTTCTTTGCCCGCACACGCGTCACCGCCGACGAGGCCTTTGCCGGCGACGTCGTCGGCATTCCCAACCACGGCACGCTGCGTATTGGCGATACGCTGACCGAGGGCGAGGAAATCCTGTTCCGCGGCGTTCCGAATTTCGCCCCGGAAATCCTGCGCCGTGTCCGCCTCGGCGACGCGATGAAGGCCAAAAAGCTAAAGGAAGCGCTGCACCAGATGGCAGAGGAGGGCGTCGTGCAGCTGTTTTCGCCCGAGGACGGCTCACCGGCCATCGTCGGTGTCGTCGGCGCGCTGCAACTCGACGTCCTGAAGGAACGGCTGAACTTCGAATACACCCTGCCGGTCGAATTCGAGATGTCGCGCTTTTCCGTGTGCCGCTGGATCTCGGCCGACGACAAGGCCGAGGTCCTGCGTTTCATCGAGGCGCATCGCGGCGACATCGCCCGCGACCTCGACAACGATCCGGTGTTCCTCGCCCAGCACGCCTTCTCGCTGAACTACGAAGCGGAGCGCTGGAAGGCGATCAAGTTTGCCACGATCAAGGACTATCAGGTCCGCGACAGAGCGGCGTAAGTCGCGCTTTTTCCTTCTCCCCGTTCACGGGGAGAAGGTGCCCGAAGGGCGGATGAGGGGCGGCGCGACCCTCGACTATCCTCTGGCAGCTTCCTCGATCTTGGCGATGTCGATCTTGCTCATCTGCATCATCGCCGACATCACGCGGCCGGCCTTGGCCCGGTCCGGATCCAGGAGCAGGCGCGGCAGCTGCTCCGGCACAACCTGCCAGGAGACGCCGAATTTATCCTTCAGCCAGCTGCATTGCGATGGTTGGCCGCCACCTTCGATGAGCTTGTCCCAGAAGTAATCCACCTCTTCCTGCGTCTTGCAGTCGATCGACTGCGACATCGCTTCGCTGTGCTTGAACTGCGGTCCACCATTGAGCGCCTGGAACTGCACGCCGTCGAGTTCGAACGTGGTCACCAACACCTTGCCTGCATCGGCGTGGCCTTCGGGCCAACGCATCACGCTCAGCACCTTGGAATTCTTGAAGATGGAGACGTAGAAGTTCATGGCCTCTTCGGCCTGGCCGTCGAACCACAGGCAGGTGGTGATCTTTTGCATGTCGTGCTCCTCGGATTGCTCTTTTGCTGTTACAGGGAAAACGGCCGACTCCGAGAATGGTGCCGTTGCCTCGCCGTTTGCCCAAGGACGGCCGCGCGCGGTGCAATCCGACACCAGGATGCATTTTTTTGTAAGATCCGATTCTTGGAGGAATCTGGCGCATTGCAAAATTGTGGCCAGACCATACTTGGGCGTCTATAACGCCTGCGGTCCGAATTCAGCTCTGCCGCGCCATTTCTGGGCTGCGGCCAGCCACCAAGGAAAAAACATGCCTGCCTATCGTTCCCGCACCACCACCCATGGCCGCAACATGGCCGGCGCTCGCGGCCTCTGGCGCGCCACCGGCATGAAGGACTCGGATTTCGGCAAGCCGATCATTGCGGTGGTCAACTCCTTCACTCAGTTCGTGCCGGGCCATGTCCATCTGAAGGATCTCGGCCAATTGGTCGCGCGCGAGATCGAAAAGGCCGGCGGCGTTGCCAAGGAATTCAACACCATCGCCGTCGATGACGGCATCGCCATGGGCCATGACGGCATGCTCTATTCGCTCCCGTCGCGCGAGCTGATCGCCGATTCCGTCGAATACATGGTCAACGCGCATTGCGCCGACGCCATGGTCTGCATCTCCAATTGCGACAAGATCACGCCCGGCATGCTGATGGCCTCGTTGCGCCTCAACATCCCGACCGTCTTCGTCTCCGGCGGTCCAATGGAAGCCGGCAAGGTGGTGCTCGCCGGCAAGACGCAGGCGCTCGACCTGGTCGATGCCATGGTCGCGGCCGCCGACGACAAGATCTCCGATGAGGACGTCAAGGTCATCGAGCGCTCGGCCTGCCCGACCTGCGGCTCCTGCTCGGGCATGTTCACCGCCAATTCGATGAATTGTTTGACCGAGGCGCTTGGCCTGTCGCTGCCCGGCAACGGCTCGACATTGGCGACGCATGCCGACCGCAAGCGTCTGTTCGTCGAGGCCGGCCACCTGATCGTCGATCTCGCCCAGCGCTATTACGAACAGGACGACGAAACCGCACTGCCGCGCAACATCGCCTCGAAGGGCGCTTTCGAGAACGCCATGACGCTCGACATCGCCATGGGCGGTTCGACCAACACCGTGCTGCACATCCTGGCTGCGGCGCATGAGGGCGAGATCGATTTCGATCAGGACGACATCGACGCGCTGTCGCGCAAGGTGCCGGTGCTGTGCAAGGTTGCGCCCGCCAAGTCCGACGTCCACATGGAAGACGTCCACCGCGCCGGCGGCATCATGGCGATCCTCGGCCAGCTCGACAATGCCGGCCTGCTCAACCGCGACCTGCCGACGGTGCATACGTCAACCCTGGGCGAGGCGCTCGACCATTGGGACATTTCCCGCACGACCAGCCAGAGCGTGCGCGATTTCTTCCTCGCCGCCCCTGGCGGCGTGCCGACACAGGTCGCCTTCAGCCAGGAGCGCCGCTGGGACGAGCTCGATCTCGACCGCGAGAAAGGCGTTATCCGCTCGACCGAACATCCCTTTTCCAAGGATGGCGGCCTTGCCGTGCTGAAGGGCAATCTGGCGCTCGACGGCTGCATCGTGAAGACGGCGGGCGTCGATGAATCGATCCTGAAATTCACCGGCCCGGCCCGCGTGTTCGAAAGCCAGGATTCCAGCGTCAAGGCGATCCTGTCGAACGAGATCAAGGCCGGCGATGTCGTCGTCATCCGCTATGAAGGACCGCGCGGCGGCCCCGGCATGCAGGAGATGCTCTATCCGACCAGCTATCTGAAGTCGAAGGGCCTCGGCAAGGCCTGCGCTCTGGTCACTGACGGCCGCTTCTCCGGCGGCACCTCGGGTCTGTCGATCGGCCATGCGTCGCCGGAAGCTGCCGAAGGTGGTTTGATCGGACTGGTGCAGGAGGGCGATACGATCGAGATCGACATCCCGAACCGCAGCATCCGCCTGGCTGTCGATGAGGCGGAACTCGCTGCGCGACGGGCGGCGATGGAAGCCAAGGGCGCCATGGCCTGGAAGCCGGAGGAAAAGCGCAAGCGCAAGGTGACGACCGCCTTGCGCGCCTATGCCGCCATGGCCACCAGCGCGGCCAAGGGCGCGGTGAGGTTTGTGCCGGAGTGAGGTTTCTTCCTTCTCCCCCTGTGCGAGAAGGTGTCGCCGCAGGCGACGGATGAGGGGTGTTCCAGAGAACACCGACGTCTCACTCCGCTGGAACACCCCTCATCCGTCTCGGCGCCGCGCGCCGATCCACCTTCCCCCACAAGTGGGGGAAGGGAAGAGAAGTGCTACGGCATCAACTGATACTCATAGAGCTTCTGGTAAAGCCCGCCCTGCTTGAGCAAGGCCTTGTGCGGGCCGCTTTCCACCACCTTGCCGGCTTCGAGCACCACGATTGTGTCGGCCTGATGCACGGTCGACAGACGGTGCGCGATGACGATCGTCGTGCGGCCTTCCGTCAATTGCTGCAGCGCGTCTCGGAACAGCGCTTCCGATTCGGCGTCGAGCGCGCTGGTCGCTTCGTCCAGCAGCAGGATCTCCGCATTGCGCAGCATGGCGCGTGCGATCGAGATCCGTTGGCGCTGGCCGCCCGACAGTAAGCCGCCATTCTCGCCGACATCCGTCTCGTAGCCTTTCGCCTGCGCGCTGATGAAGTCATGCGCGTTGGCCGCCTTGGCGGCGGCGATCACCTCATCGTCGGTCGCACCCTCGCGCCCAAGCCGGATGTTGTGCATGATGGTGCCGGCAAACAGGAACGTATCCTGGCTGACATAGGCGATCTTTTCCCGCAGCGATGCGAGCGTCGCATGGGAAATATCCTGACCGTCGAACAGCACCCTGCCGCTCTGCGGATCATACATGCGCATGATCAGGTTTAGAATCGTCGACTTGCCGCCGCCGGAAGGCCCGACCAGCGCCGTCATCTTGCCGGGCGCAAGCGTCAGATCGAACCTGTCCAGCACCGGCGGCCCTTTCTGATAAGCGAAGTCGACGGTGTCGAACCGGATCTCGCCCGGTCCGGCCAGAAGCGGCTTCGCGTCCGGCTTCTCGACCAGAGTGAGCGGCTGGTCGGCGAGCTCGAACATCATGCGCACGCCGACAATGCCGCTTTCCAGCGATATGCGCACGCGCGCAAGGCGCTTTGCCGGCTCATAGGCAAACAGGAGTGCCCCGATGAAGGCCATGATGTTTCCCGGCATCTGGCCGCCCTGCAAGACCAGGAAGCCGCTGACGAAGATGGCCCCGGCAATAGCCAGCCCGGCCAGCGTCTCCATCACCGGGCTTGTCGCAGCCTCCAGCGTCGCGATGTTATTGGCCCGGTTCTCGACGTCCGACACGGCCTTGTACATGCGGTTGCGCATCGCGCCTTCGAGGTTGAAGGATTTGACGACGCGCACGCCGATTGCCGTTTCCTGCATCACCTGCACGATCTGGCCGACCGAGCGAAACTCCATCGCGGCGAACTTGCGAACACGTTTCAGGATGCGGTTGACCCCGTAGATAGCCAAGGGGCCGACGACGAAGCAGATTATAGACAAGGCTGGCTGCTGCCAGACCATGACTCCTACCAGGACGACCAGCGACAACAGATCGCGCACATAGGACGTGACAACGAGGTCGAGCACGTTGCGTGCCGCCTGTGCATTGTTGGTCATGCGTGTGATCAGGTCGGACGACGAGGTCGAATGGTAGAATTCGATGCCTTGCGCCAGGATGCGGTCGTAGATCTTGCGCTGGCGGTCGGCGATGATGGCGTTGCCGACACGGCTCATGAAATAGGCCTGAATGAAGTTGGCGAGGCCCTTGAGGATGAAGATCGTGGCGACCCCGCCCGCAATCAGGTTGACCCGGTCAATCCGCTTGAAAACTACGAATTCGTCGGTGATCTCTTTGAGAATCCAGGCGCTGGCGCCGGTCGTGGCGGCCACCACAAGCATCGACAAGATCGCGGCGCCGTAGCCAAACCTGTGCTGATAAAAGGATTCCCGGATCAACCTCGCGACGAGGCGCTGGTTTTCCGTCGAGCGGAAGAAACGAAACAAACGGCGGATCCTTGAAACCGGGACAACGAAGGCGGCTTATAGAGGGAGTTGCGGCCGGATGAAACCATCCGCGGCCGCCGCGGACAAATCGCTGTTGCAAGCGGCATCGACGGGATGCGATTTTCAGCCTCGGCTATATCAGATGATTCTTTTGACGGGATGACGACGGATGGATTTCGACCTTATCGTTCGCGGCGGCACACTGCCTAATGGCAGGGTTGCCGACATCGGCATCAACGGTGAGACGATCGCGGCGATCGAGCCCGTTCTCCAGGGTTCCGCGCGGACGAAGGTCGACGCCCATGGCAATCTGGTCTCGCCGCCCTTCGTCGATCCGCATTTCCACATGGACGCGACGCTCTCCTACGGCATTCCGCGCATCAACGCGTCGGGTACGCTGCTCGAAGGCATTTCGCTGTGGGGCGAGTTGAAGCCGCTTTTGACGCATGAGGCGGTGCGTGATCGCGCGCTGGCCTATTGCGACTGGGCGGTGTCGATGGGCCTGCTCGCCATCCGCACCCATGTCGATGTCTGCGATGACCGCCTGCTGGCGGTCGAGGCGCTGCTCGAGGTCAAGAAGACGGTCGCTCCCTACATCGATCTGCAATTGGTCGCCTTCCCGCAGGACGGGTTTTATCGCTCTCCATCGGCGCGTGAAAACACCATCCGCGCGCTCGACATGGGCGTCGACATCGTCGGCGGCATCCCGCATTTCGAGCGCACCATGGCCGACGGCACGCGCTCGGTAACGGAGCTGTGCGAGATCGCGGCCAGCCGCGGCCTGATGGTCGACCTGCATTGCGACGAGACCGATGATCCGCTGTCGCGCCATATCGAGCAGTTGGCCTATGAAACGCAGCGTCTTGGTCTGCAGGGCAAGGTCGCCGGTTCGCACCTCACCTCGATGCATTCGATGGACAATTACTACGTCTCGAAGCTGCTGCCGCTGATCGCCGAGGCCGGCGTCTCGGTCATTCCCAATCCGCTGATCAACATCATGCTGCAGGGCCGCCACGACACCTTCCCGAAGCGCCGCGGCCTGACCCGGGTCAAGGAAATGCTGGCGCTCGGCATTCGCGTCGGCTGGGGCCAGGATTGCGTGCTCGATCCCTGGTATTCGCTGGGCACAGCCGACATGCTCGACGTCGCCTTCATGGGTCTGCACGTCGCTCAGATGTCGAGCCCGGCCGAGATGGCGCGCTGCTTCGACATGGTCACCAACGTCAATGCCGCGATCATGGGCCTCGATCATCTCGGCCTGGCGGTCGGCAAGCGCGCCAGCCTTGTCGTCCTCGATGCCGGCAATCCGGTCGAGGCCCTGCGGCTGCGCGCCGAGCGCCTGTGCGTCATTGCCAGGGGCAAGGTGGTGGCGGAGCGGACGAAGCAGGAAACCAGGCTGTCCATCGGCGGAAGGCCGGGAATGGTGAACCGGCGGCACATATCCAGCTAGATACAGCCGATTCCCGGCGCTGGTCTTACCCATTGCCCGAATTCTCCTCGTCAAGGCAGCCACTTCCGTCTACGACGCGGCTTACCAGGGAGGAATCGGGATCGGCATGACGCAGCCCGTGGCGCAGAATTCGACGATCAGGAATGTGCTTTTGGCCGGCATTCTGCTGATGCTGGCCGGCGATTTCCTGTTTGCGCTGAACGACGCCATGGGCAAATGGCTGGTCGCCAGCTTCTCCGTCGGCCAGGTGGTGCTGATCCGCTCCATCGGCGCCTTCTTCGTGCTCGGCCCGATGATCGCCAACCAGGGCCCGGCCAAGCTGTTTCGCATGGAACGCCTGGAGCTGCAGCTGCTGCGGGTGGTGATGACCACGCTCGACACCGCGCTCTTCTATGCCGCCGTGGTCTATCTGCCGCTGGCCGATGTGATGAGTTTCTACATGGCGGGGCCGATCTACGTCGCGGCACTCTCGCACCTCTTGCTTGGCGAAAAGGTCGGCTGGCGCCGCTGGATGGCGATCCTGCTCGGCTTCTGCGGTGTGCTGATCATGCTGAAACCGTCCTCGGCGGCCTTCTCGCTGTCATCGGGTTTTGCGCTGGTGGGCAGTATCTCCTTCGCCTTCGCCATCATCCTCAACCGCCGGCTGCGTGGCACCAGCGACACCAATCTAGTGACATGGCAGACCATCGGCACGCTGCTGGTCGGCGGCGTGCTGAGCATCGGCGCCTGGCAGACGCCGTCGGCGCTCGATCTCGGCGCCATGCTGCTGCTCGGCATCGTCTCCTGCGGCGCCCATCTGATGATCACCAGGGCGCTCAAGCTGGCGCCGGCCTCAACGCTGGCGCCGCTGCATTACACGCTGCTGCTGTGGGCGGTGGTGTTCGGACTGGTGTTCTTCGGCGACGTTCCCGGTCCGCGCATCCTGATCGGCTCGGGCATTGTCGTTCTCGCCGGCCTGTTCATCTTCCACCGCCAGAAAGTGGTCGAGACCACGGTGCCGCCCGAAAACGTGCCGAAGGGCGTGAATTAGTCCAGGCTCACCCCCGGCGGATCGCCGCCAGATGCCGTGAAAACTCGGACGTCTCCATCAGCGCCTTGCAGCGCGCGAACCGCCCGTCGGCATAGGCGCGAAAATCATCGACCGGGTTGTTGTTGGCGAGCTGGATCAGCCCCCACAGCGTCCACAACAGGTCGCACATCGCCTTGTAGATGACGATGCGGCCGCGCTGCGCCGGCCTCGCCTCGCCGCCGAAATAGGCGCGCATCATCTCTTCGTCTTGCGCCAGATCGAATTTGCCTTCCACGGAGAGGTCGCCAAGGTCCCAGAGCGGGTCGTTCATGCCCGAATATTCCCAGTCGACGATCCACATCCGCTCGCCGGTGTCGAGGAAGTTTTCGCACAGCGGATCGCAATGACAGGCGACGAGAGGCAGCGGATGGGCGGCCAGCGCCGACCGCACGCTCTCGGCGTCGCGCACCACGTCATGATAGCCGGCGGGCAGGGCGATCTCCTTGGTGGACAGCACCTTGAGATAGTCGTCGATCATCGCAAACAGCTCGAAGCGGAAGGGAAACACCGCGCCTGAATTGTGCAGCTTGCGAAAGGCCTCGCCGGCGCGGGCTGGACTGCCCGGCCGAACCTTGAATTTCTCCTCCGACATGGTTTCGGCGCCGGCGATGTAGCGTGTCACCATCAACCCGGTGCCGGCATCGACATGCAGCACCTCGGGACTGACCCCTGCTTTTGCCGCCTCGCGCGCTGCCACCGCTTCGTTGGCCCGGTTGATGTATTCCTCGGTGCCCTTGCCGGGAATGCGCAGGCAGAAGTCGCCGGCCTTGAAGACGAGGTTGGTGAGGCCGCCCAGCCGTTCCAGCGGCCCGCTGTAGCCGGCCAGCATGGGAATGGCGTCCAGTGCCGCACGCGCCTCGTCTGTAATCATGCCTGCGCCCCCACACACTGTTATTTGTCGCGGCAACGGTTCCACAATTTTCGCGCTTTGGCTATCATCACTGCGAGATCAAAAATTGGCGGACTGGATCAAAGTGGCGGACAGCAAACATCAGGGCACGCTTGGCGCGGCCTACGCGGCAAAGCGACCCGAAGAGGTCGCCGCACTTTATGATCGTTGGTCGCAGACCTACGACGCCGACATGTCGGCCGCCGGCTATCGCCATCCGACGATCTGCCTTGCGCTGCTGACCCGCCATCTGCCGCGCGGTTCAGCACCGCTGCTCGATGCCGGGGCCGGCACCGGTCTCATCGGCGAATGGCTTGATATTGCTGGTTACCCGCAAGTCGAGGCACTCGATATTTCGCAAGGCATGCTGGATCAGGCAGCCCGCAAGGGTGTCTATTCCGCGCTCCATTGCCTGGCGCTGGGCGGTCATCTGCCCTTTGCCGATGATGCCTATGCCGGAGTGATCTCGGCCGGCGTCTTCACATCAGGTCATGTTGGCGTCGAGGGGCTGGACGAACTGATCCGCATCTGCCGGCCGGGCGGCATCATCGTGCTGACGGTCAAGAACTCGCTGTGGGATCAGGGCTTCGCCACGCGCGTCGCTGAGCTCGAGGCGCAGGGCCTCGTCACCCGCGTCGAGGAAACGCGCCCTTATGTCTCGATGCCCGGCGAAGCCGACACCGTGCCCAGCCGCGGCCTCGCACTGCGCGTGACCTGACCTACGCTTTGACCCTCGCGCCTGCCGGGTCGTACATCGGCTCGAGGTGGATCTTGGCCGGCGTCCTCTCCATCGCAACCACCAGTTCGTAGTCGCCCGAGGCGAGAAAATCGTCGCTGACCCCGTCGGCGTTGCGCACGTAGCCGTAGCCGATGGTCTTGCCCAGCGTATAGCCATAACCGCCGCTGGTGAGATAACCGACAGGCTCGCCATTGCGCAGGATGGTTTCGCGGCCGAGCAGCACGATCTCGGGGTCGTCGACCGTGAAGCCGGCAAAGCGTTTCTTCATTGCCGTGCCGCTGGTCTTCTCCAGCGCGCGCCGTCCGATGAAATCCGTGTTCTTGCGCAGCTTGACCGCCCAGCCGAGCCCGGCTTCCTGCGGCGTGTCGTTGGGCGTGATGTCGGAGCCCCAGGCACGATAGCCCTTTTCCAGCCGCAGCGATTCCAGTGCCCGATAGCCGATCGGGCGGATGTCGTGCTTTTTGCCTGCCGCCATCAGCGCGTCGAAGACTTCGCCGGTGGCCGCGATGGGCACGTGCAGTTCCCAGCCCAGTTCGCCGACATAGGTGACGCGCAGCGCCCGAATTGTGTGGCCGGCGATGGCAATCTCACGCACATGGCCGAACGGGAAGCTCACGTTTGAGACGTCGGCTTCGGTCACGGCCGAAAGCACGTCGCGCGCCCGAGGACCCATCAGCGACAGCGTGCCGAAATCCTCGGTGACATCGACAAGCCTGGCATCGAGCCCTTCGCCGATATGATCGCCGATCCACGAGGAATCATGCGTGCGGAAGCCTGTGCCGGTGACGATGTAGAACTTCTCTTCGGCCAGCCGCGCCACCGTCAGATCGGCCTCGATGCCGCCGCGTGTGTTGAGAAGCTGCGTGTAGGTCAGCCGGCCGACCGGCTTGCTGACGTCGTTGGCGCAGACCCAGTCCAGCGCCTTCAGCGCATCGGGCCCGCTCAGCTCGTATTTGGCGAAGGAGGATTGATCGAATATGCCGACTTTTTCGCGCACATGCCGGTGTTCGTCGCCGACCGCCACAAACCAGTTCTGCCGGCCCATCGAATAGATGTCCTGCGGCTCGACGCCTTCGGGCGCGAACCAGTTAGGCCGTTCCCAGCCGAGCTTCGAGCCGAACACGGCATTTTGCTGTTTCAGCCTGTCGTAGAGCGGCGAGACGATGCGCGGCCTCCCGCTGGCATACTCCTCATGCGGAAAGCCGATCGTATAGTGTTTGCCATAGGCCTCCAGCGTGCGGTCGCAGACCCACTGACGGTCACGGTGCAAATTGGAAAAGCGCCTGATGTCGACCACCCACAGGTCGAGCGGTGCTTCGCCATCGACCACCCACTGCGCCAGCACCCAGCCGGCGCCGCCGCCCGAGGCGATGCCGAAGGCGTTGAAGCCGGCGCCGACAAACATGTTGGCGCATTCGGGCGCTGTGCCGAGAATGAAATTGCCGTCCGGTGTAAAACTCTCCGGCCCGTTGATCATCTGCTTGACGCCGACGGTTTCCAGTGCCGGCACGCGCGCGATCGCTTGGCTCATGTGCTGCTCGAAATGGTCGTAATCATCGTCGAACAGCCTGAATTCCCAATCATTGGGGACGTCGCCGCCGGGGAGACCAGTAGCCCAGGCCTGCGGGTTCGGCTCATAGCCGCCCATCACCAGCCCGCCGACCTCTTCCTTGAAATAGGTGCGCCGGTCTGGATCGCGGATGGTCGGCGCGTCGGTCGCCAGTCCGTCGATCTTCTCGGTGATGATGTACTGGTGCTTCACCGGCTGCAGCGGCACGTTGATGCCGGCCATGGCGCCGACCTGCCGCGCCCACTGGCCGGCGCAGTTGACCACCTTGTCACAAGCAATGTCGCCCTTGTTGGTCGTCACCGCCGTGATGCGGCCGTCCTTCATTTCGAAGCCGATGACGCGGACATCCTCGAACAGTTTGGCGCCATGCATGCGCGCGCCCTTGGCCAGCGACTGCGTGATGTCGGAGGGGCTCGCCTGGCCATCGGTCGGCAGCCAGGAGGCGCCGACAAGATCGCCGGTTTCCATGAGCGGCCACATTGCCTTGACTTCCGCCGGTGATAGCAATTGCATGTCCATGCCGAAGCTTTTCGCCGTCGTCGCCAGCCTTTTGTACTCGGTCCAGCGGTCGGCATTGGTGGCGAGCCTGAGGCAGCCGGTCATCTTCCAGCCGGTGGCAAGGCCGGTCTCGGCCTCGAGGCCCTTGTAGAGGTCGACGGAGTATTTCAGCACGCGGGTGATCGAAGCCGACGAGCGCAACTGGCCGACAAGGCCGGCGGCATGCCAGGTCGAGCCCGAGGTCAGCTTGCCTTGTTCGAGCAGAACGACATCGGCCTTGTGGTCGCGCGCCAGATGATAAGCCGTCGAACAGCCGATGATTCCACCGCCGATGACGACGATGGCGGCCTGGGTCGGCAATGTCATGATTTCTGCATCCCGTACTTCGTTCTGTAGTTTTCCAGCGCCGTGTCGAGCCGGGCGAGGTTTTCCTCGGTGTAGGCGACGTAGTCGATACCGGGCGCGTCGAGATAGAGCTCGGACACCATGCTCCACATCGCCTCGCGCAGCAGCGAGGCGCATTGCATGGCCGCGTGCGAACGGCGGATCGCTTCGTCCGGTTCCTTCATGAAATAGGCGGTCAGGAAGGCGAAGGATTCCTCGTCGCTCATGCCGGCGTTGGAGGCGGCGCCTGCGAGGTCGAACATCGCCGTGTTGAAGCCGGCATATTCGAAGTCGATCAGCCACAGCCTGTTGCCGTCGTCGAGAATGTTGGCCGGCAACAGATCATTGTGGCCAAAGACGATCGGCAGCAGTTTCTGCGCGCGCTCCAGTTCGTCGGCCAGCGTCAGCAGGCGCGGCAGGTCGCTGCGCTTGCGGCTGCCACCTTCTTCAAGCGTGCGCGCATAGTCGCGAATGACATGGAACACCCAGAACATGAAGCCGGCGCCGGAGACGTGACTGGGCATCTCCCGGTGAAAGGCGCGCATCAGGGCTGCGACGCGGCCAAGATTGGCGCGTACGTCCTCGGCGAGATAGGTCTTGGCGCCGAGAAACTCTGTGACCATGATGCCCGGTTCGGCATGGCGGACGGCCGGCGCGAAACCGGCGGCATGCGCCGCCCGCGCCGTCATCACCTCGCGCTCGCGAAAGACATGGTGGAACGGATAGTCCTTGCCGAAGCGCACGACGTGTCGTCCCGCCGCGTCCGTGACCACATAATTCGCGTTGCTCAGACCGCCGGGCAGCGGTGCGATCTCGATGCCACCGGTCCAGCAGGGCAGGGCGCGGATGCGATCTTCGGCGGTCACGGAATCATCCCTGGTTTGCTGGGCTTCGACAAGGCGCCGTGAACAGCGCAACGACGGCGGGGAGAAACGTAAATAATCTCGTCGGTGCGGGACGCCAGGATCGGTATCCCGCACCGCACCGACGAGCCCCTTGGCCAGGTTTTTGAGCCCGGCATCCGCCCCCGCGGATCCGAAAATTCCTTGTACAGGCACGTTCCAAACGGCCTGATCGCTGAGTTGCGGTTCTGCCCCCAGTCGCAGATCTGAAGCCTGTTAATGTCTTTGATTTCACGCCAGGGTTTCCCGCTTGTCAATAAAAAGCTGTGACTTTTTTCGGGTATTTTGCCTGAAAGCATAAGGTAGTTCCTTTAAAAGCAATTGAATTACCTTAGAATCGGTCAAGAGCATCAGTTCGGGAAACCAGATGGCCCAGTCCAAACGACACGGCGAGATCCTGCGGCTCCTGCAGGAAGAGGGCACCGTCACCATCGCCAGTCTGGCCGACCGGCTGGGCGTGTCGCTCGAGACGGTGCGCCGCGACGTCAAGCCGCTGACCGGTGATGGCTCTGTCCTCAAGATGCATGGCGCCATCGGCCTGCCGTCAATGATCGGCGAAGCGCCGTTCGAGCGGCGCATGCGTGAGAACGCCGACGCCAAGCGCGTCATTGCCCGCATGGTCGCCGCCACCATCCGCGACGGGGAATCCATCATGCTCGACACCGGAACGACGACCTCGTTCCTTGCGCGTGAACTGCTCGGCCACCGGCGCCTGACGGTCGTCACCAATTCCTCGGACATCGCCCGCACGCTGGCCACCATCAACGGCAACAAGGTCTATATGGCCGGCGGCGAGCTGCGCAGCGATTCCGGCGCTGCTTTCGGCGCCTCGGCGATCGATTTTGTCAGTCGCTTCTCGGTCAGTCACGCCATCATTTCCACCGGGGGCGTCGACGCGGTGATGGGCGTCATGGATTTTGATCTGGATGAGGCCGAGTTCGCCCGCATGGTGCTGTCGCGCGGCCAGCGGTCCCTCGTCATCACCGATCACTCGAAATTCGGCCGTCTTGGTCTGGTCCAGGTCTGCGGCTTCGACAGCTTTTCCGAACTCGCCACCGACCGCTCGCCGCCGCACGACCTGGCCGCCGCCCTTGCGCAGGCCGGCGCCCGGCTCAGCATCGCCGGCGCGGAAGCCGGGTTCTAGCCGAAGACCAGCGATTGGTGGGCGCAGACGCCCGCAAAGGTGCCACCCGATACTGCAAAGGCGATGTTGTGCATCGAACGTGCCGCGTCGCCGGCGGCGTAGACGCCGGGCACGGTCGTCTGCTGCCTGTCGTCGACTGATATCACCGTGCCGAGGAGGCCTTCGGTGAAGCCGCAGCCGAGCTGTTCGGCCAGCGGGCTGGCCATGATATTGCGCGGAGCGGTGAACATCGCCCTGACGCCGGCCTTTCTGCCGTCGTCGAGGTGGACGATCAATCCGCCGGAGCCGTCTTCCTCTAGCTCGGCAACGCTGGTGGGCTCAAACCGCACCTTTCGGCTCTCCAGCGCGCGCATCTGCTCTGTGTCAGGCTCGAACAGGCCATTGCCGAACAGCGTGACATCGCCCCAATCGGTGATCAGCTGTGCCTGATGCATGGACATCGGACCGGTTGCGAGCACGCCGAGCGGCCCGCCGGAAACTTCGTAGCCGTGGCAATAGGGGCAGTGCAGCACGCTCTTTCCCCAGAGCTCGGCAAGCCCGGCAACCTCCGGCAGGATATCGCGCACCCCAGTGGCCAGTACCAGCCGTGCCGCGCCGAATGTCTCGCCACCCTCGGTGGTGATTTCGAAATCGCTGCTGCCAGCGGCAAGGGCCTTGTCGGCGCGCCCGTCGACAACCCTGGCTGCCGGATAGGCCAGTAGTTGGCGCCTTGCGTCATCCAGGATTGCGCCGGGCGCGCGCCCGTCATGTCCGAGGAAGCCATGCGAATGCTCGGCAAAGCGGTTGCGCGGCCGGCCGGCGTCGATCACCAGCACCTTGCGTCCTGCCCGCGCCACCTGGATGGCGGCGGACAGGCCGGCAAAGCTGCCGCCGACGACGGCAAGATCACACTGCATGGCTGGAGACTCCAATGAGGTCAAAACGGCGGCGGAAATCGGCGGTCAGGTCAGCCAGCGTGATGCGGCTCAGCTTCTCCGCCAGCAGCCTTTCGGCGGCGATGCGAAAATCGTCGAGCACGGCGATCACCGCCTGCTCGACGAGGCAGCCGGGGCTTTCCGGATCGGTGCTGAACGGCAGCAGTGTCTCGCCAAGGGCGACGCTGATCTCGGCCAGGGATATTTTCTCGGGCGCCCGCCCGAGCAGCCAGCCGCCACCGTGCCCGCGCGACGAGGTGACGATGCCGGCGTCGCGCAAGCCTGCGATGGTGCGGCGGACCACCACCGGATTGGTGTGGATGAAGGTGGCAAGCTGCTCGGAGGTCAGCGCCTGTTCGGGCTTCTCGGCCATGTGGACGAGAATGTGCAAGGTCGAGGACAGCCGGCTGTTGCGTTTCATGTAACTTAGTTAGTTACGATTGGTGTCGATGTCAAACACGTCTCGTCCGCGCCGGGGCGCAATGTCCACGCAATCCATTCGCGGCAAACAGAACCAGTCGGTGCGCGATTCGCCTCGTATGCCGGCGCCAAGGCGTCGGACCCGACATATGCAACGGATTTCGGGTCCGACGCTCACTGCAGCAAACGCCACGTCGACCGATCGAAGCGTTGGATCCAGGATGGAGGTTGCCTGATGCTTTGTCTTTTCTCCAGAGATGGACCGTGGCACCGTTTGGTGTTGGCGTCACCATGTCGCTTCGCATGACGGGGCCGCTGGCAGCCATCCTCGGCTTCGGTCTGTTCGGCGTCTTCTGCCTCGCCTTCACCGAAAAGATCCTGCCAATCCCGCCCTCGCATGTGCTGCTGCTGTTCCTCGGCATGACGGCGGCGCCGGATGCTTCGACGCTGGCGATCCTGCTGATGGTGACGACGCTTGCGTCCGCCAGCGGCTGCCTTGTCTGGTTTGCGGTCGGCCGCCGGGTTGGACCTCACCGCGCCGACAGGCTGGTCGAGCGTTTCGGCAAGTACGTGTTCCTGCGCCACGCGACCTACCGCAGGCTCGGCCAGGCCTATCGGCGCAATCACGTCCGGGTGTCCTTGCTGGCGCAGTTCATCCCGACTGTGCGCAATTACCTGCCGATCGCCGCCGGCGCACTCTGCCTGCCCGCTTTGCCCTTCGCGGCCGCGACGCTGCTCGGCGCCACGTTCTGGAACGCGGGCTTTCTCACCACCGGCTATCTGCTGCGCGGCAGCGGCCGGGACTCCTTCACGGTGGGCCTGCGCATCATTGTCATCGTCGTGGCTCTGGAGACGGCATTCATGCTTGCGCTGCGCTATGGCCCCGCATGCCGGCGGCGCATCAAGTTGGCGCTCGGTTGAGCGCCAGCTCTCAGGTCATGGGATAAGCTCTGCAGTCGGCTTTCCTTCGTTCGGCCGCCGGTGTTTAGTCCGGGCATGGCTTTCACCATCCGCCAGCTGCAGTTCTTCATCGCCGTTGCCGAGCAAGGCACGGTCTCGGGCGCCGCCCAGAACCTCTCCATCTCGCAATCGTCGGTCACCGAAGCGATCAAGGAACTCGAAAGCGATCTCGGCGTCGAACTGTTCGAACGCCACCCGCGCGGCCTCAACATCACCCACAAGGGTCACCAGTTCCTGCGCCATGCGACGAAAATCCTCGCCGATGTTTCCGACGCGCGTCGCTCTTTCTCCGGCGAGCAGGCGGTGGCGGCCGGCCGGCTGCAGCTCGGCGTCACCTCGCTGGTCGCCGGCTATGTGCTGTCGGATCTGCTCGCCCGCTACCGCCGTGCCTATCCCGGCGTCGAGGTCTCTGCCATCGAGGACAATGGCGATTATCTCGAACACCTCCTGATCGGCGGCAAGCTCGACATTGCCGTCATGGTCACCTCCAATTTGCGCGACCGCACCGCGTTGCAGTCGGAAATCCTCGAAGTCTCGGCCTATCGGCTGTGGCTGCCGCTCGGTCATCCGCTCGTCGGCGCCGACATCATCAGCATTGGCGACATTGCCTCCGAAACGCTGATCATGCTGACCGTCGACGAGATCGAGGAGAATACCGGCAAGCTGCTGACGGCGATCGGCGCCAAGCCGCATGTCGCCTTCCGCACCCGTTCCGTGGAGGCCGTGCGCAGTCTGGTCGCCACCGGTGCCGGCGTGGCGCTGCTGCCCGATCTCGTCTACCGGCCCTGGTCGCTGGAAGGCGACCGCATCGAATCGCGCGATATTTCCGGCTCCTTGCCGGTGGTTCAGGTCGGCATGGTCTGGCGGCGCGGCTCCGGTCTGCCGCAGGCCGCGCGCGATTTCATCGGTCTTGCCCAGTCGCAACGGACGGTCCGCCAGCGTCCCTGAGAGACCGGCTGCACATCTATCGGAAAAACCGATATCGCCCTTCTGATAAATGAATTTGCGAAACCGGAATTTTCAAAGCACTTTCGGTTCAGGGACCAAAGCCGCCATCAGAGCGGCATCAAGCCCAACGGACGAACTGACAGTTTTCAGTCCGCGCGTGACCCCTAACGAAGACCGAAACCGGCTTTCAGGGTCAGGCGCCTAAATGGGAGATCGACAATGAATTCATTCCTGAAGTCATGCACTGCTCTGACGGTCGCGCTGACCTTTTCCGGTCAGGCCGTCGCCCAGGTCAAGGAACTTGGCAAGGGCGAAGGCCAGGTCAACATCGTTGCCTGGCCGGGCTACATCGAGCGCGGCGAAACCGACAAGGGCTATGACTGGGTGACTTCCTTCGAGAAGGAGACCGGCTGCAAGGTCAACGTCAAGACCGCCAACACCTCCGACGAGATGGTCTCGCTGATGAATGAGGGCGGCTTCGACCTCGTCACCGCTTCGGGCGATGCCTCGTTGCGCCTCGTTGCCGGCAAGCGCGTGCAGCCGATCAACACCGATCTCATCCCGAGCTGGAAGACGGTCGACGAGCGCCTCAAGGACGCGCCGTGGTTCACCGTCGGCGGCGCCCACTACGGCGTTCCCTACCAGTGGGGTCCCAACGTCCTGATGTACAACACCGACGTGTTCAAGGAGGCTCCCAAGAGCTGGAACATCGTCTTTGAGGAAATGAAGCTGCCGGACGGCAAGTCCAACAAGGGCCGCGTCCAGGCCTATGACGGGCCGATCCACATTGCGGATGCGGCCAACTATCTGATGTTCCACAAACCGGAACTCGGCATCAAGGATCCCTATGAACTCAACGAGGACCAGTACAAGGCGGCGCTCGAATTGCTGCGCGTCCAACGCACACTGGTTGGCCGCTATTGGCACGACGCCGCCATCCAGGTCGACGATTTCCAGAACGAAGGCGTCGTCGCTTCCGGCTCGTGGCCGTATCAGGTCAACACGCTGGTCGCCGCCAAGAAGCCGGTCGCGTCCACCATCCCGGAGGAGGGCGCCACCGGTTGGGCCGACACCACCATGATGGAGGCCGACGCCGCCAACCCCAACTGTGCCTATATGTGGATGGAACATTCGCTGTCGCCGAAGGTGCAGGGCGATGTCTCAGCCTGGTTCGGCTCACTGCCCGTCGTGCCCGCCGCCTGCAAGGGCAATGAGCTTTTGACCGACGAGGGTTGCAAGACCAATGGCTACGAGAACTTCGACAAGATCAAGTTCTGGAAGACGCCGGTGTCGAAATGCGCCACCCAGAACGATCAGTGCGTGCCCTACTATCGCTGGGTGTCGGACTATATCGGCGTCATCGGCGGACGATGAGCATCCTTACCTCCCCTTGTGGGGAGGGTCGACGCATAGCATCGGGGCGGGGTCTGCTCGGCAGTTCGTGGCAGTGCCTGGCCCTTCGCAAGGCTCAGGCGTTCGAAGCTCGAAAAGCCAAGCAATTGGCTTTTCCTCTGCTATGCGGACCACCTCTCACCCCCACAAGGGGGAGATAGGATGTCGCGCGACATCAACACATCAAACCGGCAACGGACTGACAGCCCATGACCTCCGCCGTCTCCTTCCAGAAAGCCTCGCGCCATTTCGGCAGCGTGCGCGCGGTCGACGCGGTCGATCTCGACATCGCGCCGGGCGAGTTCTTCGCCATGCTCGGGCCGTCTGGTTCCGGCAAGACCACTTGCCTGCGCCTCATCGCCGGCTTCGAGCAGCCGACATCGGGCTCGATCTCGATCTTCGGCGACCGCGCCGAGGGCGTTCCGCCCTATCGCCGCAACGTCAACACCGTGTTCCAGGACTATGCGCTGTTCCCGCATCTGAACGTGCTCGACAATGTTGCCTACGGGCTGATGGTCAAGGGCGTCGGCAAGGCTGAGCGGCACAAGGCGGCGGAAGAGGCGCTGTCACTGGTGCGGCTGCCCGGCTATGGCGCCCGCCGGCCCGGCCAGCTTTCCGGTGGCCAGCGCCAGCGCGTGGCACTGGCCCGCGCGCTGGTCAACCAGCCAAAGGTGCTGCTGCTCGACGAGCCGCTCGGCGCGCTCGACCTCAAATTGCGCGAGAACATGCAGGAGGAGTTGAAGTCGCTGCAGAAGGCGCTCGGCATCACCTTCGTCTTCGTCACTCACGACCAGGGCGAAGCGCTGTCGATGGCCGACCGCGTCGCCGTCTTCAACGATGGCAAGATCATGCAGATCGGCACTCCGGAAGATATCTACCAGCGGCCGAGGACCCGCTTCGTCGCCGATTTCGTCGGCTCCTCCAACGTGCTGCCGCCGGATTTCGTGCAGCGCTATTCCGGCCAGCATCGCTGGGGGAGTCTCCGCCCCGAATCCATTCGCGTCGGCCGCGCGGCCAAGGGGGTCACAAGTGGTGAAGGCGTGTCGGCCCGCCTCGTCTCGACCAATTATCTCGGCGCCACGACAAAGCTGGCGCTCGACGCCGACGGGCTGCGGCTGCACGCCATCGTGCCGGCCGGCATCGCCTTGCCGGCAGAAGGCGAGGCGGTTGTGCTGACCTTCAACCGCGAGCACCTGCATCTGATGGACGAGCCGGCATGAGCCTCGACGCCGCCATGGTGCGTGCAACGGCCCCCGCCATCCTGCCGGGTAGCGGCGGTCTGCGCGGCGCTCTGTCGGACCTTTTCTGGCGCAAGCCGAAGGTCCTGTTGCTGCTCATGCTGCTGCCTCCGGTTTTGTGGCTGGGCATCGTCTATATCGGCTCGCTGTTTGCGCTGCTGGCGCAGAGCTTTTTCTCCATCGACGAGTTTTCCGGCCTCATCAACCGCGAGTTCACGCTCAAGACCTATGGCGATCTGTTCCAGGCTGCCAATCTCGACATCATCCTGCGCACGGTGACGATGGCGGCTCTGGTCACGCTGGCCTCGGCCGTCATCGCCTTCCCCATCGCCTACTACGCGGCGCGCTATGCGCGCGGCCGCTGGAAGGCCTTATTCTATCTCGGCATCATGCTGCCACTGTGGTCCAGCTATCTGGTCAAGATCTACGCCTGGAAGCTGATCCTGGCCAAGGAAGGCATCCTCACCTGGCTGCTCGCCAAGCTGCATTTGTTGTGGGTTCTCGACGCTTGGCTGTCGCTGCCGGTCGTCGGCGGCAATTCCCTGTCGGTATCGTTCACCGGCACCTTCATCGTCTTCGTCTATGTCTGGCTGCCGTTCATGATCCTCCCCGTTCAGGCGGCGCTCGAGCGCGTGCCCGGCAATCTGGTCGAGGCCTCGTCCGACCTCGGCGCTTCACCGGGACAGACCTTCCGCAACGTGCTGTTTCCGCTGGCGCTGCCGGGCATCGTCGCCGGTTCGATCTTCACCTTCTCTCTGACGCTCGGCGATTACATCATCCCGCAGATCATCGGCACCTCGCGTCTGTTCATCGGCCAGGCGGTCTATTCGCAGCAAGGCACCGCCGGCAACATCCCGCTCGCCGCCGCCTTCACCGTGGTGCCGATCGTCATCATGGGCTTCTATCTCTGGGGCGCCAAGCGCATGGGGGCCTTCGATGCGCTCTGATGGTTCCCAGTCGGCTCCGCTCGGCCTGAAGATTGCCGCCGCCTGCGGGCTGCTGTTCCTGCACCTGCCGATCCTGCTGATCTTCGTCTATGCCTTCACCACCGAAGAGAAGAGTTTCGTCTGGCCGCCGCCAGGGCTGACGACGCAGTGGTTCGCCGTGACCTGGAACCGGCCAGATGTCTGGCAGGCGCTGTCGCTGTCGGTCAGGGTGGCCGCGATTTCGACGGCGATCGCGCTCATCCTCGGCACGCTCTGTTCGGCGGCGGTGTCGCGGACAAGATTCTTCGGCCGCGAAACCATCTCGCTGCTGGTCATCCTGCCGATCGCGCTGCCCGGCATCATCACCGGCATTGCGCTGCGCTCGGCCTTTTCGCTGGCCGACATCCCGTTCTCGTTCTGGACGATCGTGCTTGGCCACGCCACCTTCTGCGTGGTCGTCGTCTACAACAACGCCGTCGCCCGTTTCCGCCGCACTTCCGGTTCGATGATCGAGGCCTCGATGGATCTCGGCGCCGACGGTTTTCAGACCTTCCGCCATGTCGTGCTGCCCAACATCGCCACGGCGCTGCTTGCCGGCGGCATGCTGGCCTTCGCGCTGTCCTTCGACGAGGTCATCGTCACCACCTTCACCGCCGGCCAGCAGCAGACGCTGCCGATCTGGATGCTGGAAGAACTGATCCGTCCGCGCCAGCGCCCGGTCACCAATGTCGTTGCCATGGTCGTCATGCTGGTGACGTTGCTGCCGATCCTTGCCGCTTATTACCTCACCCGTGACGGCGACCAGATCGCTGGAAGCGGGAAATGAAAAACAGCGAATAGGGAGTAGCGAATAGGGATCATCGACGGTCAAACCCTACTCGCTTTCAGCTACTCGCTACTTCTGTAAAGGGAGAAACCTTATGGACACCCAGATGCTGATCGGCTCGAAATTCGAGAAGGGCACCGAGACCGAGGAGCCGATCCTCAATCCAAAGACCGGGGCGACCATCCTCAACCTGCCCGAGGCCAGCCAGGCGCAGATCGAGGCGGCGGTCACTGCTGCCGAACAGGCGTTCGTCTTGTGGTCGCGCACCACGCCGGCGCAGCGCTCCGGCTATTTGCTGAAGATCGCCGACCGCATCGAAGCCGACGCGAAGGAGTTCGCCACGCTCGAGGCGCTCAACTGCGGCAAGCCGATCAACGCCGTGCTCAATGACGAAATCCCGGCGATCGTCGATTGCTACCGCTTCTTCGCCGGCGCCGTCCGTTCGATGCCGGGCGTCGTCGCTGGCGAATACATTCCCGGCCACACCTCGATGGTCCGTCGCGATGCCATTGGCATCGTCGCTTCCATCGCGCCGTGGAACTATCCGCTGATGATGATGGCCTGGAAGCTGGCGCCGGCGATCGCCGGCGGCAACACCGTCGTCTTCAAACCGTCCGAGCAGACACCGCTGACGGCGCTGAAGCTGGCAAAAATCCTTGCGGACATCCTGCCCGAAGGCGTCGTCAATGTCGTGCTCGGCCGCGGCGACAGCGTCGGCAACACGCTGATCAATCATCCCAAGGTCAACATGATCTCGATCACCGGCGATGTCGCCACCGGCAAGAAGGTGCTGCAGGCGGCCGCCAAGTCGGTCAAGCGCACGCATCTCGAGCTCGGCGGCAAGGCGCCGGTCATCGTCTTCGACGACGCCGACCTCGGCGCCGTGGTCAACGGCCTGCGTGCCTTCGGCTATTACAATGCCGGCCAGGACTGCACCGCCGCCTGCCGCATCTACGCCGGCAAGAAGATCTACGACAAGCTCGTCGCCGATCTCTCCTCGGCCGTCTCGACCATCAAGTACGACCGCCCCGACGATACCGAAAACGAAATCGGCCCGCTGATCTCGCGCCGCCAGCGCGACCGCGTCTCGAGCTTCGTCGAGCGCGCCTCGGAACTGAAACACATCGAGATCACCACCGGCGGCAAGCCGGGCGAGGGCTCCGGCTTCTACTACCAGCCGACCGTCGTCGCCGGCGCGCTGCAGGAAGATGAGATCGTGCGCCGCGAAGTGTTCGGCCCGGTCGTCTCGGTTACTCGTTTTTCGGAAGTCGACGAGGCGGTGAACTGGGCCAATGACAGCGACTACGGCCTGGCGTCATCCGTATGGACCAAGGATGTCTCGCGCGCCATGGCGACGGCCGCCCGCCTGCAATATGGCTGCACCTGGATCAACACCCACTTCATGCTGACCAACGAGATGCCGCATGGCGGGTTGAAGCAGTCCGGCTACGGCAAGGACATGTCGCTCTACGCACTGGAGGATTACACCGCCGTGCGGCATGTGATGGTTGCGCATGGCTAGTTGTGCCTTCTCCCCTTCTTGTGGGAGAAGGTGGATCGGCGCGAGACGGATGAGGGGGTGTTCCAGCTTGACGCCAGCTTACCCCTCACCCGGGTTGCCAACCGATTTGTGAAGGACAAATCGGGGCAATCTTACCTCTCCCACAAGGGGAGAGGTAAGACCGCAGACCACTACTCCACGATGCGATAGATATTCCACAGGCTGGTGCCAGACACGACATAGGGCTCGATCTCCTTGCCCCATTTCGCGTGCGCGTCGATCTTGCCGATCTTGGCGAAGAACGCCTCCAACTGGGCCAGGCTTTCGACCTGGTGATGGGACTCGACCGTCGCCTCCCGCGCGCCGATCGAACCGGTCATGATCTGGAATTCCAGCTCGTCGAGGCCGACCTGTGACCCGATCTCGCGTTCCCATTTCTTCAACAGATCGAGCACGGTCTGCTTGTGTCCGAACTTGGCGTCGATCTGCCATCTGGCGCTGAACATCGTCTTCTCCTCCAGGTTTGCGGCCCAGGCCGCGGTTGATCCACGGTTGTTGATCTACTCGTCCCAGGCCTGCACGACGGTCTGTCTTGCGATCCGACCGTTCTTCAGCTCCAGCATCGCTGCGCAGAACACCTTGGTGCCGTCCGGATAGGCGCAGGCCTGGGTGAAGGCGAGGCTGTCGCCGTCGGCGATGGTGGTGTCGACCTTGTGGGTCATCGCCCGGCTGCAGATGTCGTCCCAGAATGTGGTGATCGCGGCGCGCCCGCGGATTTCACGCGGCTTGCTCGGCGGGTTGTTGCGGTCGATCACCCGCACCAGCGCGTCTTCGGCATAGAAGCTCGACAGCATCTTGCCGTCACGGGTTTCGATCGCCTTCTTGATCGCGGCGCCGTCCACTGTTTGGGTCTTGGTCAGCATTTCATCCTCCATTGGCCCGTCTTCCGACCGGGCGGTTGATGGTCGATGTGCCGTCCGGCGCTCATCGCCGGGCAGTGGTTCTTACTGCGACTTCGCCTTGACGGCCGCGAATACGTCGTCGGTCTGCTTCTTGAAGGTCGTCAGATCGACCTGGCTGCCGTTGAGCATCGTCGACCAATGGCGCACGATGGCGGACATCGCCACCGCCTCCTTGATCTCCTCGTCGCTGGCGCCGTTGAGCTTGGCCGCCTCGGTGTGGAAATAAATGCAGTACTGGCATGGGATCTGCGCCGCGACGGCGAGGCCCAACAGTTCCTTGGTCTTGCCGTCAAGCGCCGTCTTCGGATTGAGCTGCACGCCCTTAATCTCGGCCCAGGCGCCGGCGACGGCCACATCCGGCAGGGTCTTGAACATGTCCGGCACCGAGCCGAGCGTTGCCTCGATGTCCTTGTAGGCGGCCGCCGCGGACGCGTCCTCGGCCTTTGCGGGAGCGATGGCGAACAACGCGCCGACGCTTGCAGCGATCACAAGCAATTTGAGTGTCCGGTTCGACTTCAGCATTTCCTCCTCCGTTCGCAGCACCTTTCCCAGCGACATCCGCCTAGCCTGCGTGGAGAGAATTGATAGCGCTTACCCGCCCATGGCCGCTTCGCCCGAAAGCGCCATGGCTCTCATGGCCCGTGCGGGCCAGGGTGCCTGGCCGAAAACGCCGCCGCCGCCGCCCGCGACGGCAGATCCAGCTTGAGCAGTATGTTGGCGACATGGCGCTTGACCGTGTGTTCGCTCAGCCGCAATTCGGCGGCGATCGCGGCATTGCTCTTGCCGTCGGCGACGAGGCTCACCACCTCGCTTTCGCGCGCCGTCAATGCGGCCGGCTCGGCGGTCTTGGGTTTGGGCCGGCAGGCGGGTTCCAGATGCTGTTCGGACGTCGCATGGACCAGCGCCAGCGGCTGTTCCAGCTCGTCGACACTGATGCGCCCGGCGTCGGTGAAATGCAGGCCCGACCCAGCCGCCAGATCGGCGATCAGACGCGACGCGATAATGTCGCCGCGGCCGGCATGGGCGGCCAGTTGCATTGCCACCCGCGCCGTCGTCCCAACGGGCGGACCGCGCACTTCGATCTCGCCGACATGCGCCCCTTGCGCGCTTGCCACGCCGATTTCCTGCGCCGCCTCGCGCAGCGCTGCCGCGCAGCGTATGGCGCGTGCCGGGCCGTCGAAGCGCGAAATCATCAACTCGCCATGCAGGCCCACAGAGCGCCCGCCATGGCGCCCGACCAGCAGCCGCCAGGTTTCCTGGAAGCGTTGGCTGCGTTCGCTCCACATCCGGTCGCCGAGCCGTGCCGTGTCGTAGATGCGTGTCACCAGCAGTGCGGCCAGCACGCGGTCTACTTCGCCCACGGCGCGTTCGCCGGTCAGGAATTCCTCGATCAGGTCGGCCACCCCATCGACATCGCCGGTCCAGATCGGATGGTCGCGCCCGGGAATCTCGACCAGCCGGGCGCCGGGGATCTTCTGTGCAAGGAAGCGGCTGGCGTCGGGGTCGACCCGCGCATCGTTGCGGCGATGGATTACAAGCGTCGGCGCGCTGATCACGCTCAGGATATGGCGGATGTCGACGTCGGCGTTCATGCGCGCCAGCGCCGCCGCCGCCGTCGGGCTCGCCGACAATCGTTCGAAACGTGCCCACCACTGGGCGAAATGCGCGTCGTCGACCCGGCTCGGCGCGAAATGGGGCAGCATGGCGCCAGTGCCCCAGGCTGTCTCCGCCATCTCGATGAAAGCGTCGAGGCGTTCGGGCGACATCACCCATTTGTGGAAATGCGCATAGCCGCCATAGAGCGCCAGCGCCCGTGTCCGCTCCGGATAGGTGGCGGCGAACAGCATCGCCATCGGCGCGCCTTCGGAGGAGCCGAGCAGCGCCGCACGGCCGCTGCCGGCGGCGTCCATTACCGCGCGCACATCGTCCATCCGCGTCTCGAGACTGGGCAGGTTATGCGCGTCGACACGGTCGGACAGGCCGGTGCCGCGCTTGTCGAACAGGATCAGCCGAGAGAACGCCGAAAGCCGCTTCAAGAGCCTGGTGTAGCCCTCGTCTTCCCAGTGCAGGTCGAGGTTGGAAATGAAGCCCGGCACGAAGACGAGATCGAATGATCCCTGCCCGACCACCTGATAGGCGATCCGCACATCGCCGCTACAGGCGTATCGCGTCTCGATCGGCCTCACGAGATTTCCACCCCGGCCTGACGATTTCTGGTCGTCAAACCATAGCAGAACAGCGCAGATTGCGGCAGCTTAAACTTTAGCGATTGTGAATGTAAGCTGGCGCGGCTTGGCGGCTATTCCTGCGAGGCGGCGACGTCGGCAGGGGAGGGCTTGAGCCCGAGTTTGAGGTCGGCCGCAGCCGGCGTGATCGGTCGCTTGATCCTGGCGGAGGCGGCCACCACCAACTCGTTGAAGTTCCCGGTGCCGTCGTCCAGCATTTCGAAGAACTGCCGCCGCATCCTCGGCTCCCAGAACTTGTTGATGTGCTCGGCGACGCCGGCAATGCCTTCCTCGCGCGGCTTGGAATGGAAGAAGTCGGCGATCTGGTTTGCCATGCGCACCAGCTTCTCGGCAGTGCTCATAATGTGTTCTTCGTCATGCGACATGCTTGGCAACTCCGCAAACCACCCGGTCGGGGTGGGTGAAAATATCAAAATCGTCGCCGCGAACCAGCGCCACCAGCGTCATGCCGGACTCTTGCGCCGTGCGGATGGCAAGGGCGGTCGGCGCCGAGACGGCGATGATGAAGGCCGAACCGATAGAAGCCGTCTTCTGCACCATTTCGACCGAAACCCTGGATGTCACCACGACAGCACCGGATGCGCCCTCGATGCCGGCTTTGGCCAGCGCACCCGCCAGCTTGTCGAGCGCATTGTGACGGCCGACATCTTCGCGCGCCATGACGATGCCCTTACCAGGCACATAGAAGCCGGCGGCGTGCACGGCTCCGGTCTCGGTGTGCAGCGGCTGCACTTTCGACAAAAGCTTGACCGAACGGACAATATCGTTGGCATCAAGCGTAAGCTTTGACACACCAACCGCATCCACCGAACGCATCGCTTCCTCGATCGATTCGATGCCGCAGAGCCCGCAGCCGACCGGACCCGCGAGCCTTCGCCGCCGCGCTTCGAAGCGCGTGTTGGCTCGGTCCTTCAGCCGGATCTGGATGTCGATGCCGGCGCCATGGTCCTCGACCTCGATGGCTTCGATCTCCTCCGGCGCAGCTACAATGCCCTCGGTCAGCGAGAAGCCAAGCGCGAAATCCTCGAAATCGGCCGGGCTTGCCATCATCACCGCATGCGTGGTGCCGGCAAAGGAGAACGCCACCGGCGTCTCTTCCGGCACCATGCGGTTCGCCGTAGCAGTGCCGCTGGCGCGGTGCGCCAGCCGCGATACCTGCGTCGTGGCTTTGCGCCGCGCGCTCAAGACTACTCCGCCGCCTGCAAAGACGCGATGCGCCGGCTCTGCTTGGCTTGCTCGTCATAGTCGCGCTGCCATTCCGACGGCCCATTGGAGGCGCCGACCTGCACCGCCGTCACCTTGTATTCCGGGCAGTTGGTCGCCCAGTCGGAGAAGTCGGTGGTGATCACGTTGGCCTGCGTGTCCGGATGGTGGAACGTCGTGTAGACCACGCCGGGCGACACCCGGTCGGTGATCAGCGCGCGCAGCGTCGTCTCGCCCGAGCGGCTGGTCAGCCGGACCCAGTCGCCGTCGCGCAAGCCGCGGTTCTCGGCATCGTGCGGATGAATCTCCAGCCGGTCCTCCGAGTGCCACATGCTGTTGTCGGTGCGCCTGGTCTGCGCGCCGACATTGTACTGCGACAGGATGCGGCCGGTGGTGAGCAGCAGCGGGAAGCGCGGCCCCGTCCTTTCGTCCGTCGCCACATATTCGGTACGGATGAACTTGCCCTTGCCGCGCACGAACCCGTCGATATGCATGATCGGGGTGCCGAGCGGCGCCTTCTCGTTGCAGGGCCATTGCACGGACCCGACACGGTCGAGCAGCTCGAAGGAGACGCCGGCGAAGCTCGGCGTGGTCATCGCGATCTCGTCCATGATTTCGGAGGGATGCTGATAGTTCCAGTCCAGCCCGATCGCGCGGGCAAGCTCCTGCGTCGCCTCCCAATCGGCGTAGCGCGCCTTCGGCTCAAGAACCTTGCGCACCATGTTGATGCGGCGCTCGGCGTTGGTGAAGGTGCCGTCCTTCTCCAGGAAGGTCGAGCCCGGCAGGAAGACATGGGCGTAGTTCGCCGTCTCGTTGAGGAAGAGGTCGTGCACGACGACGCATTCCATCGCGGCAAGGCCGGCTGCGACATGCTTGGTGTCGGGATCGGACTGCAGAATGTCTTCGCCCTGGATGTAGATGCCCTTGAAGCTGCCGTCGACGGCGGCGTCCAGCATATTGGGGATGCGCAGGCCGGGTTCGTCGTCCAGCTTCACGCCCCACAAGGTCTCGTAGATATCGCGCACGGCTTCGCCGGAGATGTGGCGATAACCGGGCAGCTCGTGCGGGAAGGAACCCATGTCGCAGGAGCCCTGCACGTTGTTCTGGCCGCGCAGCGGGTTCACGCCGACGCCGGGCCGGCCGATGTTGCCGGTGGCCATGGCGAGATTGGCGATTGCCATCACAGTGGTCGAACCCTGGCTGTGTTCCGTCACGCCCAGGCCGTAATAGATGGCACCGTTGCCGCCGGTGGCGTAGAGACGCGCAGCACCGCGGATCAGCTCGGGATCGACGCCGGACAATTTGCCGACGGTTTCGGGGCTGTTTTCCGGCAAGGCGACGAACGATGCCCAATCCTGGAACTCCGTCCAGTCGCAACGTTCGCGGATGAAGGCTTCGTCGAACAAGCCTTCGGTGACGATCACATGCGCCAGCGCCGTCAGCACGGCCACATTGGTGCCGGGCTTCAGCGGCAGGTGGTAATCCGCTTCGATATGGGCCGACTTGACCATCTCGGTGCGGCGCGGATCGAGCACGATCAGCTTGGCGCCCTGGCGCAGCCGCTTCTTGAGCCGCGAGGCGAACACCGGGTGAGCGGAAGCCGGATTGGCGCCGATGATGACGGCGACATCGGTGAAGTCGACGGAATCGAAATCCTGCGTGCCGGCAGACGTGCCATATGTCTGGCCGAGCCCGTAGCCCGTCGGCGAATGGCAGACGCGTGCGCAGGTGTCGACATTGTTGTTGCGGAAACCCTGCCGCACCATCTTCTGGACGAGGTAGGTTTCCTCATTGGTGCAGCGCGACGAGGTGATGCCGCCGATCGCGGTGCGTCCGTACTGGTATTGGATGCGGCGGAATTCCTTGGCGGTATGGGCGATCGCCTCTTCCCAGCTTACTTCGCGCCACGGATCGGTGACCTTTCCGCGGATCATCGGCGACAGGATGCGGTCCTTGTGGGTGGCGTAGCCATAGGCGAAACGGCCCTTCACGCAGGAATGGCCGTGGTTCGCCTTGCCCTCCTTGTAGGGCATCATGCGAACGACTTCGTCACCCTTCACCTCGGCCTTGAACGAGCAGCCGACGCCGCAATAGGCGCAGGTGGTGACGGCCGAGCGCTCCGGCAGGCCCTTGGCAAGCACCGTCTTCTCACGCAGCGCATCGGTCGGGCAGGCCTGGACGCAGGCGCCGCAGGACACGCATTCCGAATCGATGAACGCCTCGTGCATTCCCGCCGAAACCCGGGATTCGAAGCCGCGTCCCTCGATGGTCAGCGCAAACGTGCCCTGCACTTCTTCGCACGCCCGCACGCAGCGCGAGCAGACGATGCATTGCGAGGCATCATAGGTGAAATAGGGGTTGGATTCGTCGCGGGCGATGTAATCGACTGCCAGCGAGCCATGGCCGGGCGCCACGCCACCTTCCGGCTTGACGTGGTTGCGGCCCTCGATGCCGTAGCGGTTCTCGGTCAGGCCGATCGACTTCGCCACCGCGTCGAACTCGCTGGCGCCGGTTCCGGCCTGTTCGTTCCAGCCGGTCGGATGGTCGGAGACATAGAGCTCCATGACGCCACGGCGAATGGCATTGAGCCGCTCGGTCTGCGTGCGCACGATCATGCCTTCGCCGACAGGCGTCGTGCAGGATGCCGGCGTGCCGCCGCGTCCTTCGATCTCCACAAGGCAGACACGGCACGAACCGAAGGAGTCCAGCATGTCGGTGGCGCAGAGCTTCGGGATTTCGACCCCGCCCTCCATCGCGGCACGCATGATCGAGGTGCCTTCCGGCACGGTGATGCTGCGCCCGTCGACGTTCAGCGTGACCTGCTTCTGCGCCTTCGATTGCGGGGTTCCGTAGTCAATCTCTTCGACGAGGGATGGGAAGTCGGCCTTGATGTTCATCTGCCAGCTCCTATTCGGCAGCCACGCGCACGGGCGCGGGCTTGAAGTCGTCGGGGAAATGGGTGATCGAGCTCATCACAGGGTAGGGCGTGAAGCCGCCCAGCGCGCAGAGCGAGCCGAATTTCATGGTGTTGCAGAGGTCGGTGACCAGAGCGAGGTTCTTCTCCGGCTCGATGCCCGCGGCGAGTTTGTCGATGGTCTCGACACCGCGCGTCGAGCCGATGCGGCAGGGCGTGCACTTGCCGCAGCTTTCGATGGCGCAGAACTCCATGGCGAAGCGCGCCTGTTTCAGCATGTCGGCGGTGTCGTCGAACACCACGATACCGGCATGGCCGATCAGCCCGTCCTTGGCCGCGAAGGCTTCATAGTCGAATGGCGTGTCGAACAGCGCGCGCGGGAAATAGGCGCCGAGCGGTCCGCCGACCTGCACTGCCTTGACCGGCCGGCCGGTGGCCGTGCCGCCGCCGATCTCGTCGACGATCTCGCCAAGCGTCATGCCGAAAGCGGCTTCGAACAGCCCCGCAAATTTGACATTGCCGGCGATCTGGACCGGGATCGTGCCGCGCGAGCGGCCCATGCCGAAATCCTTGTAGAAGGCCGCACCCTTGTCCATGATGACAGGCACAGAGGCTAGGCTGATGACGTTGTTGATCACCGTCGGCTTGCCGAACAGCCCCTTATGCGCAGGCAGAGGCGGCTTTGCCCGCACCATGCCGCGCTTGCCCTCGAGCGAATCGAGCAGCGCCGTCTCCTCGCCGCAGACATAGGCGCCGGCGCCGACCCGGATCTCCATGTCGAACGCGTGAGGGGAACCCAGCACGCTGGCGCCAAGAACGCCGGCCTTGCGGGCGATCTCGACGGCCTTGTTCATCGCCGCCACCGCATGCGGATATTCCGAGCGGACATAGACGAAGCCCTTGGTCGCGCCCGTGGCTATACCGGCGATCGTCATGCCTTCGATCAGCACGAAGGGATCGCCCTCCATGATCATGCGGTCGGCGAAGGTGCCGGAGTCGCCTTCATCGGCGTTGCAGACGATGTATTTGCGGTCGCCTGCTGTATCGAGCACCGTCTTCCATTTGATGCCGGTCGGGAAGCCGGCGCCGCCGCGTCCGCGCAGGCCCGATTCGGTCACCTCTGCGACGATGGCGGCAGGCGTCAGCGCCAGCGCGTTCATCAGTCCATTCAACCCGCCATGTTTTTTGTAGGATTCGAGCGACAGCGGATCCGTGACGCCGCAGCGCGCGAAAGTCAGCCGCGTCTGTTTGGCCAGGAAGGGGATCTTGTCCGGCGCGCCCAGCCAGCGTTTATGATGGCCGCCGGTAAGGAAGCCGCTGTCGAACAGGCTTTTGACGTCGGACGGTTTGACCGGCCCGTAGGCGATGCGGCCGTTGGCTGTAGCGACTTCGACCATCGGTTCGAGGAAATAGGCGCCGCGCGAACCATTGCGCACGATCTTGGCTTCGATGCCGCGCTCGGCGAGTTCGCCGGCGATCGCCTTGGCGACCTTTTCGGCGCCAAGCGCCAGCGCACCGGAATCGCCGGGAATGTAGATACGCGGGATCATGAGCGCACCTCTGCAACGATCTCGTCGAGCTTCTCGTCATCGAGCCGTCCGATCACCTCGCCATCGAGCATGGCGGCGGGCGAACAGGCGCACAGGCCGAGACAGTAGACCGGCTCCAGCGTCACCGAACCGTCGCGGGTCGTTTCATGAAAGCCGATGCCCAGCAGTTGCTTCAGCTTGGCGGCGATGGCATCCGACCCCATGGACTGGCAGGATTCCGCCTGGCAGAGCTTCAACACATGCCGGCCTGCCGGATGGCTTCGGTAATCGTGATAGAAGCTGACGACGCCGTGCACCTCGGCCCTGGAAATGTTCAGCGCCTCGGCGATGACCGGCAGCGCATCCTTGGGCACATGGCCGAACTCTTCCTGGATGCCGTGGAGGATCGGCAGCAAAGGGCCTTCGAGCCCCTTCATCTCCTGGATGATCGCGGCCGTGCGCGACGTAATCTCGGTACTTGCAGGCTGCATTGTCATGCAGCGCCCTCCCTATCGTAGCGACCCACGCATATCGGCCAAAGCATCAAGCTGTTTTGGAACAACGACATGCGCGTGCCGCTTTATCGCTAAGTGCTTAAGAAACCAGAGAAAACCTCTGAAATCAATAAAGCGGTTTCGTTGTACGATAGAAATCTTCTATCGTTCCGTGTGACTAACCCTGTCTAGCGGAACGGTTGGCATGGAAATCGTCCGCCAGCGCCATTGCCTCGTCCAGCAGCGCCGAGACCAAAGGTGTGTGCGGTTCGCGCGGTGTCGCCACCAGGCCGACCGTGTGGCTGGCGTCAGGTTCGATGATTGGAATGGCCCGGATCGGTTCGGAAAAGCCGAATGTTTCCGCAAGGTTGAGCGGCATGATCGACGACCATTTGCCGGTGCGGATGTGCGAAAACAGCACGATCATCGAATTGGATTCCAGCGTCGGTCGCACCTGCACGCCGGCTTCGGCCAGATGCTGGTCGATGATGCGGCGGTTCTGCATGTCCGGCGTCAACAGGCACAGCGGCAGGCTTGAGAGCTCCGCCCATGTCACTTTGTCGCGGTCGGAATAGGGATTTCCCATCGCGGTGATCAGTTGGTAGCGCTCGTCATAGAGCGGCACGCTGGTCACCCGCCCCAGCGGCTCGTTGTCGAGATAGGTGATGCCGGCATCGATGTCGAAATTGCCGAGCAGCGACAGCACCTCGATCGAAGTCCGCGACAGCACCGAAAAAGTGACGCCGGGATGCTTTTCGCGAAATGGCGTCGTCAGCCGCGGCAGCATGGCGAGCGCCGTCGGGATGGCGGCGATGCGGATACGGCCCGAAAGTCCGTGGCGCGCCGCGCGCATTTCCTCGCGCATGGTCCTGGTGTCGCCGACGATGCGGCGTGCCCACACCAGCACCTGTTTTCCCTCCGGCGTCAGCCCCTGGAAGCGTGAGCCGCGCAGAACCAGCATGACGCCAAGCTGGCCTTCCAACTGCTTGATGCCGGCCGACAGCGTCGGCTGCGTGACGCCGCACACCTCCGCCGCCCGGCCGAAATGCTCCTCCCTGGCGAGCGCGATGAAGAATTCCAGCTTGTCGATCATGTGATCTTTCCGGTCGTTCGCTGCAAGGTCGGGGAAATTGTGCTCTACCGCAAGCGCCACGCACAATTGCCCTGCATCCACACCTTTAAGCCGGCTACCTGTTTCCCGCGGCTGAATGCGGCGCTATGTGGATGAAACTGGGAGATCGACCATGCTGGGCTGGTTCCGCAAGCTTTTGCCGCGCGAAGATCGCTTCTTCGACCTGTTCGAACGACATTCCCGCACCGTGGTCGGCGGCGCCGAGGCGCTGGAGCAGCTTCTCCAGGGCAGGGATATCGATCTCTGGTGCCAGAAAATCATCGATCTCGAAGATGAGGCCGACCACATCACCGCGGAAGTCCTGCTGGCTGTACGGCGCTCCTTCATCACGCCTTTCGATCGCGGCGACATCAAGGACTTGATCCAGTCGATGGATGACGCCATCGATATGATGCACAAGACGGTCAAGACGGTGAAGCTGTTCGAGCGCAAGGAGTTCGATCCGCTGATGCAGGAAATGGGTGGTGTCATCGTCGCCGCCGCCAAGCTGGTGGCCGAGGCGATCCCGCTGCTCAACAAGGTCGCAACGCATACTGTGCGCCTCAACGCCATCGCCGAAGAGGTGATGCGCGTCGAAAGCCGGGCCGACGACCTGCACGAGCAAGGGCTGAAGGATCTCTTCAGGAAGCACGGCAGCAGCGATCCGATGGCCTATATGATCGGCAGCGAGATTTATGGCCAACTGGAAAAGGTGGTCGACCGCTTCGAGGACGTCGCCAACGAGATCAGCGGCATCGTCATTGAGAATGTTTAGGTGATGCAAGCAACCATTGCCTTTCCCGTGCTGGCCGGCCTCGTCGCCGTCGCACTGTTCTTCGACTTTCTCAACGGCCTGCACGACGCCGCCAATTCCATCGCCACCATCGTTTCCACCCGCGTGCTGCGGCCGCAATATGCGGTGCTGTGGGCGGCATTCTTCAATTTCATCGCCTTCATGTTCTTCGGCCTCCACGTTGCCGAGACCGTAGGCAAAGGCATCGTCGACGTCAGCATCGTCACCCCGGCGGTGATCTTTGCAGCCCTGGTCGGCGCCATCGTCTGGAACATCGTCACCTGGATCGCCGGCATCCCTTCGAGCAGCTCGCATGCGCTGATCGGCGGCCTGGTCGGCGCCGGTGTTGCGAAGGCAGGCGTGGGCGCCATCGTTTGGACCGGGCTTGGCAAGACGGTCGCGGCAATCGTCTTGTCGCCAGCGACGGGCTTTATCCTGGCGCTCGTCCTGGTTCTCGTCGTCTCGTGGCTCTTCGTGCGCCAGACGCCGTTTGCGGTCGACAGCACCTTCCGCGTCATGCAGTTCTTTTCCGCCTCGCTCTATTCCCTCGGGCACGGCGGCAATGACGCCCAGAAGACCATGGGCATCATCGCCGTGCTGCTCTATTCGCAAGGCATGCTCGGCGCGACTTTCTACGTGCCGCTGTGGGTGGTCCTCACTTGCCAGTCGGCACTGGCGCTCGGCACCCTGTTCGGCGGCTGGCGCATCGTCCACACCATGGGCTCGAAGATCACTCGGCTGAACCCGATGCAGGGTTTTTGCGCCGAAACCGGTGGGGCGATCACGCTGTTTGCGGCGACCTGGCTCGGCGTTCCCGTATCGACCACCCACACCATCACCGGCGCCATCATCGGCGTCGGCGCCGCCCGCCGCGCCTCGGCCGTGCGCTGGGGCATTGCCGGCAACATCGTCATCGCCTGGATCGTTACCTTGCCGGCCACCGCTTTGATTTCGGCGCTCACCTACCTCGCGGTTGGGCTGGCGAGGTGAGGTGAAGAAATCTACCTGTCCACAAGGTTCAGGATGTTGCCGTCTGGATCCTTGAACCAGGCAACTTTCATTCCGTAACCGACGTGGAGATCGCCCTCCAGCGTCAAGCCCGGCATCTGATAGTGCTCGAAGGCGACGCCCTTCGACTTCAGCTCCTTGACGATGTTGCCGATCTCGTCGCCAACCATCCAGGTCACCGCTGTCGCCTTGTTGGTTCCGGCAAATTGGGAATGATAGACGTTGAGGGTGGTATCGCCGCTTTTGTACACGATCAGTTCGCCCCCCTCATCCTGCACCTGTTTCAGGCCAAGCGTTCCTTCGTAGAAAGCCTTGGCCTTTGCCAGATCGCTTACCGCCAGATTTGCCGTTGCGTTGCTGTTTGCGAGCATAATCGCCTCCTTCTCGGCTTGTCGGTCCCGTGCTGGTCGTTGAAATAGGTCGCTGCGATCGTTTGGCGACTGTCGGCTGGATTGATTGCTGGCCGCATCGGCGCTCGCTTATCTGGAGGACGTTTGGCGCGGATGAAATCCGGCAGGACCCGCCGGTTTTTCAGGCACGCCAAGACAGCCATTGCTCCACGGCTTGGTTCTGTCCGGAAACTGCATTATCTCAGGTGCAAGCTGCATCTCAGGCGCAAGCTGCGTAAGGAAAAACTGCCATGTCCGTCACCAAGGAAATCGTCACCGAGCGTCTGAAGACGGTCAACGGGCCGGATTTCACCGGCAACATCGTCGACCTCGGCATGGTTTCGGAAATTTTCATCGCCGACGGGAAGGTCTTCTTCTCGATTACCGTTCCCGCCGCCCGCGCCCAGGAAATGGAGCCGCTGCGCGCCGCTGCCGAGCGTGTCGTCAAGGCGATCCCCGGTGTCGCCGGCGCCGTCGTCGCGCTGACGGCGGAGAAGAAGGGCGGCGGCATGGAGGCGCCGGTTCCATCGCGCCCCGCACCCAGGCCCGTTCCGCCGGCTGCGCCCGCCGCCGCCGCGCCGCGTGCGGCTCCGCACGCGCCGGCCTCGCACAGCTCGGGCAAGCGTGGCGTGCCCGGTATCGAAGCGATCATTGCCGTTGCTTCCGGCAAGGGCGGCGTCGGCAAGTCGACCACCGCCGTCAACATCGCGCTCGGCCTCGCCGCCAACGGCCTGCGCGTCGGCGTGCTCGATGCCGACATCTACGGCCCGTCCATGCCAAGGCTGCTCAACATCCACGGCCGGCCGCAGACCGTCGACGGCAAGATACTGAAACCGATGGAGAATTACGGCCTGAAGGTGATGTCGATGGGTTTCCTCGTCGACGAGGAAACGCCGATGATCTGGCGTGGCCCGATGGTGATGTCGGCACTGACGCAGATGCTGCGTGAAGTCGAATGGGGTCGGCTCGACGTGCTCGTCGTCGACATGCCGCCCGGCACCGGCGACGCGCAGCTGACCATGGCCCAGCAGGTGCCGCTGGCTGGCGCCGTCATCGTCTCGACGCCGCAGGACCTGGCCCTGATCGACGCGCGAAAAGGCCTCAACATGTTCAAGAAGGTCGACGTGCCGCTGCTCGGCATCGTCGAGAACATGAGCTATTTCATCGCCCCGGACACCGGCAAGCGCTACGACATCTTCGGTCATGGCGGGGCGCGGCGCGAGGCCGAGCGCCTTGGCGTCACCTTCCTCGGCGAGGTGCCGCTCGAGATGGGCATTCGCGAAAGCTCGGATGCCGGCACGCCGGTTGTCGTCTCCAAGCCCGACGGCGCCGAGGCGAAAATCTACCGCGACATCGCCTCGAAGGTCTGGGACCGGGTTAACGAAGAGCGTGGTGCTGCGGCAGCGGCGGTGCCGAGTATTGTTTTCGAGTAGCTTGTTCGGCAGCCGCCGCCGCTCTGCAGCCTAGGCCGCGCCGACCTTCTCGCCGAAGCTGGAAAAAAACTGTCCGGCCAGTTTCTTCGAGGTCGATTCGATCAGCCGGCTGCCGAGCTGGGCGATCTTGCCGCCGACATCGGCCTTGGCCGCGTAGTTCAATATCGTGGCGTCGGGTCCATCTGCCGTCAGCGTCACGTCGGCGCCACCCTTGGCGAAGCCTGCAATGCCGCCCTTGCCTTCGCCCTGGATGGTGTAGGAGTGTGGCGGCTTCAGGTTCTTCAGCGTCACTTCGCCGTTGAACGTCGCCTTGATCGGTCCGATCTTCACCACCACGGTTGCCGCCATCTCGGTCGGCGACTTCATCTCCAGGCTCTGGCAACCGGGAATGGTCGCCTTCAAGACCTCGGGATCGTTCAGCGCTTCCCACACTTTTTGCAGCGGTGCGGCAATGCGCTCCTCGCCTTCGATCACCAAAGCCATGAAAACCTCCCGGACAAGACTGTCCGAACCCGTAACGCACGGCTTGGTGCGTGTCTATCGCACCAAAGTCCGGTTGCGACCGCACGCCCTCTTGCCTGCTCCCGCGCGTTGCCATATCGATTTGTCTTACAAATACGGAGACCATGATGGCAGGCGCCCCCACCCATAAGAAAAAATTTCGCTCGCAGGAGTGGTTCGACAATCCCGACAATCCGGGCATGACGGCTCTCTATCTCGAGCGCTATCTCAATTACGGCCTGACGCGCGCCGAACTGATGTCCGGCAAGCCGCTGATCGGCATCGCCCAGACCGGCTCGGATCTGTCGCCCTGCAACCGTCATCATATCGAACTGGCCAAGCGTGTGCGCGAAGGCATCGTCTCGATGGGCGGTATTCCGTTCGAGTTCCCCTGCCATCCGATCCAGGAGACCGGCAAGCGCCCGACCGCAGCGCTCGACCGCAACCTTGCCTATCTCAGCCTGGTCGAGGTGCTTTACGGCTACCCGCTCGATGGCGTCGTGCTGACCATCGGTTGCGACAAGACGACGCCGGCGCTGCTGATGGCAGCGGCCACCGTCAACATTCCGGCGATCGCGCTGTCGGTCGGGCCGATGCTCAATGGCTGGCACAAGGGCAAGCGCACCGGCTCCGGTACCATCGTCTGGGAATCACGCCAGCGCCTGTCGGCCGGCGAGATCGATTATGACGAGTTCATGGACATCGTCGCCTCGTCGGCGCCGTCCACCGGCTATTGCAACACCATGGGCACCGCCACCACGATGAACTCGCTGGCCGAGGCGCTTGGCATGCAGTTGCCGGGCTCGGCCGCCATTCCCGCGCCCTACCGCGAGCGTGGCCAGATTTCCTATGAGACCGGAAAACGCATCGTCGAGATGGTGCATGAGGATCTGAAGCCGTCCGACATCATGACGAGAGAGGCTTTCGAGAACGCCATCGTCGTCAATTCGGCCATTGGCGGCTCGACCAACGCGCCGATCCACCTCAATGCCATCGCCCGCCACCTTGGTGTCAAGCTCGACAATGACGACTGGCAGACGGTCGGCCTCAATGTGCCGCTGCTGGTCAATTTGCAGCCGACGGGCGAATATCTTGGCGAGGACTACCATCATGCCGGCGGCGTGCCGGCGGTCATTGCCGAACTGATGAAGGGCGACCTGTTGCCGCATCCCGGCGCACGCACCGTCAACGGCAAGTCGATCGGCGAGAATAGCGAGGGCGTCGCCAACGAAAACCCCGACGTCATCCGCTCTGTCGCCAAGCCGCTGAAGGCCAATGCCGGCTTCATCAACCTCAGGGGCAATCTGTTCGATTCGGCGATCATGAAGACCAGCGGCATCTCGCCCGAGTTTCGCGAGCGCTATCTGTCCAATCCTAGGGATCCCGAGGCTTTCGAAGGCAACGCTATGGTTTTCGACGGGCCGGAGGATTACCACGCCCGCATCGACGACCCGGCGCAAGGCATCGACGAACACACCATCCTGTTCATGCGCGGCGCCGGCCCGGTCGGCTATCCCGGCGGTGCCGAGGTCGTCAACATGCAGCCGCCGGCCTATCTCATCAAGAAGGGCATCCACGCGCTCGCCTGCATCGGGGACGGCCGCCAGTCGGGCACGTCGGGTTCGCCGTCGATCCTCAACGCCTCGCCGGAAGCGGCGATCGGCGGCGGACTGGCGCTGCTCAAGACGGGCGACCGGGTCCGCATCGACTTGCGCAAGGGCACGGCCGACATCCTCGTCACCGACGACGAGATCACCCGGCGCCGCGCCGAACTGCAGAACAATGGCGGCTTCCACTATCCCGAGCACCAGACGCCCTGGCAGGAGATCCAGCGCGGTATGGTCGCGCAGTTTTCGGAGGGAATGGTGCTGAAGCCGGCGGTGAAATACCAGGATGTCGCGCACACCAGCGGTGTCCCCAGGGACAATCATTGATTCTGGATCGACGGATGGCGGCTTGATCAAATCAGGCCGCCGTCGGTTTTCCGGTCAGCGTGTTGCATCGCGGCCGGGTAGGTCGAGAACGGCCACCGTCCTTGACAAGCGCGCCCAACAAATCCACCATCATGACAAGGGGTGCATCGCGACGACCCCGTGAGGCGTCAGCCCAACGTTCGCGTCCAAGCTTCTCTTTTCAGGAGGTGGACGCCATGCCGTCAACAACCGCTATCACCGTACCGCAATTGTCCCGGCTCATAGGTCTGCCGGGCGCCCCAGTCATTGTCGATGTTCGCATAGATGAAGATTTCGACGCCGATCCGCGGCTGTTGCCGGCGTCGTGCCGTCGCGATTTCAAAACCGTTTCAAGCTGGGCGGCCACGTTCGCCGGCAAGCCAGTGGCCGTCGTTTGCCAGAGGGGGCAAAAGCTCTCGCAAGGCGTGGCCGCATGGCTGCGCCATGAGGGGATATCAGCTGAATCTCTCGAAGGCGGCTTTGAAGCCTGGCGCGATGCCGGCGGGCTTCTGGCCCGCACCGCCAAGATGCCGCCACGCAATGAAAAGGGCGCCACCGTCTGGGTGACGCGATCGCGCCCGAAGGTCGACCGCATCGCTTGCCCGTGGCTGATCCGGCGTTTCGTCGACCCCGACGCGGTGTTCCTGTTCGTCGAACCCGCTGAAGTGTTGGCTGTTGCCGACCGCTTTCAGGCCGTGCCGTTCGACATCGACAATGTGTTTTGGAGCCATCGCGGCGAGCGCTGCACCTTCGACACGATGATCGAGGAGTTCGGGCTGGAATCCGCGGCGCTCGATCGCCTCGCTGCAATCGTGCGGGCGGCCGACACTGCAAGCCTCGACCTGGTGCCTCAGGCGGCCGGCTTTCTGGCTGCCTCGCTTGGTTTGTCGCGTATGTACCGCGACGATCTGGAACAACTGGAAGCAGGCATGCTGCTCTACGACGCGTTCTTCCGCTGGTGTCGCGACGCCACCGAAGAAACGCACAACTGGCCGGCTGCGGGTAAGCCGTCGTGACCGCTCTTGTCCCGGACAATAAGGCGGGAACCGTCCCGGTGCCGGCTGCACCGACCTTCACCGAGGCCGTGAAGGTCTGGGCGAAAATCGGATTGCTCAGCTTTGGCGGTCCGGCCGGGCAGATCGCGCTGATGCACAAGGAACTGGTCGAGGAGCGGCGCTGGATCGGTGAGCGGCGTTTCCTGCACGCGCTGAACTACTGCATGCTGCTGCCTGGCCCGGAAGCCCAGCAACTCGCCATCTACATCGGTTGGCTGCTGCACAGGACGGCCGGCGGCCTTGTCGCCGGCATCCTGTTCGTCTTGCCGGGCGCGCTCGTCATGCTCGCCTTGAGCAGCCTCTACGTCCTCTATGGCGACGTGCCGCTTGTCGCGGCGCTGTTTTTCGGGGTCAAGGCGGCTGTGCTTGCCATTGTCGTCGAGGCGGTGGTCCGGATCAGCCGGCGTGCCCTCAAGAACCGGGTCATGGTGTCGATCGCGGTCGCGGCGTTCATCGCCATCTATGCGTTGAATGTGCCCTTTCCGCTCATCGTCCTGCTAGCCGGCCTGACGGGATGGCTGGGGGATCGCATTGCTCCCGCCCTGTTTTCCGGCTCGGCCCATGGCAAGGACGATGTTGCCGACTTCAAGGGAGCGGTCGACCTGATGTTCGAGCGTGGCGAACTGGCCCATGTCAAACCGACCAGATGGCATGCACCGCGCACCGTCGCGATCTGGCTGCCGCTCTGGCTCGGGCCTGTTCTTTTGATCTGGTGGTTCACCGGCTCTGCAAGCGTCTGGACCGAGATAGGCCGGTTCTTCAGTCTCATGGCTGTCGTCACCTTCGGTGGCGCCTATGCGGTCCTCGCTTATGTCGCACAGGCAGCCGTCCAGTCCTTCGGCTGGTTGGCGCCGGGTGAAATGGTCGATGGCCTTGGGCTCGCCGAAACGACGCCAGGGCCGCTCATCCTGGTGCTGCAGTTCGTCGGCTTCATCGCCGCGTTCCGCCATTCCGGCTCGCTGGACCCGTTGGTTGCCGGATCGCTGGGGGCTTTGCTCACTCTGTGGGTGACGTTCACGCCTTGCTTCTTCTGGATATTCCTCGGTGCGCCCTACATCGAGGCCTTGCGCGGCAACAAGGCACTGTCGGCCGCACTGGGCGCGATCACCGCCGCCGTTGTCGGGGTAATTATGAATCTGGCCCTATGGTTTGCCTTGCACGTCATCTTCCGTGAGGTGCGCGCGACGGGCCTTGGCATGAACGTGCCTGTGCTTTCGTCGATCGACTGGCGCGCGGCCTTGCTTTCCGTGGCCGCCATGGTCGCCATCCTGAAGCTGAAAGTCGGCATGCTGCCGACACTCGGGCTATCCGCCCTTGCAGGGATCTTGCTGGCGGCGGCTGGTTAGACAGCACCGCCTTTGCAATCCGCTTGCCCACCACCTAAGTGGGCTGGAAATGGAAGGAAACATCATGGCCGGACGGCGATCTTCCCTCGGCTTCCTCGGAATGTTCGGCCGTTCGGGCGACTTGAGGCAGCTCGACGATGCATTGCGCGGCGCCGATCTGCATCCAGCCCTTGTGCCGGAGGGCGTGAAGCTTACCCTCGTCAATCTCATGAAGGATCGCTGGCCCGACGAGCCGCCACCGGGCACCTATGCGTCGGTGGCACAATTATGCAGCTATTGCATCGTGGGTCCCGAAACCTTCGAGCAAGCCAATGGCCATGAGCGGACGCTGGGAGCCGAGCGCCGCATCGAGGCGGCGCTTGAAGCCGGTGACAGCCTCGACGCGCAGATCGTGCTGATGACGCTGCATGCCAAGCTCATCAACCCCGAAGTCGTCGACCGATACGGGCTCAGCGCGGAATGACGCGAAAGGCAAGATCTACCTGATTCTCCTAGAGCAATTCTAGGAAAAGTGTGAGCGGTTTTCCGTCTAGAATTGCGTCAAAACAAAGAGTTAGAGCAGATCGCCGTTTCCGTGAAACGGTGAATGCTCTAAGGAGCCGAGCCGTTCAGGCCCGGCTGATCTCCTCAAGATACCAGCCGATGTAGCGCAGTTCGTTGTATTCCATCGGCGCGATAGGTCCGGGCACGAAATAGTGCGAGCGCACGCCGCGCGCAGTGTGCTCGATGATCTTCTTGTCCTCTTCGGTGGTGATCTTCCACAGCCAGGTCAGCTTCTCCAGATCGTAATCCTGGCCCTCGACCGCGTCGCCGCGCACCAGCCAGATCAGTTCCATCTCGCAGGTGCCAGCCGTTTTCGGGATGAAGCGGTAGATCATGCCGTGATCGGGATAGCATACGAGGAAGGTCGTGCCGCCGAGATGGATGGAAGTGACGCCACCGTCATAGTCGGAGAAGCGTCCCATCAGCGGGGCCACCGGCGATCCATCCTGGCTGCCGCTCGAAACGCCGTCATAGAGCGCATAGCGGAAGGTGTGGATTGCTTCCTGACCGGCCGCCGAGTTCTGCCAGCGGTTGGCGCTGCCGATCTCGATGCCGAGCGCGCAGGTGCGTTGCTCCATCGCCGCATTGAGCTGCTCGATCATTTCTGCCGGCTTTTCCAGCGCATGCGTCTGCGAATATTCCGGATGCGCCGGCCCGCAATGGTAACATTCGACATAGTTCTCGACGGCGAGCTTCCAGTTGGCGTCGAGCGGATAGGACTGACGATACGCAACCTTGGCGTCGCCCCAGCCATACTGGCCGCAGCTCGTTCGCAGCGACTGTTCGATCGGATCGAAATCGAGCGGCGTCTCGGCGAAGGAAATGAAGACCAGACCGGATGCGACGCGGACATGAAGCTTCTTCAGCCCGTGCGCCGTGCGGTCGAAATCCTTCGGCATCAGGCGGGCAGCGCGCAACGATCCGTCATTGGAATAGGCCCAGGCGTGGTAGGGGCACACGAACATCTTCGCGTTGCCCTTCTGCTTGGTGCAGACCTCGGCGCCGCGGTGGCGACAGACGTTGAGCATGGCATGCACGGTGCCATCCATGCCGCGTGTCAGGATGACCGCCTCGTCGCCCAGTTTGAACAGCTCGAAATCGCCGGGGTTCGGGATAACGCTGGCGTGGGCCAGGCAATGCCAGTGGCGGCGAAAGACCCGTTCCATGTCGCGCTCGAAGATCGCCGGGTCATGATAGAAGGCACGCACCAGGCCGTGGCCTGGCCGATGAGATGCCACCAGCCGATCGATCGCGTCGCCGTCGGTGGGGGCTTGCTGGATAGGATGCACACTCATTTGTCGTTCTGCCCGATGGTTGGTCGTGTATGGCTGTATGGCTGCACGAGACTTGTCTCCGGTCAGCCGCCCATATGCGTGCGCGGCAGGTGGATCAGGTTGCCGAAACGGGCACGCAATCTGTCGTCGACCTGTTTTGGCACATGGCGCGGAAATCGTTCGGCAAGAATGCGCTTCTTCTCGGTGATCGCACGCAGCAATATATCAGGCCGGCCTTTTTCGTTCCATTCCTTCGGCGAGGAACGATCGCCGAGGGCAGGATAGAAGTGCTCGGTCTGCATCAGCTTGAGCGTTTGTTCGTTGTCGAGATAGTGGCCCGGACCCTTGAGGCAGACCTCCGCGATGCTGTCGATCGACAGGGCTTCGTCAGTCACGTCGATGCCACGCGCGCAGCCCAGGCAATGACCGAGCATGTCGTTGTCGATGACCAGGCTCTCCAGGCAGAAGCCGAGCAGCGAGGCATGCATGCCGGCCGCCTCATAGACGAGGTTGAGGCCGGAGAGGCCGGCCATCACATTGGTGATGCCCTTTTCGTAGCCGGACTGAATGTCGGGCAATTTCGAATCCGTCATGCCGGCGGCGGAGCCACCGGGCAGGTCGTAGAATTGCGCCATCTGGGCACAGGCCGCCGTTGCCACCGACTGCTCGGCCGACCCGCCGGCCATGGCGCCGGTGCGCAGGTCGGACATGAACGGCCATGCGCCGAAGATCGCCGGATGGCCGGGCTTGAGCGCGTTGACATAGACCAGGCCGGCCAGCACTTCGGCCACTGCCTGCACGACGGCGCCGGCCATCGCCGCGGGTGCCGTCGTGCCGGACTGGCCGGTCGACAGCAGCAGGATCGGGATGCCGCCTTCGACGCAGGCCTCAAGCACGCCGCAGGCATCCTCGGCGAACTTCATCGGCGGCACGACGAATGAATTGGAGTTGGAAACGAATGGCCGGGCGCGGAAATTCTCCTCGCCTCCGGCGATGGCGTACAGCATTTCAAGTGCAGGCTTCACGTTCTCACGCACCGTGAAGGATGTTCCGACGTGCTTCGATGTTCCCATCACACAGGCATAAAGCGTGTTGAAATCCATCTCGAGCGGATCGGCGATGTCGCGCGCCACCATCGGCCGCTGGAAGAAATGAATGTTGTCCAGCCCGTCAACGATGCGGGCGGCATCATAAATATCCTGCAGCTTGGACTCGCGGTACTCGCGTTTCTCGATATCCACCAGGTGCACGGCGATGCCTGCCGTGCCGTAGTGCACGCGCTTGCCCTGGACCACCATGTCGTGCCTGGGCTCCTGGCCATGAAGCGTGAAATGTCGTGCCGCCCGCTTGATGGTGTCGAGCACGAGCGCGCGCGGAAAGCGGACCCGGCCATCGTCGCCATGGATCGCCCCCACCTTGGTCAGCACCTTTATGCAGGAAGGAATGGCGTTGGCGAAACCCACTGTCTCCAGAAGCGTCAGCACGCCTTCGTGGATACGCTCGCGGTCATCCCCGCGAAGCGGCCCGTAGCCGCCGCCCTCGATGGCCTTGTGCTGTGGTCTGGTATCCTCCACCAGGGGAGATGATCGCATGGCATGTCCTGTTTCGCGAAGACCGGAGCGTTGTGGACGACGGTTCGCCGGCGTGTCCTGCTGTTCGACAGCCACTGGCATGGAGCACTCCAACTTCGTCGGCAGGAACTCGTGGCGGTTGGTCCACCATCGGCCTGCTTCTTCCCCTGATCGCCGACTATGCCGCCGGCACTGGCCCATCCTATGGGCCAGCTGGCTCAGTTCCATGTGCCAGAACTAAAATACCGGAGCCGCTGCGAGCGGCTCCGGTCACGAGAGGTCGATGATGGATCAGGCGGCCGCGGGTCTGCGTCCGGCGGCCGTGGCCAGTTCGCGGATGCCTGGCTCGATGTGCTGTAGCGCGATCGACGAGATGCCCAGCCGCATGAAACGCGAAGGCTTTTCAGTGCGATCGAAGAAGCGGTCGCCTGGCTCGATGATGACGCTGCGCGAGGCCGCTGCCTCGGCAAGGCCGCGCGAATCGGTGCCGCGCGGCCCTTCGAGCCACAGCGACGTACCGCCGGCCGAATCGGTCGAGCGCCATTCCGGCAGGAAGGCGGAAATCGCATGGACCAGCCGCTTGCGCCGCTCGTCGAAGGCTGACGACAGCCGCCGCACCAGCGCCTCGTGGTGGCCGAGCGACAGGAACAGTGCGACGGCGCGCTGATTGTTGGCCGGCGGATGACGCAGCATGAAGCGGCGCAGCGCCCGGAGCTCCGCGATCAGTCCGGCGGACGCCACGATGTAGCCGAGCCGCAGGCCGGGAGCCAGCGTCTTGGACATCGAGCCGACATAGACCACGCGGCCGGAACGATCGAGGCTCTTCAGCGCTTGCTGCGGTGCCTCGTCGAGAAGCTGGCTGTCATAGCCGTCCTCGATGATGATCTGGTTGTAGCGGTTGGCGCGCGCCAGAAGATCCTGCCGCCGTTCCGCCGACAACGGTACCATGGTCGGGCAATGATGGCTGGGCGTGACGAAGACGAAGCCGGAATCATTGGGAATAGAAGCAGTTACGATGCCGGACTGGTCGACCGGCACCGGCTGTATCTCTGCGCCCGCAAGGCGGAAGATCGAGCGCGCGTCGGGGTAACCGGGGTCCTCCATCGCCACCTTGGAGCCTTTGGACATTAGCAGCGTCGCCAGCATGTAGAGCGCGTTCTGGGCGCCCAGCGTGACGATGATCTCGTCGGGATTGGCGAAGATGCCACGCCGGGGCAGGAGCCGCGCCTGGATCTGCTCGATCAGCAGCGGATCGTCACGGTCGACCATATCGGACGCCCAGTTGCGGATTTCCAGCACGGCAAGCGCCATGCGGTTGCACTCGCGCCATTCAGCGGTCGGGAACAGCGCCGGGTCGAACTGCCCGTAGACGAAAGGATAGGACGACTTGATCCAGTTCTCGTGCTTGGCCGGCGGCGGCATGTCGCTTGCGGCGATCTTGCGGCGTGCCTTCCAGTCGATCTCATTGGCCTGGTCGGGCGCCTTCTGGTGCGGCTTGGCCGGTGTCGCCAGCACATCGGGATTGACGAAATGGCCGCGCCGTTCGCGCGCCACCAGGAAACCCTGGTCGACGAGCTGCTGGAACGCCAGCACCACGGTTCCGCGCGCCACGCCGAGTTTTTCGGCCAGGATGCGGCAGGAAGGGAGCGGCATCGAAGCGGCGATCTGGCGGTCGAGAATGGCGGCTACGATGGCCTGGCGGATCTGCGCCTGCAGGGTTTGGCCGGATTCGGCCGAAATCCGGAACAGGCCGGACCATATCGCCGTGTCGTTTCGCTGTGGCATGGGAGATTTCCTCGATGGCCAGCCTTTTTCGTTTGGCTGGACCAGCCGAACGTAACCGTGGCACAAGGGGTTGCGCCAATCAATTTTTCTGATCGTTGGGATTTATGCCAGTGATCCTTCACGTCCTTTTGATGCCGCGTTGCGGCATCGTGGGGTGACGCGGCGCTTCATCCCGGCGATGACATCGTGCGTCATGGCGGCGTGTGGGTGTGCGTCATCGCTGCGCATTGATACGGGTGGAGTTCGGCCCGATAGATTGTCGCGACGACACGCGCCGGAAACATCCGGTCCGTAATGATGGCTCGAGGTCTCGGAGTTTGGCAGTGGATCAATCGTCCTTTCAAAAACAGCTCGCCGCCTTGCGCGACCACCGCGCGGCGGCGCCCGCCAGCATGCGCCAGGCCTTCGCCGCCGATCCCAAGCGGTTCGTGGAATTCTCCGCCACCGACGGCGATCTGCTGCTCGACTGGTCGAAATGCGCGGTCGACGCGACCACCATGGAGCTGCTGGAAAAGCTCGCGCAGGCCGCCGATCTCGAAGGCCGCCGCGCCGCCATGTTCGCGGGCAAGAAGATCAACGTCACCGAGGACCGTGCCGTGCTGCACACGGCGCTGCGCAACCTGACCGGCAAGGGCGTCACCGTCGATGGCCAGGACGTCAAGGCGGACGTCATCGCCGTGCTCGACGCCATGGGCGCCTTTGCCGATGCCGTGCGCTCGGGCAAGGCGGCCGGCGCCACCGGCAAGAAGATCACCGACATCGTCAACATCGGCATCGGCGGTTCCGATCTCGGCCCGGCCATGGCGACGCTGGCACTGGCGCCCTATCATGACGGGCCGCGCGCGCATTACGTCTCCAACATAGACGGCGCCCATATCCACGACACGCTGAAGGGCCTCTCCGCCGAGACCACGCTTTTCATCATCGCTTCCAAGACCTTCACCACCGTCGAGACGATGACCAATGCGCAGACGGCGCGCGACTGGGTGCAGAAGGCGCTCGGCAAGGAAGCGGTCGGCAAGCATTTCGCCGCCGTCTCGACCGCGCTCGACCTGGTGGCCAAGTTCGGCATCGCGCCCGATCGCGTCTTCGGCTTCTGGGACTGGGTCGGTGGCCGCTATTCGCTCTGGGGCGCCATCGGCCTGCCGGTGATGATCGCTGTCGGCCCGCGGAATTTTCGCGCCTTCCTTGATGGCGCGCATGAGATGGACGAGCATTTCCGCACCGCGCCGGTGCAGGAGAACCTGCCGGCGCTGCTGGGACTGGTCGGCTGGTGGCATCGCGTGATCTGCGGTTACCCGGCGCGCGCCGTCATCCCTTACGACCAGCGCCTGTCCAGGCTGCCGGCCTATTTGCAGCAGCTTGACATGGAATCGAACGGCAAGAGCGTCACCCTCGAAGGCACGGCGGTGACGACGCCGACCGGACCGCTGGTCTGGGGTGAGCCCGGCACCAACGGCCAGCATGCCTTCTTCCAGCTGCTGCACCAGGGCACCGATTTCATTCCGGTCGAGTTCCTTGCCGCGGCCATCGGTCACGAGCCCGATCTCAAGCACCAGCACGATCTGCTGCTCGCCAACTGCCTGGCGCAGTCGGAAGCGCTGATGAAGGGCCGCACGCTGGAGGAGGCGCGCGCCCAGATGCTGGCCAAGGGCATGAAGCCGGCCGAGGTCGACAAGATCGCGCCGCACCGCGTCTTCTCGGGTAACCGTCCCTCGATCACCATCCTCTACAGAAAGCTCGACCCGCGCACCTTCGGCCGGCTGATCGCGCTCTACGAGCACCGCGTCTTCGTCGAGGGCACGCTGTTCAACATCAACTCCTTCGACCAATGGGGCGTCGAACTCGGCAAGGAACTGGCCACCGGCCTGTTGCCTGTCGTGGAGGGCAAGGAAAGTGCCGCCAATCGGGATGCATCGACCGCTGGCCTTGTGGGATTCATCCAGCATTTGCGTGGCTCGGAGTGAAAAGCTTGGCAGACATCAAGGGAATATTGTTCGACAAGGACGGCACGCTTGTCGACTTCAACGCCACCTGGCTCGGCGTTGCCGACTTCATGGCCATGGATGCGTCGGAAGGCGATCGCTGGAAAGCCGACAGGCTGCTGGCCGCTGCCGGCTTCGATTTCGCCAACAAGCGTTTCAAGCCGGACTCCATCTTTGCCTCCGGCACCAATCTCGACGTCGTCGAATTGTGGTTCCCACGCCTGTCCAACGAGGATCAGATGCTTGCGGTTGCCCGCTTCAACGAGATCACCTCCGTACAAGGCTCGGCGATGGCCGTGGCGCTGCCGGGCATCGTCGATACGCTGACGGCACTGCACAGGAAATCCTACCGGCTTGGCGTCGCCACCAACGATTCGACCAGCGGCGCGGAAAAGACGCTGGTCACGCTCGGCGTCGCTCAATTGTTCGACGCGGCCTATGGCTACGACGCGGTGGCCAATCCGAAGCCGGCGCCCGACACCATCCAGGCCTTTAGCGATCTCACCGGCCTCAAGCCGGCGGAAATCGCCATGGTCGGCGACAACCGGCACGACCTCGAAATGGCACGTGCCGGCGGCTGCGGGCTGGCGGTCGGCGTGCTCTCCGGCACCGGCACCCGCGAATCGCTGGCCGGCATTGCCGATGTGGTTCTGGATTCGGTCGCCGACCTGCCGGATTTTCTCTCGGCGCGGGTCAGGGAGACGATCTGACGGGAAAGGCTAGGTCAAACTCGATTCACCTCGGGATTTTCTGCCAATGGCCGAGATGGGGGAGCAGTCCATGGAAACTATCGAGCTTCTGGTTTGTTTTCAGACACAATGGGCCACTCATCAGCAGAACAAACGTACCCGCATTTGCCGCACCTGATCTTGGCGCTTTGCGCTGTCGATGTCTTCGCCTGGCTGAAGATCGAAGCCCCGATTTTCGCATTTTGGGCAAACTGTGAAACCGATACGTTGAACAACTTTAATCCACGCCACTCGACTTCTCCGATCAACGGCCAGTCGAATCTATCTTCTGCCCTCAATGTTTGTCCACAATGAGTAGAATTTAGGCTTGCCCCGTGGCGTTAGCGCTCTTCCGCCTCAAACGAAAAGACACCGCTCGGCTTAGTCGCAGCCCCCTTCGCGTCGCCGAAATCCGGCACCCGGTATTCGGCGAGCAATCGCAGCCGGGACAGCGGCAGGTCGTTGCGGCGGGGATCTCCGACCAGCACCTCGATGCCGGCCGCCAGGCAGCGGTCGAGGAACGGGATAACCCGCAGAGCAACCTCAGGGCCGTAGAACACGTCGCCGGCAAGCACGAGCTCGACCGCCGGCGGGGGACCCGTGGTAATGTCCTTGTAGACAATGATGATCTCGACGCCGTTGGCCGCGGCATTGAGGCCGATCGCGGCAACGCCGTTACGGTCGATCTCGGCGGCGATCACTTCGCGCGAACCGGCCTTGGCTGCGGCGATGCCGACAAGGCCGGAGCCGGCACCAAGGTCGAGCACGCGGCGACCGGCTACCGTTTGCGGATGATCCAGTATATGGCGCGCAAGCACCGCGCCGCCGGCCCACACGTAAGCCCAGTAAGGCGGCTGCGGCTCAGGTCCATTGTTGTCCGCCTCGATCGTGTCGTCATCGTCGTCAGCGCTTTGGTGCGTATAGGTAAGCCGTCTCAGGCCACTGGCCGGGTGCGGTGTAAAAAGCTGGATCTCAGGCACCGACGGCACCGGGGCGAGGCGCATGTTCGTCCTGATGAACTCTGCCGGGTCAGGACGGCAAGGTGCATCTACGGCATCCGCGCCGACGGCTGCAATCATTCGCGCAGCGCTCGCCGCAGGATCTTGCCGACCGGCGTCTTCGGCAGTTCGGTGCGGAATTCGATGTATCTGGGCCGCTTGTAGCCGGTCAGGTTCTCGCGGCAAAAGGCGGTCAGTGCCTCGGCGGTCAGCGCCGGATCCTTCCTGACCACGAACAGTTTCGGCACCTCGCCCGAATGCTCGTCCGGCACGCCGATCGCCGCCACTTCGAGCACACCCGGATGCATCGCCACGACTTCCTCGAGCTCGTTGGGATAGACGTTGAAGCCCGAGACCAGGATCATGTCCTTCTTGCGGTCGACGATCTTGGTGTAGCCGCGTTCGTCCATGAAGCCCATGTCGCCGGATTTGAAGTAGCCGTCCTTGGTCATCACCTTGGCGGTCTCATCCGGCCGGTTCCAGTAGCCCGCCATCACTTGCGGCCCCCGGATGCAGACTTCGCCGACCTCGCCGAGCGGCAAATTGTTGCCGTCTTCGTCGCGGATGGCGATCTCCGTCGAGGGCAGCGGCAAGCCGATGGTGCCGGTGAAGTCGCCGGCGGTGAACTTGTTGGCGGTGGCCACCGGCGAGGTTTCCGAGAGGCCGTAGCCTTCGGTGACCGAACATCCGGTCAGCGCCTTCCAGCGTTCGGCGACGCCCTTCTGCACCGCCATGCCGCCGCCCAGCGTCAGCACCAGCGGCTTGAAGTCGAGCTTGCGGAAATCCTCATTGTTGAGCAGCGCGTTGAACAGCGTGTTGAGGCCGGGAAAGATGTGCACCGGATATTTCTGCAATTCCTTGACGAAGCCTGGGATGTCGCGCGGATTGGGAATGAGCACATTGCGGGCGCCCTGCTGCATGCCCATCAGCGCGTTCACCGTCAGCGCGAAGATATGATAGAGCGGCAGCGCGCAGATGAAGTTGGGGTGCGCGGGTTTCGGCTTGATCGTGTAGGCGTCCTCCATCCACTGCGCGTTCTGCGCGACGTTGGCGAGCACGTTGCTGTGCAGCAGCGTGGCGCCCTTCGAGACGCCCGTGGTGCCGCCCGTATATTGCAGGAAGGCGACATCGTCGGCTGCCACCTTGGCCGGCCTGAAGCCCATACCGGCGCCGGCCTTCATGGCGGCATTGAACTTGACATGGCCGGGCAGCGACCATGCCGGCACCATCTTCTTCACGCGGCGCACGACGAAATTGACGATTGTGCCCTTCAGCCCGCCAAGCATGTCGCCCATCGCGGCGACCACCACATGCTTGACCGCGGTCCTGGCGATCACCGCCTGCAAGGTGTTGGCGAAGTTCTCCAGGATGACGATGGCTTGCGCCCCGGAATCCTTCAGCTGGTGTTCGAGCTCGCGCGGCGTGTAGAGCGGATTGATGTTCACCACCACATAACCCGCTCGCAAGATCGCCATCATCGCCACCGGATATTGCAGCACGTTGGGCATCATCAGCGCGACGCGCGCGCCTTTCTGCAGGCCCTTCGATTGCAGGTAGGCGCCGAAGGCCGCCGACAGCCGCTCGACATCGGTGTAGCTGATGGACTTGTCCATGCAGGTGAAGGCCGGCTGCGCGGAAAACTGCTTGCAGGCGGCGACGAGGAAATCGCCGATCGAGCTGTAGGGCAGGGCGCCGATCTCCGCCTGCACGTTTTTCGGATAGCTCTTGAGCCACGGCTTTTCCGGCAAGCCGGCGGCCAACGCCGTCAGCGCTTTCGGCAATCGGTTGGCGGTAGCGTCGGCCGGCTTTGCCGCCGGTGGGGCCTTCACCGCTGCCGCGGCCTTCGACGCCGGCCTGGCAGCGGGCTTTGCCGCACCCGCTTTACGCCCCGGCGCCGTCTTTCCGGCCGCAGCCTTGGCCGGGGCTTTCACCGCCGGCTTTGTGCTTGCCCTTACAGGTGCCGCGGCCGCCTTCGGCTTGGCGGCTTTGGCAACGGGTGCTTTCGGCTTGGCAGTACCGGCTGCTTTCGACGGCGCCTTGGCTCCCGCTTTCACCGGCGCCGTCGTCCTTGATGCTTTTGCCAACCGTTCCTCCCTGGACAAGTCTTGTTCATCCGTGCCGCACTCGCCCCTGAATTGGCAAGGGCGCCCTCCGCTGCGGCCGCTACACCCTATGTATTGCCTCCCTTGGTGAGCGTGCAAGTCTTGCCCTTGCGGCAACGCGGCGAAAGATTTGCCGTCGAAAGTCTTTGCCGCCGCCAGCGCTCCAGGCGGTGTCCTGACGCATCCCACGGCCGCTCGGAAGCGCCGGGAACATTTATATCGTCAGCCTGGCGATCAATAAAAAAATTCGGCTGTTAATAATCTCGTGAACGGAAGAAACGGCTAATTTTTTCTGCAATTTGGCAAAGTTGCGGATTTTTTTCCTGCTTCCCGCGGGGTAAGCAAACGGGGTGTTCCAAAGCCGGAAAAACGGTGCTTATATGCGCGCTTCGCGAGCCTGATAGAGGGGCTTGGAAGAACATCAGGGAGTGCTCAATGAATAAGAAGCTGACTTTTGCAGCCGCGTTGCTGGCTGCAAGCGTCCTGGGCGGCATGGCCAATGCGAAAACTCTGGTCTACTGCGCGGAAGCTTCGCCGGAAGGTTTCGATCCGGCGCCGTATACCGCAGGCCAGACGTTCGACGCGTCCTCGCGCACCGTCTTCAACCGCCTCGTCGAATTCGATCACGGCAAGACGACGACCTCGCCGGGCCTGGCCGAAAGCTGGACGATCTCCGACGATGGCAAGGAATATGTCTTCAAGCTGCGCAAGGGCGTCAAATTCGCCGCCACCGACTATTTCACCCCGACGCGCGACTTCAACGCCGACGATGTGGTGTTCTCGTTCGAACGTCAGGTCGACAAGAACGGTCCCTGGTTCCAGTACATTCCGGGCATTGCCTACCAGTATTACAATGACCAGTTCGGCGACAACATCACCAAGGTCGAGAAGGTCGATGACCTGACGGTGAAGTTCACCCTCAAGGAGCCGGCGATCACCTTCATTCCGACGCTGGGCATGGATTTTGCGTCCGTCGTCTCCAAGGAATATGCCGACAAGCTGCAGGCCGACAAGACGCCTGAGCTGTTCAACCAGAAGCCGATCGGCACCGGCCCGTTCATCTTCGTCGACTACCAGACCGACGCCGCCATCCGCTACAAGGCCAACCCGGACTATTGGGGCGGCAAGCAGAAGATCGACGATCTGGTCTTCGCCATCACCACCGATCCGGCCGTGCGCGCACAGAAGCTCAAGGCCGGCGAATGCAACATCATGTCGTACCCGGCACCGGCCGACATCGCCGGCCTGCAGGCCGATGCGAACCTGAAGGTCGAGGAGCAGGAAGGCCTCAATGTCGGCGCGCTAATGTACAACACCCAGCAGAAGCCGTTCGACGACGTGCGCGTGCGCAAGGCGCTCAACATGGCCATCAACAAGAAGGCCATCATCGACGCGGTCTTCCAGGGTGCCGGCCAGGTGGCGGTCAACCCGATCCCGCCGACCATGTGGTCCTACAACAAGGAAGTGAAGGACGATCCGTACGATCCGGATGCAGCCAAGAAGCTGCTTGAAGAGGCCGGCGTCAAGGACCTCAAGATGAACGTCTGGGCCATGCCAGTGTCGCGCCCCTACATGCCGAACGCGCGCCGCACCGCCGAATTGATCCAGGCGGACTTCGCCAAGGTCGGCGTCACCGTCGAGATCGTCAGCTACGATTGGGGTGAATACCTCAAGCGCGCTTCCGCGGTCGATCACGACGGCGCCGTCATCGTCGGCTGGACCGGCGACAATGGCGATCCGGACAACTTCCTCGGCGTGCTCCTGAGCTGCGCTTCCGTCGGTTCGAACAACCGCGCGGAATGGTGCAACAAGGACTTCGATGCGCTCATCAACAAGGCCAAGACCGTTTCGGACCAGGCCGAGCGCACCAAGCTCTATGAACAGGCACAGGTCATCTTCAAGGAACAGGCACCCTGGGCGACGCTCGCTCACTCCAAGGTGTTCATGCCGATGCAGAAGACCGTCACCGGCTTTGCGATGGATCCGCTCGGTATCCACCGCTTCGACGGCGTCGATATCGCCGAATAAGGTTGCGAAACGGGGGCGCCTCCATGTGGTGACGCCCCCACTCGCCCGCCATGCTGCGTTATATCCTCGGCAAGCTCGCCCTCATCATCCCGACCTTCATCGGGATAACCATCCTCGCCTTTGGCTTCGTGCGCATCCTGCCCGGTGATCCGGTGCTGGTGCTTGCGGGCGAACGCGGCCTGTCGCCCGAACGCCACACGGCGCTCATGCACCAGTTCGGTTTCGACCTGCCGATCTGGCAACAATATCTGACCTATCTGACCAACATCCTCAGCGGTGATTTCGGCACCTCGTTTTCCACCAAGACGCCGGTGCTCAAGGATTTCCTGGTGCGCTTCCCGGCAACGGTCGAGCTCGCCATCTTCGCCATGATCTTTGCCATTGTCCTAGGTGTCGCCGCCGGCATCTTCGCCGCCATCCGCCGCGGCTCCTGGTTCGACCAATTGACCATGGGCACGGCGCTGGCCGGCTATTCCATGCCGATCTTCTGGTGGGGTCTCCTGCTGATCATCGTGTTCTCCGGCATGCTGCACTGGACGCCGGTTTCAGGCCGCATCGACCTCCTCTACTTCTTCAAGCCGGTGACCGGCTTCATGACCATCGATTCCCTGATCTCGGGCCAGAAGGGCGCCTTCCGTTCGGCGCTGTCGCACCTGATCTTGCCGACCATCGTGCTCGGCACCATTCCGCTTGCCGTCATCGCGAGGCAGACGCGCTCGGCGATGCTCGAGGTGCTGGGTGAGGACTATGTCCGCACCGCGCGCGCCAAGGGCCTGGCGCCGCGTAGGGTCATCGGCCTGCACGCCTTCCGCAACGCGCTGATCCCGGTCGTCACCACCATCGGCCTGCAGGTCGGCACGCTGCTCACCGGCGCCATCCTGACCGAGAGCATCTTCTCCTGGCCCGGCATCGGCAAATGGATGATCGACGCCATTTCCAAGCGCGACTATTTCACCGTGCAGGGCGGGTTGCTTTTGATCGCGCTGATCGTCATGTCGGTGAACCTCATCGTCGACGTGCTCTACGCCGTCATCAACCCACGCATCCGGGCCAACTGACATGAGCAATGAAGGCCCCGCCACCATCGAAGCCGCGACCGTCGTCAAGCCGCAGGACGCCAGGTTGCAGATGTTCGGCGAGTTCTGGCATTACTTCTCCGTCAACAAGGGCGCGGTGATCGGGCTCTTCGTCTTCGCGCTGCTGATCCTGATCGCCATTTTCGCGCCGCTGCTGGCGCCGCATTCGCCGGACGATCAGTTCCGCGACTTCTTCCTGACGCCGCCGGCCTGGCAGGAGGGCGGCAATGCGCAGTTCCTGCTCGGCACCGACGCCGTCGGCCGCGATATGCTGTCGCGCCTGATCTACGGCTCGCGCTTCTCGCTCGCCATCGGCTTCGTCGTTGTCACGTCAGCGCTGATTTCAGGCGTCATCCTCGGCCTGCTCGCCGGCTACTGCCGCGGCTGGGTCGACACGCTGATCATGCGCATCATGGACATCATCCTGGCCTTCCCGTCGCTGCTCTTGGCCCTGGTGCTGGTCGCGGTGCTTGGCCCCGGCCTCGTCAACGCCATGATCGCCATCGCCTTCGTGCTGCAGCCGCATTTCGCCCGGCTCACCCGCGCCGCCGTGATGGCCGAAAAGACCCGCGAATATGTCGTCTCGGCCAAGGTCGCCGGCGCCAGCCATCTCAGGCTGATGCTGGTCACCATCCTGCCAAACTGCATCGCGCCGTTGATCGTGCAGGCGACGCTGTCCTTCTCCAACGCCATCCTCGAGGCGGCGGCCCTTGGCTTCCTCGGCATGGGCGCGCAGCCGCCGACGCCGGAATGGGGCACCATGCTGGCCGAGGCGCGCGAATTCATCCTGCGCGCCTGGTGGGTGGTGACCTTCCCGGGTCTCGCCATCCTGATCACCGTCTTCGCTATCAACCTGATCGGCGACGGCCTGCGCGACGCGCTCGACCCCAAGCTGAAGAGGTCGTGAGCATGTCTCTGCTCGAGATCACGAACCTCACCGTTTCCTTCGACACCGCGGCCGGACCGTTCATGGCCGTGCAAGGTATCGACCTGTCGATCGAGCCGCGCGAAGTGCTGGCGATCGTCGGCGAGTCCGGCTCCGGCAAGTCGGTGGCGATGCTGGCGGTGATGGGGCTGTTGCCCAACACGGCAACCGTCAAGGCCGACCGCATGGCCTTCGACGGCGTCGATCTGCTGAAGCTCAGCCCGTCCGAACGCCGCAAGATCGTCGGCAAGGACATCTCGATGATCTTCCAGGAGCCGATCGCCAGCCTCAATCCGTGCTTCACCGTCGGGTTCCAGATCGAGGAGGTGTTGCGCTTCCACATGGGCATGGACCGCGCCCAGCGCCGGGCGCGTGCCATCGAACTGATGAAGCTGGTCGGCATCGCCGACCCTGAAGAGCGGCTGAGTTCCTTCCCGCACCAGATGTCGGGCGGCCAGTGCCAGCGCGTCATGATCGCCATCGCCATTGCCTGCAATCCGAAACTGCTGATCGCCGACGAGCCGACCACGGCGCTCGACGTCACCATCCAGAAGCAGATCCTCGATCTGCTGGTTTCGCTGCAGGCCAAATACGGCATGGGCCTGATCATGATCACCCACAATATGGGCGTGGTGGCCGAGACCGCCGACCGCGTCATCGTCCAGTACAAGGGCCGCAAGATGGAAGAGGCCGACGTGCTGTCGCTGTTTGAATCGCCAAAGAGCAACTACACGCGGGCGCTTTTGTCGGCGCTGCCGGAAAACGCCGTCGGCGACCGGCTGCCGACCGTTTCCGACATGATGTTCGAGCCGGCCCCCTCTGCTGCGGGAGCCGCCTGATGAGCACGACGGTTCTCGAAGGCAAGAACATCGTCCGCGACTACCACATCGGCGGCGGCCTGTTCACCGGGCCGCGTACCGTGCACGCGGTCAAGGGGGTCTCGTTCAAGGTCGACAAGGGCAAGACGCTGGCCATTGTCGGCGAAAGCGGCTGCGGCAAGTCAACGCTTGCCCGCATCATCACGCTGATCGATCCGGCGACATCGGGCGAATTGTTCATCGACGGCAACAAGGTCGACATCGCCAAGGGCGGATTGACCAAGGAGATGCGCCGCAAGGTGCAGATCGTCTTCCAGAACCCCTACGGATCGCTCAATCCGCGCCAGAAGATCGGCGACGTGCTGGGCGAGCCGCTTTTGATCAACACCGACAAGCCGGCGTCCGAGCGGCGCGACCTTGCGATGAAGATGCTGAAGAAGGTTGGCCTCGGCCACGAGCACTACAATCGCTATCCGCATATGTTTTCCGGCGGCCAGCGTCAGCGCATCGCCATTGCCCGCGCGCTGATGCTGAACCCGAGCCTGCTGGTGCTCGACGAGCCGGTCTCGGCGCTCGATCTGTCGGTGCAGGCGCAGGTGCTCAACCTGCTTGCCGACCTGCAGGATGAGTTCCAGCTGACCTATGTCTTCATCAGCCACGATCTGTCCGTGGTGCGTTACATCGCCGACGATGTGATGGTGATGTATTTCGGCGAAGCGGTCGAATACGGCTCGCGCGACGAGGTCTTCGCCGATCCCAAGCACAGCTACACCCGGACGCTGTTCGCGGCGACACCGCGCGCCGACGTCGCGTCGATCAAGGCGAGGCTGGCGAAGAAGAAAGCGGCCTGACGTCTCTTCGTCATCCTCGGGTCTGCACTGCGTCGCTACGCTCCCTTGTTCCGCCCATGGATGACGACGCTGGAGAGGCCGCCTCTCACGACAGCTTGGCGATGATGGCGCGCAGCGCCTCGCCGAATTTATGGATCTCCTCGACTGTATTGTAATGCACCAGCGAGGCGCGGATGGCGCCGCTGTCCATCGAGAGATTGAGTCGCTTCATCAGCCGTGGCGCGTACATGTGGCCGTCGCGGATGCCGATCTGCATCTCGGCCATTTCCTCGACGACGCGCTGCGGCGATAGTTTGCCGATGTTGAAGCAGAAGGTCGGCACGCGCTCGGTGATCCGCGCCTCGTCGGCAACGCCGTAGATGGTTGCCCCGCAATCCTTCAGCACGGCCAGCATCTCGCGCGCCAGCACCAGCTCGTAGTCGCGGATGGCGCCCATGCCGGCAACGATGTTTTCGCGTCGGGAGCGGTTGTTGGACGGCGCCAGATTGCGGCCGATCAGTTCCAGATACTGCACCGCCGCATCCATGCCGGAGACGTTCTCGTAGATGAAGGTGCCGGCCTCGACCTTGTAGGGCGGCTCGTCGGGGATGAAGTCCTCGCGGAAGGTCGGCAGCCGCTTCAGCGTTTCGAAGCGGCCCCACAGGAAGCCCATATGCGGCGAGAAATTCTTGTAGCCGGAGCAGACGAGATAGTCGCAGTCCCAGGCCTGCACGTCGATCAGTCCATGCGGCCCGTAATGCACGCAGTCGAGGAACACTTCGGCGCCGGCCGCATGCGCGATCTCAGCCACCGCAGCGACATCGACGATCGAGCCGATCGAGTGCGCTGTCACCGTGCAGGCGACCAGGCGGGTGCGGTCCGAAACCAGCGGACGCAGATCGTCGACATGCAGATTGCCGTCCTCACGCATCCGCCACCATTTGAATTTCGCACCGGCCGACTCCAGCGCCAGCCAAGTCGCGATGTTGGCGTCATGATCCATGTCGGTGACGACGATCTCGTCGCGCTCTTGCAGCATCTGGCCGATGCCGAGGCTGACCAGGCGGATGAACGAGGTGGCATTCATGCCGAAGCAGATTTCCGCCGGGCTGTAGGCGTTGATGAGCAGAGCGACGCTTGTCCGCGCATCGGCGACCGATTGGTCGACGGTGACGCTGCGGCCATAGCGGCCGCCACGCTGCACATTGTGCGAAACCAGATGATTGGTCACCGCGTCGAGCACGCTCTGCGGGATCTGCGCGCCGGCGGCGTTGTCCAAAAAGATGAAATCGCCGGCCCGCTGCAAGGCTGGAAACATGGCGCGGATGGTGTCGACGGGGAACGCGGTGGCATTCGCATTGTCGGTTTGATGCTTATTCACGGGTAGGCTCCTGCGGAGGGCTTGGACGGGGATCAGGTGGCGGAGGTCAGCGCTTCTTTTCGGTCTTGAAGCGCTCTTCAAGCAGGCTGACGAGGCGGACCATCGGCCAGAGGAAGATGAGATAGACGAGGGCGGCGCCGATCAGCGGCGAGGGGTTGGCGTAGAGCGACTGCGCGTTGGTCGCCTCCTTCAAGAGTTCCGGCAGCGCCACGGTGGAGGCGAGCGAGGTGTCCTTGAACATCGAGACGCAGTTGCTGGTCATCGGCGGGATGACGACGCGGATCGCTTGTGGCAGCACCACCTTGCGCAAGGTCAGGAGGAACGGCAGGCCAAGCGCCTGCGACGCCTCGAACTGCCCGCGCGGAATGCTTTCGATGCCGGAGCGGAACACCTCGGCCGAGTAGGCCGACATGATGAAGGCGAAGGCTGTCACCGCCGATGCCCAGGACGACAGGCGTATGCCGAGGAAGGGCAGCGCATAGTAGATCAGGATCAGCACGACCAGCACCGGCAGGGCGCGGAAGATGTCGGTGTAGCCGACCGCGAGCCAGCGCAGCGGCTTCGGCGCATAGAGCCGCACCAGACTGATCCCCAGGCCGATGGGGATGCCGATGCCGATGCTCAAAATGCCGAGCAGCAGCGTGTTCAGGAAGCCGCGCAGCAGCGCCGGCAGGCTGGACATGATGACGTCGGGGTTGAAGAAGGTGTCGATCAGCGACATGGGAGCGTTCCCGAACCCCAGAGCAAAGAATGCTCACGTTAAAATCGATTGGCCCCGCCGAGGGCGAGGAGATCTGCGGCAGAAGCCGGCGGCCAGGCGTGAAAGAATCGTGCCGGCCTGGAAAGCCGGCACGATGTTACCGCAGCTTTCAGCTCAGGCCTTCGGCAGCGGCATTTCCTTCATGGTCGAAGAGTCGGCGGGCGCGTCGCTGCCGAACCACTTCTTGTGGATCGCGGCCAGCGTGCCGTCCTTCTTCATCGCGCTCAGCGCATCGTTCAGCTTGCCGAGCAGCGGGTGGTCCTTGGTCATCATCAGGCCGTATTGCTCACCGGTCTTGATGCGCTCCTTGACCACCAGGTCCTTCATCTTGGTGAAGGAATATTCCATGCCCGGAATGTCGCTGACTGCCGCATCGACGCGGCCGGCGCTGAGGTCGAGCAGCAGGTTCTGCTGCGTGTCGTAGCCCTTCACGTCGCTGAAGCCGTCGGCTTCCTGATGCGCCTTGACCCAGGTTTCGCCGGTCGAGCCTGACAGCACGCCGATGATCTTGCCCTTGAGGTCGGCCTCGGCCTTGATCGGGCTGTCGGCCTTGGTAGCGATGCCCATATCGGAATCATAATAGGGCTGCGTGAACGACTGTGACTTCAGCCGCTCCGCCGTGATGGTGATCGACGAGATGGCGACGTCGATGCGCTTCGAGGTGGTGGCGGCAAACAGCGCCTGGAAGCCGAGATCGGCGATGTCGGTGGTCATGCCGATGCGCTTGGCGGCTTCGTTGACGATGTCGACCTCGAAGCCTTCGAAAGTGCCGCTCTCGTTCTTGAATTCGAAGGGCGGGTTGGTCGGGTAGGCGCCGACATTGAGCACATCCGCGGCATAAGCGGTGGCGGGGCCGGCGGCGATGCCGATGGCGGCGGCGAGAAGAAGCAATTTGCGACGCGTGAAGCTCATTTTTGTTCCCTCTGTTGTTGATCGGGCGGGTTGCTCCCGCACGGTTTTTTGCCGCCCCGCTTCACGCAGGGCGTCAATTCATGGCAGCGACCATGCGGTCACGGTTGGCGATGTTGTGTGTTGCAGACCGCGAATCCGCGCGCACGTCATCGAAGGCAGGGCGCGTGTTGGATGATGACTGGGGCAGTATGAACGACAAGAACTGAGACTCCCACCCGGAGCACCCACGATGGCTGGCCGGCACGATGGACTGGTCTGCTCGATGGACTGGCCGGCAAGCCCGTCCGGCACGGCAATCGCCATCGACTCCGGAATGCTTATCCAAAGTGCGGCGCTTTTCAAGGCGAAAGTTTTAAGCTTAAAAAGCTGCGATGTCCGTTGCGTGGTGGACACGGTGCGGCCCGCTGGAACCGATACCCGCGAGCGATGGTGACGCCAAGCTATTTCAGGCTTGAAATATTTCTGCGCGGGCCTAGCGTGCGATCTTCGCCGGGAGGCAGCGACGTGAACAAACCACACCCTTTGCACGGCCCGAACAGACTGAAGCTTGGCGTCTTTTCGACCAATGCCGATGGCGGGCTTGCCATCACCGATGTGCCGGAGCGCTGGGCGGCGAGCTGGCAGGACAATGTGACCGCAGCCCAGATCGCCGACCGCGCCGGGCTGGAGTTCATGCTGCCGATCGCGCGTTGGCGCGGCTTCGGCGGCCGCAACAAGGTGCGCGAATGGTCGTTCGAGACCTTCACCTGGGCGGCGGCACTCGCCATGGCCACCGAGCAGATCGGCCTGTTCATGACCGTGCATGTGCCGCTGGTGCATCCGCTCTATGCCGCCAAGGCGCTGGCGACGGTCGACCATATTAGCCAGGGCCGCGCGGGCTTGAACATCGTCTGCGGCTGGAACCCGAAGGAATTCGGCATGTTCGGCATGCCTTTGGTCGAGAAGGGCTACGATCAGGCGGCCGAATGGATCGAAATCCTGGAAAAGCTTTATGCGTCGGCCGAGCCGCTCGATTACGAAGGCACTTATTACCGCCTCAAGGAGGCTGTCAGCCGGCCGGCCAGTCTGCAGGTTCCGCGCCCCGTGACCATGAACGCCGCCTTCGGCGGGCCGGGCCGCGATTTCGCTGCCGCCCGGTGCGATTATCTGTTCACGACATTTTCGGAAATGAGCGATGCCGGCAAGCATGTCGCCGACATCAGCGAGCGGGCCGATAAGGCAGGCCGCGATGTCGGCGTCTACACCGTGGCGCATGTCGTCTGCCGCCCGACGATGGAAGAGGCGCAGGCCTACTACACGCGCTACGCCGTCGATATGGCCGACCATGACGCCGTCGATGCCCACATGGCCGGCAAGAAGGAATTCTCGCAATCGCACGACCCGCACGCCTATGACCGCTACCGGCAGCGTTTCGCCGGCGGCGCCGGCACCTACCCGCTGATCGGAACGCCGGAAACGATCGCCGCCGACATGGTCGCCATTGCCGGGCACGGCTATCAGGGCATCGCGCTGTCCTTCGTCAACTACACGCAAGAACTGCCCTATTTCTGCGATCACGTGCTGCCGATCTTGAGGCAGGCGGGGCTTCGCGAATAATTTATTCCTGAGGCAGCCAATAATTTATTCCGGAATGACGGCGGTGGCCTGGATTTCGATCTTGGCGCGATCCTCGACCAGCGCCACCACCTGCATGGCGGCCATCGCCGGAAAATGCCGGCCGATGACCTCGCGATAGGCCTCGCCGATACCCCTGAGATTGGCAAGGTATTCGGCCTTGTCGGTGAAGTACCAGGTCATCGAGGTGATGTGCTGCGGCCCCGCGCCGGCTTCCGCCAGCACCGCGACGATGTTCTGAAGCGTTTGCCGCACCTGGCCAACAAAATCGTCGGTTTCGAACTGGCATTGGCCGTTCCAGCCGACCTGTCCGCCAACGAAGACGAGCCGACCGCGCGCCGCGACGCCGTTGGCGTAGCCGACAGGTTTGGCCCAGCCTTCCGGCTGCAAAATCTGGTGCATTTCAGTCTCCCGATTCGTCAAAACTCGGTTCGCAATATCCATTGTCAAGACAGTTTGGTCCGTGGGCGCGACCTGCTTCAGGCCGCGCCCATCACTTGCCGCGCAATCACCACTTTCTGCACGTCGGAGGCGCCCTCATAGATGCGCAGCGCGCGGATCTCGCGATACAGGCTTTCGACGATGTGGCCTTTGCGGACGCCGTCGCCGCCGTGCAGTTGCACGGCCTTGTCGATCACCTCTTGCGCCTTGTCGGTGGCAAACAGCTTGGCCATCGCCGCCTCGCGGGTGACGCGGGCAGCGCCCATGTCCTTGGTCCAGGCGGCACGGTAGACCAGCAGCGCCGCCGCATCGACATCGAGCGCCATGTCGGCGATGTGCCCCTGCACCATTTGCAATTCGGCCATCGGCGCGCCGAACAGTTTGCGCTCGGCCACGCGTTTGATGCTTTCATCCAGTGCGCGGCGGGCAAAGCCGAGTGCCGCCGCACCGACGGTCGAGCGGAACACATCGAGCACCGACATGGCGATGCGGAAGCCGTCGCCTGGCTTGCCGATCTGTGCGGTGGCCGGCAGGCGGACCCGGTCGAAAGACAGCCGCGCCAGCGGATGCGGCGCGATCACTTCGAGCCGTTCGGCGATGCCAAGGCCCTTGGCGTCGCCAGGCACGAGGAAAGCGGAAAGTCCCTTGGCGCCCGGCGCCTCGCCGGTGCGGGCAAAGACGACATAGAGGTCGGCGATGCCGCCATTGGAGATCCAGGTTTTTTCGCCTGTAAGAACGTAGCTATCGCCGTCGCGGGTCGCCGTCATTTCCGTGTTGGCGACATCTGATCCCGAGCGCGGCTCCGACAGGGCGAAGGCTGATATCGCCTTGCCGGCGCGCGTCTTCGAAAGCCATTGCCGCTGCTCCACCGTGCCGAACAGGCTGAGCGCGCCGGTGCCCAGCCCTTGCATGGCGAAGGCAAAGTCGGCCAACCCGTCATGGCGGGCGAGCGTCTCGCGCGTGATGCACAAAGTGCGGACGTCGAGGGGGCCCGGATTGTCGGTGTCGAGCGCCGTCGGCTTCAGCCAGCCGTCTCGGCCGAGCTTGCTGACCAGCTCGCGGCAGGCGGCGTCGACATCATGGTGATCGACTGGGAGGTTGGTCGTGCACCATGCCTCGAGGTGCTCGGCGAGGTGGCGATGGCGGTCTTCGAAGAACGGCCAGGAGAGGAAGGAACGATCAGGCATTGGTGGCCCCGCTATTGAGGCCTTGCGCACTACGGCGCCCCCCTCCCGCCAACGTCTCCACGCAAAGCATCATCCTCAATCCCCCTCGAACACCGGCTTTTCCTTGGCCACGAACGCCTTGTAGGCGCGTTCGAAGTCGCGGGTCTGCATGCAGATCGCTTGCGCCTGCGCTTCCGCCTCGATCGCCTGGTCGAGGCCCATCGACCATTCCTGGTTGAGCTGGGTCTTGGTGATGCCGTGCGCGAAGGTCGGGCCGGAGACGATGCGCGCCGCCATGTCGAGCGCGTCGGCTTCAAGCGCGGCGGCATCGACCAGCCGGTTGTAGAAACCCCAGCGTTCGCCTTCATCAGCCGTCATGGTGCGGCCGGTGTAGAGCAGCTCGGCGGCGCGGCCCTGGCCGATGATGCGCGGCAGGATCGCGCAGGCGCCCATATCGCAGCCGGCGAGGCCGACGCGGGTAAACAGGAACGCGGTCTTGGCTTCCGGCGTGGCGATGCGGATGTCGGAGCTCATCGCAATGATGGCGCCGGCGCCGACCGCGACGCCGTCGACCGCCGCAATGATCGGCTTGCCGCAATTCAGCATCGCCTTGACGAAATCGCCGGTCATGCGGGTGAAGGCCAGGAGCTCCTTCATGTCCATTTTGACCAGCGGGCCGATAATGTCGTGGACATCGCCGCCGGAGCAGAAATTGCCGCCATTGGAAAGGAACACCACGGCGTCGACATCGTCGGCATAGACGAGGTCGCGGAACGTGTCGCGGAGTTCCGCATAGCTGTCGAAGGTCAGCGGGTTCTTGCGCTCCGGCCGATCGAGCCGGACCTTGGCGATCCTGCCCTCGACCTCCCAGAGGAAATGCTTCGGCTTGCGCCCGGCCATTGCGGTCATTCGCGTCCCTCCCAGTTGCTGCGGAACGAGGTCAGCATGCCGGTCAGCCGGCGCGCGTCGTCCTCACTGACCTTGCCCAGCAATTCGCCGATCCAGCCTTCATGCGCCGCGGCGATCGCGGCAAAAGCCTGCGTGCCTTCCTCGGTCAGCCGCACCATCGAGGTGCGGCGGTCGCCATTGCGCCGCGCGCGGGCGACAAGTCCTTCCGAAACCAGCCGGTCGACGATGCCCGTGACATTGCCGTTGGAGACCAGCAGGAAGCGCGACAGGTCGCTCATCAGCATGCCTTCCGGCGCGCGATAAAGCGCTGCCATCACGTCGAAGCGCGGCAGCGTGGTGTTGAAGTCCTTCTTCAGCCGCTCGCGCAGCTCGGCCTCGATCGTGCGCGAGGCGCGCAGCAGCCTGATCCACAGACGCAAGCGGTCCTTGCCGGGTCCCGACGGCGCGGGCAGGGGGCCGGCTACCATGTTTCGCCTCCTGAGATGGAAATCGCCTGTCCGGTGATCGATTGGGCGGCGTCGCCGCACAGCCACAGCACGGCGGCGGCAATTTCATCCGGCTGGATGAAGCGGCCTTGCGGGTTGGTCGAGGCAAGGCTCGATCGCGCTTGTTCGGCCGAGCGGCCGGTCTTTTCGATGATGCGCCGGATGGACTCTTCCAGCATTTCGGTTTCCACAAAGCCTGGGCACACCGCGTTGACGGTGACGCCGGATTTCACTGTTTCGGCGGCAAGCGCCCGCATCAGGCCGATGACGCCATGCTTGGCGGCGACGTAAGACGCGACGTAGGCGTAGCCTTTCAGGCCGGCGGTCGAGGCGATGAAAACAATTCGTCCCGTTTTCCGCGCGGCCATTCCGGCCAGCGCGGGCTTCACCGTCAGGAAGGCACCGGTCAGATTGACGTCGAGCGTCCGCTGCCAGTCGCTGAGCGCGGTTTTGTGCGCCGGCGCGCTGCCGGCCATGCCGGCATTGGCGACGACGATGTCGAACGGGCCGCGCGCGGCTTGCGCCCTCTCGTAGAGCGCCGCCATTGCCGCCTCGTCGGTGACATCGGCGGCGATGCTGAAGATGCGGTCGTTTTCGCCGGCCACCTTGGCGAGCTCTGCTTCCCGGCGGCCGCAGATGGTGACGCCGATGCCGGCAGCAGCCAGCGCCAGCGCGATGGCCCGCCCGACGCCGGAGCCGCCGCCAGTGACCAGCGCATGCTTGCCGGGTATCGTCGCGGCGGCCGTCATACTTTCAGCCCCGCTGCGGCGTCGCGCTCGGCCAGACGGTAGAGCTGGTCGCGTCCGGGCAGATAGGGATCAGGCCATCTGACACCGCCGTCGCCGAGCGTGACGGCGGCATGCAGCGTCCAGTAGGGATCGGCAAGATGCGGCCGCGCCAGCGCGACGAGGTCGGCGCGGCCGGCCATCAGGATCGAATTGACATGGTCCGGCTCGTAGATGTTGCCGACCGCCATCGTCGCCATGCCGACCTCGTTGCGGATGCGGTCGGAAAACGGCGTTTGGAACATGCGGCCATAGACAGGCTTGGCCAGTGCCGAGGTCTGGCCTGCCGAGACATCGCAGATGTCGACGCCGGCCTCATGCAGCAGCCGCGCGATCTCGACCGCGTCGGCCGGCGTCACGCCCTCGATGCCGACCCAGTCATTGGCCGAAATGCGCATCGAGATCGGCTTCTCCGCCGGCCAGGCGGCGCGCACCGCGCGGAAGATTTCGAGGGGATAGCGCATGCGATTGTCCAGCGAACCGCCATATTCATCCGTGCGCCGGTTGGTGACCGGCGTGATGAAGGACGACAAGAGATAGCCATGCGCGGCGTGGATTTCGAGCATGTCGAAGCCGCAACGATCGGCCATCTCGGTGGACGCCACGAATTCGTCGCGCACGCGGTCCATGTCGGCGCGGTTCATCGCCTTCGGAACCTGATTCTGCGGCGACCACGCAACGGCCGAAGCCGCCATCACCGGCCAGTTGCCTGAGACCAACGGCACGTCAGTGCCCTCCCAGCCGAGCCGGGTCGAGCCCTTGGCGCCGGAGTGGCCGATCTGGGCGCAGATCTTGGCCTCGGTCTCGGTGTGGACGAAATCGACCAGCCGCTTCCACGCCACCTCATGCTTGGGCGCGTAGAAGCCGGGACAGCCGGGCGTGATGCGCCCTTCCGGGCTGACGCAGGTCATCTCGATATAGAGGAGGCCGGCGCCGCCCTTGGCGCGCTCGGCGTAGTGGGTGAAATGCCAGTCGGTCGGACAGCCGTCGACAGCCTTGTACTGCGCCATCGGCGAAACGACGACGCGGTTCTGCAGCCTCATGTCGCGCAGCTTGAACGGCGCGAACATCGGCGCGCGGCGCAGGCTGTTGCCGCCGGCGCCCGCCTGGCGCTGGAACCATTCTTCCGCGCTTTCAAGCCATTCGGCATCGCGCAGTCGCAGATTCTCGTGGCTGATACGCTGCGAGCGGGTCAAAAGCGAATAGTTGAACTGCACCGGATCGAGGCCGAGATAGCGCTCGACCTCCTCGAACCATTCCAGCGAATTGCGCGCCGCCGATTGCAGCTTGAGCACCTCGGTGCGGCGGGCATCCTCATATCTGCGGAAGGCGGCATCCAAGTCCGGCTCGGTTTCGACATATTCGGCCAGCGCCACAGCACTTTCCAGTGCCAGCTTGGTGCCGGAGCCGATCGAGAAATGCGCCGATGCCGCCGCATCGCCCATCAGCGCGAGATTCTTGTAAGACCAGCGCTCGCACAGCACGCGCGGGAAATTGATCCAGGCCGAACCGCGGATATGGTTGGCGTTCGTCATCAAGGCGTGGCCGCCGAGATGTTTTTCGAAGATCCGCTCACAAACGGCGATCGATTCCTGCTGCGACATTGCGCCGAAGCCGAATGCGCCCCAGGTCTGTTCGCTGCATTCGACGATGAAGGTCGCCGTGTCGCTGTCGAACTGGTAGGCGTGCGCCCACACCCAGCCATGCTCGGTCTTCTCGAAGATGAAGGTGAAGGCGTCGTCGAATTTCTGGTTGGTGCCGAGCCAGACGAACTTGCATTTGCGGGTGTCGATGTCGGGCTTGAAGATGTCGACGAAACTGTTGCGCGCCCTGGAGTTCAGGCCGTCGGCAGCGACGACCAGATCGTGCGTCTCCATGTAAGGCTTGGGATCGGCGATGTCGGTCTCGAACATCAGCTTGACGCCGAGTTCACGCGCCCGGCGCTGCAGCAGGACCAGCAGCCGCTTGCGGCCGATGCCGCAGAAACCGTGTCCTGACGAGACCGTGCGCACGCCGTCATGGATGACTGCGATGTCGTCCCAGTAGGCAAAGTGCTTCTTGATCCAGACGGCGCTGACCGGATCGTTTTTCGACAGATTGTCGAGCGTTTCGGCCGACAGCACGACGCCCCAGCCGAACGTGTCGTCGGCGCGGTTGCGCTCGAACACCGTCACATCGTGGGCGGCGTCCCTCAGTTTCATCGAAATGGCAAAGTAGAGGCCGGCTGGTCCGCCGCCGAGAACCGCAACCTTCATCTGTGCGATCTCCTCTTCGCTTGCTGGAGTTCAGTATCGCGCCGGCGACAAGATATTTCAAGCTTAAAGTTTTATATCAGAAGATCGTCCTGACATGGCGAAAGCGCGCCTGCGTGTCATCACGCAAGCGCGCTGCCGATCACTTTTCCGGGTTCTTCGGGCTCCACAGCACCGTCTCGGCGCCCTTCTCATAGGCCATGCCATCGGGATAGCTGATCGCTTCCAGTTGCAGCCCCCACGGCGCCTGGAAATAGAGGATGGTCTGGCCGGCGGCCGGCCCTTCCTTGACCGGCAGCGGCCCCATCCGCGTCTTGACGCCCTTGCCTTCGAGATAGGCTTTGGCAGCAGCGACGTCGTCGACATAGAAGGCGATGTGGAAGCCGCCAATGTCGCTGTTCTTCGGCGTCAGGTCCTTCTGGTCGGGCGCGGTGTATTTGAACAGCTCGATGTTCGAGCCGTAGCCACAACGCACCATGGTGACCTCTTCGATCACCGCCTTCGGATCGACGCCCAGAAGATCCTGCATGAAGGTGCCCTTGTCGTCGGCGAACGGGCCGAACGACATCGCCTTCTTGCAGCCGACCACTTCGGTGAAGAAGTCGACCGCCTGCTTCATGTCGGGAACCGTGATGCCGGTGTGGTCGTGGCCGCGCATGCCCGGGATCGAATCCGCCGAGGCCATGCCGGCGCTGCCGAGCATCGCGGCGGCGAGCGTTGCAATTGCGATTGTGGTCTTCATGTCAGTCCTCTCCATTTGGCGGGACTTGGTCTTTGTGGTCGCACGTCCGAGGCCCGCTCGTCGGCGTGCGTATGCATTCATGGCGGCGCCTTGGCGGCGGAAGGAATGTCCAGCCAGCTCGCATCGATCTCGGGCAGCGGAATGGCCGCGATGAGATCGCGCGTGTAGCTTTGTCGCGGCTTGTCGAACAAGGCGTCGGTGGCGCTCGCTTCGACGATCGCGCCTTCGCGCATGACGATCACTTGCCGGCACAGCCGCCGGATGACAGACAGATCGTGGCTGATGAAAGCGACGGTCAGCCCCATCTCCGCGGCAAGCTGCTCCAGCAGGGTCAGGATCTGCGCCTGCGTCGACACGTCGAGCCCGGAGACGATCTCGTCGGCCAGCACGAATTTCGGCGACAGTGCCAGAGCGCGCGCAATGCCGACGCGCTGGCGCTGGCCGCCCGACAGTTCGTGCCGATAGCGGCTGGCGAAACTTTGCGGCAGGCCAACACGCTGCAGCGCCTCGGCGACGCGATTCTTGAGATTGTCGCCAAGACCATTCTGCTTCAAAGGCGCGGCGATAATGCTGGCAATGGTGCGGCGCGGGTTGAGCGACGACATCGGATCTTGAAAAATCATCTGCAGATTGCGCCGCAGCGGCCGCAGCTCCGCTTCCGGCAGATTGGTGATGTCGCGGCCGTCGAAGTTGATGCTGCCGGCGCTTGGCTCCAGCAGGCGCACCAGCGCGCGGCCGAGCGTCGACTTGCCCGAACCGGATTCGCCGACAATGCCGGTCACCGAGCCCCGCGGCAGGTCGAAGTCCAGGCCCTTCAGGATTTCGACCAATGGCGCGCGGCCGATCAGTGGCTTGCGCGTCATGTCGGGCAGCGCGACCTTCAGCCCGCGCACGGAGAACAACGGTTCAACCATGCGGCCGCCTCCAGGCTTGGTCGGCGGCAGCGATCTCCGAAGCAAGTCCGGCCAGCACCGCCTCGTCCACCGGTCTTAGCGAGGCGAAAGGATCGGTGTAGCGTGGCGTCGCCGCGATCAGCGCCCGTGTGTAGGGGTGCTGCGGCGCGGCGAAGAGCGCTGCGGTCTCGGCCTCCTCCACCACCTTGCCGGCATAGAGCACCGAGACCCTCTGGCTGATCTTGGCGACGACGCCGAGATCATGGGTGACGAACAGGATCGCCGTGCCATGCTCGCGCTGCAACGCAGCGATCAGCCGCAGGATCTGCTTCTGCACGGTGACGTCGAGCGCCGTGGTCGGCTCGTCGGCGACGATCAGCCGTGGCTCGGCGGCGAAGGCGGCAGCGATCAGCACGCGCTGGCGCATGCCGCCGGACAGTTCGTGCGGATAGCTTTTGAGCACGCGGTCGGGGTCGCGGATCTGCACCTCGTCCAGCAACTGGCGAATGCGGGTATCGGCCTTCTCGCCACTCCAGCCGAGGATGCGCACCAGCCGGTCGGTCATCTGCGAGCCGATGCGGCGTGACGGGTTGAGAGCGGTCAGCGGGTCCTGCGGGATCAGCGCCGTGCGTGCCCCAATCAGCGTGCGCCGTGCCTTGGGCTGCAATTTGCCGAGGTCTTCGCCCTCAAGCAACATATCGCCTTCGACGATGCGCACGCTCGACGGCAGCACGCCGAGCACCGCCTTGCCGATCATCGTCTTGCCGGCGCCGCTTTCGCCGACCAGCGCGCGGACCTCGCCGGGCTGGACGGAGAGCGACACCGAGCGCAGCACGCGCTGGCTGTTGGGCAGCACGGCGCTCAGATCCCTGATGTCGAGACAGGCGCTCATCGCAGCACCGGATCGAAACGCGTCTTCAGCGCCTCGCCGAACTGGCTGAACGACAGCACGGTGAGGATCAGCGTGATCAGCGGAAATACAAGCACCCACCAGGCCTGGTGGATCGACAGCCGGCCCTCGGCGATGATGCCGCCCCAGGTCGGGTCGTCGGTCGAGATCGACAGATTGACGAAGGACAGGATCGCCTCGACGATGACGGCGATGCCCATTTCCAGCGACAGCAGCGCCACGATTGACGGCACCACATTGGGCAGCACTTCGCGCAGCATGATGCCGATGCGGCCATAGCCGGCGATGCGGGCATTCTCGACATAGTCCATGCGCGACTGGCCCATCGTCTCGGCACGGATCACCCGGCAGAAACGCGTCCAGTCGATGATGGCGATGGCGAGGATGACGGAACTCAAGCCTGTGCCGAGCACCGCAACCAAAAGGATGGCGAACAGCACCGGCGGAAATGCCATCCAGACATCGACGATGCGCGAGATGATGCGGTCGGCCCAGCCGCCGAAATAGCCGGCTATCAGCCCCAGCATCGAGCCGACCAGGCAGGCGGCGATGGCCGCGGCGAAAGCGACGATGAAGGCGATGCGGCCGCCGAAGATCAGCCGGGACAACAGATCGCGGCCGAGGCTGTCGGTGCCGAGCCAATAGCCGGGTTCGGCGCCGGCCATCCAGAACGGCGGCAACCGTTCCAGCATCAAATCCTGCGCCAGCGGATCCTGCGGCGCGACCAGCGGCGCGAAGATTGCCGCCAGAAGCGCCAGCAGCAACCAGCCGCCGGCCAGCCACAGACGCGGCGACACAGCTCGTCTTTGAGCGCGGCCCTCATCCATGGCGCAGCCTTGGATTGAGCAGTGCGTACATCATGTCGACGCTGAGGTTGATCAGCACGAACAACAGCGCGAAGACCAGAACGATGCCCTGGATCAGCGGCAGGTCGCGGTTGATGACGGCGTCGATCGCCATGTTGCCGAGGCCCTCATAGGAAAACAGCCGTTCGACGATGACGGTGCCGCCGATGAGGAAGGTGAACTGCACGCCGACCAGCGTCAGCGTCGGCAGCGCGGCATTCTTCAGCGCTTCGCGCAGGATGACCTGTGTTTCCGAGAATCCCTTGACCCGCGCCAGCACGACGTAGTCGAGGTCGAGCACTTCCTTCAGCGACTGTTTCAGCAGCTGCGAGATGATCGCCGCCAGCGGCAGCGCCAGCGCCACGGCCGGCATCAGCATGTGTTTCAGGAGATCCCAGGTCAGGTCGAGGCGCAGACGAAGCAAGCTCTCGAACAGATAAAACTGGGTGACGAAGGGTAGGTCGAGTTGCGGCGACACCCGGCCGGAAATGTCGAAGATCGGCACCAGCACGCCGAACAGCAGGATCAGCACCAGGCCCCACAGGAAGTCGGGAATGGAAAGCGCCGCGCCGCTGGCGATGTCGATGCCGGCCTCGACCGCCGTGCCGCGTTCGCGCGCGCCGATGATTGCCGTCGTGCCGCCGAGCGCCACCGCCATCACAAGCGCGACGATGGCAAGCTCCAGCGTCGCTGGCAGCCGGTTGAAGACGAGACCCAGCACATCCTGCCTGAGCGAAATCGAGGTGCCGAAATCGCCCCTGGCGACGCCTGACAGCCAGATGAAGAATTGCTGCACGATGGTCTTGTCGAGGCCGTAGAGCGCTCGCAGCCGGGCAATGTCGGCATCCGTAGCACCAGGCGGCAGCATCATGGCGATCGGATCGCCGGGCGCGACGCGGATCACGACAAAGACGACGACGGCCACGCCGAACAGCGTGATCAGCATCGTCAGCAGACGGATCAGGAATCTTTGCAGGAGCATTCTGGCGTAGGCCTAATGCGTTTCGGTGACTGATGGAACGAAGACCCCTCATCCGGCCGCTTCGCGGCCACCTTCTCCCCGAGGGGAGAAGAGGTCGCTGACGGCTGAGCCGGTCTCTTCTCCCCAGCGGGGAGAAGGTGGCCCGAAGGGCCGGATGAGGGGGCCTGCGCAAGTTGGGAGAAGGCATGCCGGCTTTGCGACAGCGCGCCTTTCTCGACTCTCTCAGGCCGGGGTCATCAGGGCCGGCAGCAGCGCGCCCGACACATGCTGAACCACATTGACGCCCTTGGCATGCACGATGGGCTGCGCATACTGCATCAGCGGCAGCACATAGGCCTGCTCGGCGATGTATTTGTCGACAGCCTTCCAGCCGGCGATGCGCTTGGCCTCGTCCTTCTCGCCCCACAGCGGGTTGATCATGTCGATCAAATCCTGGCTGTCCCACACCGAATGCGGGCTCGGGCCGTACATGGCAAAGCCGGTCGAGGTGGTCGGATCGCCGATGGCGTTGCCCCAGTTGTAGAAGGCGGCCGGCGCCAGCTTATCGGCGGCGCGCAGTTCGTAGTGCTTTGCGATCTCGTAGACCTCGATCGTCGCCTCGATGCCGACCTTGCGCCACATGCCGACGATCGCCTGGATCATCTCATAGTCCTTGGGCTTGAAGCCCTTGGTCGTCTGGATGGTGAACTTGACCGGCTTTTCCGGCGAATAGCCGGAGGCAGCCAGCAATTCCTTGGCCTTTTCCGGATTGTGCTCGACCTTGATCGACGCGTCGTAGGATGCGTATTCCGGCGTTTCCAGCGTATCGATCGGCTGTCCGTAGCCGCGCAGCAGGCGATCGACCAGCAGCTTCTTGTCGACGGCCATCACGGCGGCCTGACGGACGTTCTTGTCCAGCATCGCCTCGATGTCGTTGAAGAAGATCATGCCGATGTCGGAAACGTTCTTGCACGAGCCGGCCAGCCCGTCCTTGGCGATCAGCCGGTCATACTCCTCGTAGGGGATTTCGAGCGTCACTTGCGAGGAGCCGGATTCGATCTCGGCGACGCGGCTTGCCGCGTCGGCGACGAACTTGATCGTCACATTCTCGAAGGCCGGCTTGCCGCCCCAGTAGTTCGGGTTTGCCTTGAGCCGCAGGAAAGCGTTGCGCTCGAACTTTTCCACCATGTAGGGGCCGGTGCCGATCGGCGCCTTCTCGAAACCTTCCGCGCCGACCTTCTCGTAATAGGCCTTCGGCATGATGTAGCCGGTCAGGAACGACATCCATTTGAAATAGACCGGGTCGAACTGCACGACGTCGCCGGTGATCTTGTTGCCGTCGATCTTAAAGTTGTTGACGTTCTTCCAGACGAACTGGATCGGGTTGCCGGTCTTTTCGTCGCCTGCCCGCTGCAGCGACCAGACGACGTCCTCGGCCGTGAACGGCGAGCCGTCATGCCAGGTCACGCCTTCGCGCACCGTCATCATGATCTTCGTGCGGTCGTCGTTCCAGCCCCATTCGGTGAGCAGGCCCGGCGCGAAGGACAAATCGGGCTTCTGCGGGATGAACTGGTCGAATACCGACTGGTAAAGCCCCTGGATCGTCGGGTTGACGGCCGAAGGTCCGGTGGTCGGATCCCAGGATGGCAGGTTGACATTGTAGGCGATGGTCAGTTCGCCGGCAGCCGCCCTAGCGATCTGCGGCAGGCCGACGGCGGCCACCCCGAGTGCCGCAGCGCTGTATCCGAGCAATTCCCGTCTGTTGATTGTCATGGTCGTTCCCCTTGTTGGTTTTGTTTCTGCGCGGCGTCTTCAGGTCATTGGTTCAGGCTTCTTGGGCAGCAGCGCCTTGCCCCTCGTAGCCTCAAGGAAATCTCCGGCTCCTACCTCCCGCCAAGCTGTTGTGCGAGCATGAAGCCCGACGCCGCACCTGTGCCGGCGCCCGGCCATGTCGCGGCTCCAGTGAGGTGCAGATGCGCCACCGGCGTGTTCCAGCCGGCATAGTTGCGCGCCGGGCGGAATAAAAAGTTCTGCGCCAGATGATGGCTGCCGCAGACCTGGTCGCCACCGACGAGATTCGGGTTCTCACGCTCGAGGTCGATGGGCGAGAAGACGGCGCGGCCGAGGATCTTGTTGCGCAGGCCGGGCGCATAGGTCTCGATGATGTCGAGGACACGCTCGGCGTAGACCTCCTTGACCTTGTCCCAATGCGCTGGCGCGATCTTGCCGGCGGCATCGCCCAGGATTTCGGCGGGCAGCATGCGCACTTGCACCCACAGCACATGCTTTCCCTGAGGCGCCCGCGACGGGTCGATCGCCGTCGGCTGGCCGACCACCAGCACAGGCTCGTCCGGCAGCATGCCCGCCATGGCCTGCTGATAGGTGCGCGACATGGCGTCGAGCGACGGCGACAGATGCACATAGGCGAACTGCCGAAGCTCCGCTCCGGCACGCCAATCCGGCAAATCGTCCAGCGCCAGGTGGATCATCATCGTGCCTGGCGCATGGCGGAATTTCTGCATCGCCGTGTCGAAGCCGGCGTCGCCCGAACCATTGGGCAGCAGCTTGCCCGTCAGCGCCTTGGGCGCGACGCCGGCAATGACTGCCCTGGTGGCGGTATGCGACTCGCCCGAAGGGAGCCGTACGCCGGTCGCCCTGCCGGCGGAAACCGTGATCTCGGCGACTTCGGCGCCGGTGACGATCTTGCCGCCGGCGGAGGTCACCATGCCAGAGAGGGCACGGATGATGGTATCGGCGCCGCCCTTGCCCAGCACCATGCCGAAACTCTGGTTGGCCATCGATTCCAGATAGGGGAACACGGCACCGCCGGCGATATCCGGGGCGAAGTCGAGATGCATGCCCCAAGTGGCGAGCGTTGCCCTGATATGCGGCGACTCGAAAGTTTCCTCCAGCCAGGCGCGGGGTGAGGACAGCAGCAGCCGGCCCGTATCGAGCGAACCGGCGATGCCCTTCTTGCGCCACAGGTTCCACGCCGTGCCGGCAAGCGCGCGGGCGCTCATCGGCGAACCCAGCAGCCGGAACAGGTGTTCGGCCTCTGCCGGGAAGGCGGCAACCAGCCTGCGCCATGTGGCGGCGTCGGCGGCTGAGAAGGCGGCGATGCGCGCGGCGGTCTTTTCCAGATCGTTGCTGACGCCGAACCAGCGCCCGTCAGGGAATGCGCTGGCAAAACAGTCGGCGACCGGGGCGAACTCCAGCCCCTGCGCTTTCAATTCATTTGCATATTTCCGGTGGAAGGCCGAGCCGGCGAAGAGGCTGAGATTCATCGCGCCGAAATCGTGGCGGAAGCCGGGAAGGGTGAATTCGCGCGTCTGGACGGCGCCGCCGATTGTCGCGCCGCGCTCGAAAACCCCTGTTTTCCAGCCTTTGAGCGCCAAATGCGCGGCGCATGCCAGACTGTTGTGGCCCGCCCCGACAAAGATGGCGTCGAACTCGCTCACGCCCTGTCCCCATTTCCTTTATGCTTAAAGATAATTGCAGATGCATATGTTTTCGTCTAGTAGGATATTAAGGGCCGAGACGAGCCTTGATCATCGCACGAAAGAGGGAACTTCAAACCATGGACACGCAAAAACTCCTCGGCGAAGTCGCCGGCCAGCTTCTTTCAGGCGCCATCAAGGTGGTCGACCTGTCGGCGCCGCTCGGGCCGGACACGCCGTTGATCAAGCTACCGCCGGAACTCGCCGTCGACACGCCGAAGGTCGAGATCCACAACATCTCCCGTTACGACAAGAACGGTCCGTGGTGGGCCTGGAACTGGCTGAAGCTCGGCGAACATTCGGGCACGCATTTCGACGCGCCGCAGCACTGGATCAGCGGCAAGGATTATCCGGACGGCGCCACCGACACCATTCCGGCGCAGAATTTCGTCGGCCCGGTCAATGTCATCGACTGTTCGAAGGAAGCCGCCGCCGACCCCGATTTCCTGCTCACCGTCGACCACATCAAGGCCTGGGAAGCCAAGCACGGTGCGATCAATGCCGGCGAATGGGTGGTGATGCGCACCGACTGGTACAAGCGCAACGGCTCGGAAGCCGAGTTCCTCAATGCCAACGAGACCGGCCCGCACACGCCCGGCCCGACGGCCGAAGCCATCCAGTTCCTGATCAGCAAGGATATCAAGGGCTGGGGCTCGGAGACGATCGGCACCGATGCCGGCAAGGCCGGTGGCATGGAGCCGCCATTCCCGGCGCACACGCTGATGCACAAGGCCAACCGCTACGGTCTCGCCAGCCTCTGCAACCTCGACCAGCTGCCGCCGAAGGGCGCCATCCTGATCGCGGCGCCGCTCAAGATCGAGCACGGCACCGGCAGCCCGATCCGCGCGCTGGCGCTGGTGTCGAAGCAATAAAGCGAGGTGGGTCTTCGGGAGAAGATCATGCGAGAAGGCGAAACCGGGTTGATGGCAGGTAGAGGGTGGCAGGCTTTTAACGCTAGCGCCCTACGGCGCCCCCCTCTGTCCTGCCGGACATCTCCCCCTCAAGGGGGGAGATTGGCCTTCACAATGGTTTTCGCCAATCTGCGACGTTGCAGGATTGAGTGGGGCGCCGAAGCTGCCAATCTCCCCCCGAGAGGGGGAGATGGCCGGCAGGCCAGAGGGGGGCGCCGTAGAGCGCAATTCCACGCGATTGAACTCCACTGCCCGCAAGCAAAGAGCAACCGCCAATGACCGCCCCCGATCACATCATCGTCGGCAGCGGCATCAACGCGCTGGTCTGCGCGGCGATGCTCGGCGGCAAAGGGGCGCGTGTGCTCGTCCTGGAGCGCAACGACCGCATTGGCGGTTGCTTGCGCACCGAGGAGATCACCGCACCCGGCTTCATCCATGATGTGATGGCGACGACCTTCGTGCTGTTCATCACCTCGCCGGCCTTTGCGGCACTGGGCGCCGATCTCGCGCGCCACGGGCTGGAGTTCTGCCACACGGGCACGCCGACGGGCGTGCTGCGGCCGGATGGCAGCCATGCCGTGCTCAGCACCGACCGTGCCGCCAACATCGCCGCCCTCAACGCAATCGCGGCAGGCGACGGTGACCGGCACGCGGATGATGTCGGCGGCATCGAACGCAATGCCGGCCTGCTGTTCGGCTTGCTCGGCGGCAGCCTGTGGTCCTACCCGACAGCGAAGCTGCTTGCCGGTGATGGCTGGCGGCGTGGCCCGCGCGGCCTTGCCGCCTTCCTCGGCGAAGCTCTGGTGCCGGCGCGCGGCTGGCTCGACAACACCTACCGGTCCGAAACCATCCGCGCGCTGTGGGCACCCTGGGTACTGCATGCCGGGCTTGGACCCGAGGACGCCTTCTCCGGCCAGATCGCCAAGGTGATCGCCTTCGCACTTGAGGCGGCCGGAGCACCGATCGTCAAGGGTGGGACAAAAAACCTGCTGGCGGCCTTCGAGGCTTTGATTCGGGAACGCGGCGGCGATATCCGCACCGGCGCCGATGTCGCTTCGATCGTTCAAAACAATGGCCGGGCAACCGGCGTGCGGCTGGCCTCGGGCGAGACAATCAATGCCGACAAGAGCGTCATCTGCTCGGTTACGCCAACGCAGCTCTATGGCAGGCTGCTTGGCACGGATGCACCCAAAGCCGATGTCGAGGCGACGCAAAAGTACCGCTACGGCAAAGGCAATTTCCAGATCCACTACGCCTTGGACAAACCGCCCGCATGGCCGGGCGAAGGCTTGGATAAGGTGGCGTTGCTGCACCTCACGCCCGGCCTGGATGGCGTCTCGAAAGCTTGCAACGAGGCGGCGCGCGGCATGCTGCCGGAGGTGCCGACCATCTGCGTCGGCCAGCCGCACGCGCTCGACCCGTCGCGCTGCCCGGAGGGCAAGGCGATCCTGTGGCTGCAACTGCCAGAGGCGCCTCGCCACATCAAGGGCGACGCGGCCGGCAAGCTGCAGGCGCCGGCAGACGGGCAATGGACCGATGTGCTGCGCGAAGCCTATGCCGACCGCATTGAGGCGATCCTCGCCAGCCATATCGAAGGCTTCAAGGACAGCGTCATCGCGCGCCGCGCCTATTCGCCGGCCGATCTGGAGGCGATGAACATCAACCTGGTCGGCGGTGACCCCTATGGCGGTTCCTCGACCATCGACCAGTCTTTCCTGTGGCGGCCGTTCAAGACCAGCCGCAACCATCAGACCGGCATCAAGGGTCTCTACCATATCGGCGCCTCGACCCACCCGGGTGCGGGTCTCGGCGGCGGTTCCGGCTTTCTCCTGGCGGGGAGGCTGTGATGGAAGAGAAGGTCGCGGAAAAGCGCCAGCGCATTTCGACCCTGGGGCAGATCGGGCTGCAGCAATTCGCGCCCTATCTGATGAACCGCATCATGGGCCGCTACAACGCCACCTTGCGCGACGATTTCCGCAAGCAGGGCCTGACCATCCCGCAGGTCCGCACGCTCGCCGTGCTGTCGGTCACCGACGGTATCACCGTCAACGACCTCTCGGTCTATACGGTCATCGAGCAATCAACCTTGAGCCGGACCCTCGATACGCTGGAGGGCCAGGGTCTGGTGCGACGCGAGCAGGGTGTCACCGACAGCCGAATCCGCCATGTGTTCCTGACCGACGAGGGCCGCGCCGAGTTCACCCGCGCCTGGCCGGCCATGCACGACGCGTTCGAAGCGATGTTCGACGACATCGACGATGCCGAATATTCCGCACTCATCGCTACGCTTTTGAAGATGCTGAAGAACATTCGCAAGCACGACATCTAGACCTACGCGCCGCCAGCGCTGGCGGTAACGGAAGGGAGAAAAGAATGGCCGAACGGTCTTTTGCCAGGGAAGTCGAAAAACTCAGGCTCGGTGCCGGCGAGGAGTTTGCCGGCGAAGGCATTCTCGCCATCACCAAGGCGCTGCTGCAATGCGGCGTCGGCTATGTCGGCGGCTATCAGGGCGCGCCGATCAGCCACCTGATGGACGTGCTGGCCGACGCGCAGGACATTCTGGGCGAGCTCGGCGTGCATTTCGAAGCCAGCGCCTCGGAAGCCACTGCCACCGCCATGCTGGCGGCGTCAGTGCATTATCCCATTCGCGGTGCGGCGACCTTCAAGTCGACGGTCGGCACCAACGTCGCCTCAGACGCGCTCGCCAATCTCGCCTCCGGCGGCGTCACCGGCGGCGCGCTGATCATCGTCGGCGAAGACTATGGCGAGGGCTCCTCGATCATGCAGGAGCGCAGCCATGCCTTCGCCATGAAAAGCCAGGTGTGGCTGCTCGACCCGCGACCGAACCTGCCATCGATCGTCAAGGCGGTGGAGGATGGTTTCGAGCTGTCGGAGATTTCCAACACGCCGGTCATGCTGCAGGTGCGCATCCGGTGCTGCCACGTGCATGGCCATTTCATCGCCAAGGACAACAAGCGGCCGCCGATGACGGTCGCCGATGCCCTCGACGCGCCGCGCCGCGACACCGGCCGCATCGTGCTGCCGCCCGCCTCCTTCCTGCATGAGAAGGAGAAGGTGCAGAAACGCTGGCCGGCGGCGGTCGACTTCATCGCCAAGAACAAGATCAACGAGTTCTTCGGCTCGGACCATGGCTCGGTCGGCATCGTCATGCAGGGCGGCATGTACAATTCGGTCATCCGCGCGCTGCAGCGGCTCGGCCTTGCCGACATTTATGGCGACACCGACGTGCCGCTCTATGTGCTCAATGCCGTCTATCCCTTGATCGATGACGAGTTCCTGTCGTTCTGCGAGGGCAAGCAGTCGGTGCTGGTCGTCGAGGAAGGCCAGCCCAACTACATCGAACAGGCCTTTGCTTCGATGCTGCACAAGGCCGGTCGAGGCACCAGGCTGGTTGGCAAGGAGCATCTGCCGATGGCCGGCGAATATACCGGCCAGGTCATGCTCGACGGCATCGGCGCCTTCCTGCGCGCCGAGGCGCCGCATCTGCTGCCGGGCGAGGTGCGCGCGCCCAACAAGGTCGGCGACGGAGTCGACGCAGCCGACCTGATCAATGTCGTGCCTGGCCGGCCGCCGGGCTTCTGCATCGGCTGCCCGGAACGGCCGATCTTTGCCGCGACAAAACTGGTCGAGCAGGAGCTCGGCAAGCATCACATCGCCTCCGACATCGGCTGCCATCTGTTCTCGATCATGCCGCCTTTCGAGCTCGGCGCCACCACCATGGGCTACGGGCTGGGCCCGGCCTCCGCCTCAGCCTTCAATTCGCCTGATGCCAAGCGGCGTTCCATCTCCTTCGTCGGCGACGGCGGCTTCTGGCACAACGGCCTGACCTCCTCAATTGGCAACGCGGTGTTCAACAAGAACGACGGCGTCATCGTCATCGTCGATAATTTTTACTCGGCCGCCACCGGCGGCCAGGACATCCTCTCATCCCGCGCCGGCAACAAGACCAAGTCGACGAAGCATCCGATCACCGAGGCGGTCAAAGGCATGGGCGTCAAATGGCTGCGCCATGTCGACCGCACCTATGACGTGACCAAGATGCAGGACACGCTGCGCGAGGCGCTGACGACGGAGGAGAAGGGGCCGAAAGTCATCGTCGCCTCGTCCGAATGCATGCTCAACCGCCAGCGCCGCGAAAAGCCGCTGGTCGACAAGGCGATCAAGGGCGGGACCCGTGTCGTGAAACCGAAGTTCGGCGTCGATGAGGACATCTGCACCGGTGACCATGCCTGCATGCGGCTGTCCGGCTGCCCATCGCTGTCGGTCAAGTCGCTCGACGATCCTTTGCGCGACGATCCGGTCGCGCATATCGACCAGAGTTGCGTCGGCTGCGGCAATTGCGGCGAGGTCGCCGATGCGGCGGTGCTCTGCCCGTCCTTCTATCGCGCCGACGTCGTCCACAATCCAAGCCGCTGGGATCGCTTCCTGGAAGCCGCACGCCGCGCCACCATCAGCCTGTTGCAGCGTCGCCGCGAAAGCCGGCGCCTGACTTTCGCCGATGCTTGACGCCGTCCCCCCACTTCGCGCCCACGCCGGCGCTCAGGATGGTGAGCGTGTCATCAAGCTCGCCGTGCTGGCGGTCGGCGGCCAGGGCGGCGGCGTGCTCGCCGACTGGATTACCGATGTCGCCGAGCGCAACGGCTATGTCGCGCAGTCGACCTCGGTCGCCGGCGTCGCCCAGCGTACCGGCGCCACCATCTACTATGTGGAGATGGCCCGCGACACCGGCCGGCTGCCGGTCTTTGCGCTGTCGCCCTCGCAGGGCGATGTCGACATCCTGATCGCGGCGGAGTTGATGGAAGCCGGCCGCGCCATCATTCGCGGCTTCGTCACGCCCGAGCGCACCACGCTGATCGCCTCGTCGCACCGCATTGCCGCCGTGTCGGAAAAGATCGAACCGGGCGATGGCCGGGCTTCGTCGTCGAAGGTGCATGCAACGGCGGAAGCCGCATCGAAGCGCTTCATCGCTTTCGATATGGAGAAGATCGCCGCCGACAATGGCTCGATGATCTCGGCCAGCCTGCTTGGCGCGCTGGCGGGATCCGACGCCCTGCCGTTCACGCGCGAGAGCTACGAACAGGCGATCGGTGCCGGCGGCCGGGGCGTCAAGGCCAGCCTCGCCGCCTTCGGTGCCGCGTTTGACCGTGCGCGCGGCACGGCAGAGCCGGCGCCAAAGCCGGCCGAGCCCGCGATTGTCGAATCTGCCCTGGGCGCCGGACAGGTGAGTGGCCCGCGAAACCTGCTGCAAGGCTGGCAGGCCTTGGCTGCCCGCATCGATCTGTTGCCGGTGGCCGTGCGCGACATGGCGCTTCGAGGCTTGAGAAAGGTCGTCGACTATCAGGACATCGCCTATGGGCGCGACTATCTCGACCGGTTGGACAAGGCCGTCGCGCTGGACGGGCCGATTCAGGGCTATGGCTTGTCCATCGCTGCCGCCAAGCATCTGGCCAACGCGCTGTGCTACGACGACATGATCCGCGTCGCCGATCTCAAGACACGTTCGACGCGCGACAAACGCGTGCGCCGCGAGGTCGGCGTCAAGGATGGCTCGATCCTGCAGGTCACCGAATATTTCCATCCGCGCATCGAGGAGTTCTGCGGCACGCTGCCGGCGGGTCTGGGCAGCTACATCGAGAACCGGCCGAAGCTCGCCGCCTTTCTCGACCGCCGCATCAACCATGGCCGCCGCATCCGCACCGACAGTTTTGCCGGCTTTGCAGCACTCTGGTTCATCGGTGGCCTGCGCCGCTGGCGCCGCAGCCTGCTGCGCCACAAGGTCGAGGTCGCGCATCTCGATGGCTGGTACGCGCTGGCGCTCGACCATGTGCCCCAGGATTACGCACTGGCCGTCGAAATCCTCAATTGCCGCCGGCTGATCAAGGGCTACAGCGACACCCATGTCCGGGCGCAGTCGAAATTCGACCGGGTGCTGTCCGCGCTCGACATGGTCAAGGGCCGCACCGACGCCGCCGACTGGATCCGCCGCCTGCGCGAGATGGCGCTGAAGGACGAGAAGGGCGACATGCTGGACGGTGCGCTGAAGACCGTGGCGACGCTGGGGCCGGATACAATAGGCTGATTTAACGGGCATCCACCGATTGGAGCGGCGCCAGCCCATGCAGCGGCACCGCTTCCGGGAACAGATGCAGCAGGCCTGTATCGACGCGCCGGCGCAGATGCGCATCGACCTCCGCACGATCCTGACAACCATGGAACCTGCCGCCGCAATGGTCGCGCAGGCGCACGAGGTCGGCCATGACAGGCGACATCGGCAGGCCGGCGGCGTCGAGCAGGCTCGCGCTGAGGAAGCCGACGTCGAGCGGCGCCAGGTCAGGCATCGGATGGCGCAAAGGATGGTTGAAGGTGGTGAGCGTGTAGAAAGTGCGATAGGCAAGCGAGCCAGGGGTCGCCAAGGCGTCGTCCCCGGCGATCGCGTCGACGAACGGCTTGGTCGCCGACGACTGGTGATCGCCGAATTCGAGCACCACGGCGCCGCGTTCACCGGCATCCGCTTGCCTCTTGTCGAGGAAATCCTGGAAATCGCCGCGCGCTACCGCCATCCGGCGCAGATACTCATTGGCCTGGAAATCGCCCGAGAAAGGCTCGCCCTCGACCTTCAGCCCGGGCTCCATCCGCCCCTCATAGGGTGAGTGCGGAAACATGGTCTGGATTTCGAGGAACAGCGGCCGGCCGTCTTCCCTATGGTGCCTGGCGATGAATGCCTCGGCCGCCTGGTAATAAAAGTTGTCGCGCAGGTGATAGAAGGGCGCGGCGATGTCCTTGATGTCGAGCACGGTCTCGAAACCGATCGATTTCAGGAATGGCCCTTCATTGACGAACGAAAAGTCCATCGGCGTCATCACGACAGTCCGATATCCGCAGCGCGCCAGCACCTCCGGCAAGGCTCCGGCGACCTTGTCCTGCAGGGTGATGGTCAGATAGGGGCTTCGCCAGCCGAAATCGGTGGCCGACAGGCCGGTCATCAGCGACAGATTGGTGATCCAGGTGCCGCCGCCAAACGTCTCGACCTGCATAGGATGCGGCGTGCCGGCCCCCGGTGCGAATCTCTGCAGGAATCCTGCGCCGTTGCCGACCTGCGGAAAATAGCCGGGATCGGACTGGCTTTCGCTGAGCACGAAAAAGACGTCGGGAAGATCAGCCCGGTCGCCGCAATCGACCGTGTCGGCAAAAGGCGGCTGTGGCGCGACGGCTTGCAGCCGCTTTTCGAAGCCCGATTCTACAACGAGGTTGTGCAAATCCAGCAGCGAGACGAAGAAGGCCGACATGTGCCGCCCCTGCATGTAGTAGAAATAGCGGTCCTTCGAGGCCTCGGCCGGAAAGGTCAGCGGCACCAGAACGACGAGCGCCGCCATCACCAGGACGCGTGCCGACACCGGCCAGCCGATTTTCCGATCGATCCGGAACAGAAGCACCGCCGCCGTAATGCCGAGCCCCAGGGCAATGACGACCGGCGCGATCAGATGGAGGTAGGAGCCGAGCAGGAAGCGGTACACTTCCGGATCCCTCGACACGAAGACCGTGTCGTAGAAGTGTAGCGAAAACCCCTTCATCCTGAACTTGATCGCCGAAACCACGGTGACGAAGGCAATGCCCATCCAGGCGAGATAGACGGAAAAGGCAAGGCGCCCCGAAGCCAGGAACAGAAGCCCGGCAAGGGCTGCCACCAGCGCCAGCGAGAACGGCACCGACAGCCATTCGTGCTCGGCCCGTCCGGCGGCGAAGACGCCTGCAAGGCTGACCACGGCCAGCGTCAGCGGATGGCAGAGCACCCGTCCAAGACCTTGAAGCTGAACCACAGATTTTCCCACGAAGATGCCTGAGCATAGTTTCGGGAAATTCTTCGATTATTTGCGGGCTAAGAACAAATGTATAGTGGATTTAACCTTAACTCGGCTGGTCGGGATTGTCCGGTGCGCGCCAGCGCTCGCGCGGGGCCGCCCCGAAAGGTGCCTGGCCCCGCGGTGCTTCGATCAGTAATGGTGCCAGTGGCGCCAGTGATGATGCGGATGCCAGACGTAGGCCGGACCGTGCCAGTAGTGGTAGCGCGGGCGCACGACGACGACGCCGTTCGGCACGCAGCGGCCCCATCTGTTAGGGTGCCAGCCGATGCCGCAGCCCCAGCGGACATGCTCGACCAGTGCCGGGGTGGCTGGCTTGGCAAGGGACACGATGGGCATTGCGCTGGACGCGGAGGCTGTCACGACAGTTCCACCGATGGCCAGGATAGCGGTTGCTGCATAGTTTTTCAGGCGCTCATAATTGGACTCCGAGTGCTTTCGACGATGAAGATGGCCGTCCTGTATGGTGCACAGGGCAGGCTTGTCCCTTCGCATCGTTAAACGGCGTCTCCGGCCTTTTCCGTCGGTCGTCATGGCGATTTTTTTGGCGTAACGGTGGCGCGGCGTTCCATATGGCGCAGCAACGCCTGTGCCAGCACGCTCCGGTTTTCAGGCGATGTGCTCGCCGCGAAGTCGACAATGGCCTGTTCAAGCCGGCTGCGCACCGTCACATCGGCATTGCGTGCCCGTTCCAGGGCGGCGGACAAGGCGGCCTTGTCCATGACAGGCTGCTGCAACAGGTCCGCTGCCTCCTGCCTCGCCTGCTGGCCATCGAGAATGATCTGACGGGACTGCACGCGAACCTGGCGCAGCGCCTCGCGGAACGCCTTGCGATCCTGGTCGGGAAGCTGTCGGCCAGCCGATTCCAGCGAGACACCCGCGCCCGCTTTGGCATTTCTCAGCCAGACTGCGCCGCCGACGAATGCGCCCGCAAGAAAGACGTTCAGCACCACGGAAGTAATGACCAGACCACGGATCCAGCGCCGGCTCATAGGTTTTCCTCACCGTTCTCGGCATCCGGGCCGGCATCGCCAAACGCCGTTACATCGGTATCCAGCACATAATGGTCCGGCTGGACCTCCGGCGTGACGATGGTCACCAGGGCCAGTCCTGCCACGGCACCGGCCAGACCAATGCCGGCAAGTCCAAGTCCCAGCCACCAGAACCACTGACGCCGGCGCTGGACGATGTGCCGGCCGGCAGCCTGCAGAATGCTGCTGTGTAGTGCCTTGTCCGGGGCGTCGACGCGGTAGCTGTCGAGCAGCGCGTCAAGTGTCCCGGCCTGCCTCAAGATGGCCTCGCCCGCGTCGCTTGCGGCAAAGACCGTGCCGGCCATTCGCTCGGCCTCGGGCCATCGCCGCAAGTCGCCGCCATAGGCCTGCGCCAAGGCGGCAAAGCGCCTGGCATCCATTGCGGGTTCGTTCCTGGACCCTTCAGCCATGTGTCTCCCCCTTGCCCGTCGGCGCCGAGCGCCAGGCGGCACCAGCAAGGCGCAATGGCCGTGCTGCGTTGCTGCTTGCCCGGCGTTTACTCATCGGCGCCATCCTCCGCCAGGATCGCTTGCAGCGACCGCCGGCCGCGCGCGAGCAGGCTTTCCAGGGCATCGACGCTGATCTGCAGTGTCGCTGCCGCCTCGATATTGGACATCTCCTGATAGTAGACCAGAACAATCGCTTCGCGCTGGCGCGGCGCTATGGCTTGCAGCGCCCGTTCGACCCGATGGGCTTCTTCCTCGGAATGAGCATCGGGAAGCGGCGCAGGATCGGCGACGTCCGGCAGGTCGCCGGTCACCCACTCGCGCCTGCGACGCAGCCGGTCGTAGCAAAGGTTGAGCGTCACCCGGTGGATCCAGCTGTCGAAGCGCGCATTGCCGCGCCGCCAGTTCGCGGCATGGCGCCAGATCCGCACGAAGGTTTCCTGCGCGACATCCTCGGCCTCCGCCGCATCGCCGAGCATGCGCACGGCAAGCGCCAGGATACGCGGCAGCTTGCGCGCGACGAGCGTTTGCACGGCTGCCGGCTCGCCGGCGCCGACACGGCGAACCAGCTCCTCGTCCGGATCCGCAGCCATCAGTCGGCGCACTCCCGATCTTCATCGCGCGTCATTGCCTCTTGGTCATTGCTCTTGCTTGGGAGCGGTTTTGTGGCCCGGCAATTCGTCGGCTGTCAGAATGCCATCGGCATTCTTGTCCAGCCGGGCGAAGCGCTTGGCGAAGAAGGCATCGAGTTCGGCGCGATCGATGAAGCCGTCATGGTTGGAATCGATCCGCGCGAAGGATCTGGAGGCGTCGCCCTTGACGTTGCGCTTCGCCTGAAAGGCCTCCCATTCCAGCAGGCTGATCTTGCCGTCGCCATCCGTGTCGGCCGCCATGATCGCCCTTTCGCGCCGCTTCTGGAATTTGGCCAGCGTGATGTCGGACCTGCTCCCCGACGCGCCTGGCGCGGCAAGTGGCGCGCCGGTCTGCGGTGCAGGCGGGGTCGTTGCCTGGGCAAGAGCCGCAACCGTCTGCAAACTCAAGGCAACGACTAATATCGAACGGCTGATCATGTTGTGCGTCTCCAGCTTGGCGCGACGCAGACGGCTTGTGCCGCCATCGCGCTTCAACCGTTAAACGCCGCGACCCGGAAAATCCGTCGGTCGCGCGTGCTGATCCGTTCGTGCGCGGGTGCGCATCCCGTCGATCGGGATGGAAGGAGCTCTAGTCCGACTGGTCGGCCGCAATCAGTTGTTCGGGCTTGAACCCGGCATGCTGCGGGGTCCACACCTCGCCCTCGCGATTGAACCAGTGGCACAGATACATGCCCGAGGCTGCGCCATCGCTGACCGTCATCCTGGGGCCTCCGGATTTCAGCTTGACCACGTCTCCGGTCTTGAAATTGTTGGGCATTTTTTGACCTCCCATGCTGAGGCCATGAGTTTCACACCAAACCGGGGTCTCGACAATGGCAGATCTGCCAGGCCGGCGCCGCAATCCTTTGCACCAGATGCGAAGGGGTAGACGACAAAAAGGAGGAGAAATGGTGCCGCTTGCGTGACTCGAACACGCGACCCCCGCATTACGAATGCGGTGCTCTACCAACTGAGCTAAAGCGGCCCGGGAAGCCAACGCCTCCAAGATGCGGCGGTGATAGACGCAACCGGGCGCGAATTCAAGATGCGACTTGGCAATTCTTGCGACGGCGTCATGGCACTCTCGAAAGCCGGCCGCCGCCTTGTCCGCCAATCAATCGCCAAGGGGATGCGGCGCACGGTGCGTGCGCTCCCCGCGCGTGAAAATCGGTGAAACATGCTGATTTTGTTGCCGGAACAGCGCCGGAATGGACTTTGCATACCTCTGCGAGGCAGAATGCGCCGCTCGCCCGTTGATTGATTGGTCGCCTGCGGCTAACGATCACGGCAAGGTAGGCAAAGACAGAGGGACCCGCTTGGACGCGATCGAAAAAGCGATCCGGAACGCCTTGGAGAAAGGCAATGCCGAGGACCGCGCGTTCCGCGAGAGGGTCTATCGCTCGGCTTTTGCCGCGCTTGATCGCGCGCTCCAGGCCAATCCCGGTGTGACCGTTGAGGTCGCCATCAAGCGCCGCAAGGCAATCCAGGCGAAAATCACCGAAATCGAATCCGAGTTCCTGCCGGCGGTGCCGGATGTCGGCCCGCAGGGCGATGCACCGGCGGTCGAACTCGGAGCGGACTCGGCGCCCGCGGTCGAAACCGGCCGACAGGCATCGTCCCCCGATGTCGTCGTCGACGGCCCCGTGCAATCCGCTGCCGATGCGCCGCGCTCGCGCGTCCTGCCCGTCGTTCCCGACATCATGCCGGACGCCACGCTTCCCGATGCTCCGGCCATCGACATGTCGGTTCCGGCCTCGGCCGGTGCGACCACGGAAGTGGCGCCCGACCGCGATGAACGACGCATAAGAGGGCGTCGCCTGCCGCTGACCGCCATCTTCCTGACCGTGACACTGCTGGCAGCGGTTGGCATCGGCCTGTTCTTCGCCGTGCAGACCGGCGTGTTCAAGACGTCGGCCCAACTCGACACCGCACCACCTGAAGCGCCGCCGACCGTCGAGGACGACGATTTCACACCGGCCGACGGCGGTCCGGCAAAACCCGGCGCCGCCGACCAGTCGCGCGACTGGATCAATGTGTTTTCGCCGGCCGATGCATCGCATGTCAGTGCGCCATCGGACGCCAGGGCCGAGGTGATGAAGGACGATACCGGTTCGTTCCTGCGCATCCGTTCCGGCGCGTCCGGTTCGGCGATCAGCTTCGACGTCGGACAAGGCGTGCTGGAGAAACTGGCCGGCAAACATGCCGTGTTCGACATCATTGCCCGCTCCGAAGAAGGCAAGGAGACGCAGATTTCGGTCGACTGCAATTTCGGCGAACTCGGCGACTGCGGCCGCAAGCGCTATGCGGTCGGCCAGCAGCAGAACGAATATCTGTTCGACGTGCAGTTTCCCGACAAGCATCCGGGCTCGGCCGGCACCATTGCCATCAATTCCGACTTCGACAAGCAGGGCAAGGCCGCCGACATCTACGAAATCCGCGTTTCGATCGAGCCATAGCGAACCCTGCACGCGCGAAATTAGCGGTCGAGCAGCGCCTGCAGCGTTTCGATGCGGTCGGCCTCGTTGGCCGGCTTGTCCCAGCGCAATCGCGAAATGCGGGGAAAGCGCATGGCGACGCCGGATTTGTGCCGGGTCGAGCGGTTCAGTCCTTCGAAGGCGACTTCCAGCACCAGGCCGTTGTCGCGGTCGGCCCGCACCGAGCGCACCGGCCCGAAACGCTCGATCGTGTTGTCGCGGACATATTTGTCGATCTGCTTCAGTTCCTCGTCGGTGAAGCCGAAATAGGCCTTGCCGACCGGTACCAGTTCCTCTTCGCCTTCGGCACCTGTCCAGACACCGAACGTATAGTCGGAATAGAAGCTCGACCGCTTGCCGTGGCCGCGCTGCGCATACATCAGCACCGCGTCCACTGTGTGCGGATCGCGTTTCCACTTGAACCACGGACCTTTCGGCCGGCCGGCGACATAGGCTGAGTCCCAGCGCTTCAGCATGACGCCTTCGATGATCGGATGCGGCGGCGCCCGGCGCAGTTCCTCCAGCGTTTGCCAGTCCGTGAAGTCGACGAATGGCGACAGATCGAAACGGCTCGGGTCGAGTGTCGCGACAAAGCTTTCCAGCCGGCCGCGCCGTTCGCGAAACGACAGCGCGCGCAAATCCTCGCCGCCGACCTGGAGCAGATCGTAGCAGCGCATGAAGGCCGGGTATTGCTGCTGCATCTTCGGTGCCACCGTCTTGCGATTCAGCCGTTGCTGCAGATCGGAGAAGGTTCCCGTCGCCTCCCGGGGATCGCCGACAAGCAGTTCGCCGTCCAGCGTTGCGGAAAAATGCATGGCCTCGGCGAGGTCCGGAAAGGCGCCCGAAACGTCATCGCCGGTGCGCGAATAGAGCCGGCGGATGCCGCCCTCCGCCACCGCCTGGACACGGATGCCGTCCCATTTCCATTCGGCGGCATAATCGGCCGGATCGAGCTTTTCGAGATCGCCGTCGCCGACCGGGTTCGACAGCATCACCGGGCGAAACAATGCCAACGCCGTGTTCCTGGGCTTTTCGGCCTTGCCTTCCAGCCAGGCGAACAGCGCTGTGTAAGGCGGTGACAGCCCGTGCCAGAGCTCCTCGATCTCGGCGACCTCGACCTTGCCGAAATCCGCCAGCGCCTGTTTGGCCAGACGCGCCGACACGCCGATGCGCAGGCCGCCGGTGACCAGCTTGATGATGGCAAAGCGTGCCGAGATGCCGGCGCTGTCGAGCAGCCCTGCCAGCACCTTCGGTCCGTCGGAGCGGCTTGCCGCCTGCAGTTTGGCCACGACCTCGCCAAGCGTCGGCTCGCGGTTCGGGGTGTTTCCGGGCGTTTGCGGCCAGACCAGCGACACCGTTTCGGCGAGATCGCCGACATAGTCGTAGGAATAGCCGAACAGCACCGGATCCATGCGCTCGGTGACGAGCATGCGCAGCATCGCCGGCTTGACCGCGGCGATGTGGAGATCGCCAGTGATGGCAGCCAGCGCCAGGCCGCGATCGGGATCCTCGACGCTGCGGAAATAGTCGGTCAGCAAGGTCAGCTTGCCATTGCGCGACGGCGTTAGCACCAGGCGGTCGAGAAGTTCGGCGAAGCGGTTCATGGCTTCAATCGCCCTCGTCCTCGTAGCCCACCAGGTGCAGTGGCTTTGCCGCGATGCCTTCGAGTTCGCACCAGCGCACCAGCGCCTCCTCGCGGCCATGCGTCACCCAGACCTCTTCGGCTCCGGTCTCCTTGATGGTGGCGGTCAGCTCATCCCAGTCGGCATGGTCCGAGATGATCAGCGGCAGTTCGACGCCGCCCTGCTTGGCGCGCTGGCGGATGCGCATCCAGCCTGACGCAAAGCACGAGATCGGATCGGGAAACCGCCGCGCCCAGCGATCCGCGAAGGCCGAAGGCGGGCCGACGACGATGGCGCCGGCAAAATCATCCTTGCCGCCGCTTTCGACGGTCGCCGGTTCGAGGGTGCCGAGATCGATGCCTTGGCTCTGGTAGTACTCACTGAGTTTGGCCAGCGCGCCATGGATGTAGAGCGGCCTGTCGTAGCCGGCGTCGCGCAACAGCCGCATCACCCGTTGCGCCTTGCCCAGCGCATAGGCGCCGACCAGATGCGAGCGTTCAGGGAACTGCGCGGCCGATTTCAGCAGGCGGGCGATTTCTTCGGTGTCCGGGGGATGGCGAAACACCGGCAGGCCGAACGTCGCTTCGGTGATGAACACATCGCACGGGATCGGCTCGAATGGCGCGCAGGTCGCGTCCCTCTGCCGCTTGTAGTCGCCGGAAGCGACGATGCGCGTGCCCTGATGCTCGACCGCTATCTGCGCCGAGCCCAGCACATGGCCGGCCGGATGGAAGCTGACGCTGACGCCATCGAGGGCAATCGTCTCGCCGAGCCTTGCCGCTTGTGTTGTTCCAGCGAAATCCTCACCGTAGCGCAGCCCCATAATGTCGAGCGTCTGCTGCGTCGCCAGCACCGAGCGGTGGCCGGAACGCGCGTGGTCGGAATGGCCATGCGTGATCAGTGCCCGGTTGACCGGCCGCACCGGGTCGATGAAGAAATCGCCCGGCGGGCAATAGAGGCCCTCGGGCCGGGGGTGAAGCAGAACACTGGTGCGCATGGTCTCCAAGATAGGATATAATTCCGCGGCGGGAAGCCTGTTGTAAGTCACTGCTGACTCCCGCATAGAGCACCGCCGGCTCGATCCGCCGGCAGGACCCGCCGCCATGAAACCGCTTCAGGCCTCGTCAGGCGACTTGAACGCCGATCGCCGCGCCGACTATGCCGAGATGCTGCACGCTGATGGCGATCATGCGGCGGCGGCGGAATTGCTGCTCGGTGCGCTGGAAATAACGCCGCAATGGGCGATGGGCTGGTTTCGCCTCGGCGAGATGCAGCAGGCGGCGGGCGCGGCGGATCTGGCCGCACAGGCGTGGACGATGTCGTTGCAACTCGATCCATCGGATCGTCAAGGCGCTGCACTGAACCTGCAATTGATCGGCAAGGCGCCGGCGGTCGATGCGCTCCCCAGCGCCTTCGTCGAGACCTTGTTCGACCATTATGCCGAGAGCTTCGACGAGTCCCTGGTCGGCAGGCTGGGTTACCGCCTGCCTGGGATGCTCGACCAGGCCATTCGAGCGGCAAGGCCGGGCCGCTTCGCGCTGGCGCTCGATCTCGGCTGCGGCACAGGCCTGATGGGGCAGAGGCTGCGGCCGATCGTCGACCGGCTGGAGGGGTATGACATTTCGGCCAAAATGCTGAGAAAGGCGCGGGCCAAGGGCGTCTACGATTTCCTCGACAAGGCCGATCTGCGGGATTTTTCCTATGCCGGTCCGAAAGCCGATCTGGTGACGGTGGCCGATGTTTTCATCTATGTCGGTGCGCTGGGCGGCGTGGTGAAGACGATTGCCGGCCTGCTGGCCACGGATGGCCTGTTCGCGTTTTCCGTCGAGACGCTGGCTGGCGATGGCGATTTTGCGCTGCTGCCGTCTCGCCGCTATGCGCATGCGCAACGCTATGTGCTCGACGTGCTGGCCGCCAACGGGCTTTCGGTCCTGTCACTGGAACCAACCGCGATCCGGCAGGATCGCGGGGAACACGTCAACGGGTTGGTCGTTGTGGCCAGGGCTCCGAACTCAGCTGAACAAAGGACCTGACGGCAGCCGGTCGGCGGTGTCGGCAGCTTTTCGTCGGGTGCGATAGGAATTTTTTCTTGACACCCTGCCCTCAGCTATGGTACATTTTCGCCCATGGTGGTGATTTGCGCCAGTGACCCGCCGGACAGGCGGGTTTTTCGTTTGATGCTCCGTCAGCCGCGCGCCTGCGGAGGGGCAGCCTCGCCGCCTCGCAAATATTCCTGCTGTGAAAAAGTCCGATTTGCATGCGCGACTGATATTTGGCATCTGCTCGCGTCAGGGCGGGATATCAGGAGGAGCATAGCCGATGCGCTGGAACATGATGATCTTGGCCTCTTGCCTGCTGACCGCCGGCTGTGTCGGTGGCACTTCGATGTCGGAACAGCAGGATGCGAACATCCAGTCGTCCCTGCAATATGACAACGTGCCGTGCGACCAGTTGCTGGCGCAGCGCAATGGCTTGGCGCAGCAATACAACCTGCCGATCAAGGCCAAGCCGACCTTCTCCAATCCGGCGATGGGCTTCGGCCCGTTCACGCCGGACATGCGCTCGAAGGCCAAGCGCGATACCGACAAGGCGAGCGGTGAGATCGATGCCATGAACCGGTCGATCGATCGACGCGACTGCGGCCAGCCAAACAAGCAGAAGAAGCTTGCTCTGCCCGGCTAGCTAGTACCCCGCCTTGCGGTCCACCAGATTGTCGAGCTTTTCGCCGCGTTCGAAGGCGTCCATCTGGCGCAGCATGATCGGCGCCAGATGCACCGGATCGGAGGTCGCCGCCGCATGTGGCGTCACGAACACTTTCGGATGCCCCCACAGCGGACTGGTCTTCGGCAGCGGTTCGACCTCGAACACGTCGAGGCTTGCCTCCTTCAACGTGCCGTCATCCAGCGCCCGCAAAATGTCGGCATCCTTCTGCAGGCGGCCACGCCCGGCATTGATCAGCACCGAGCCGCCGAGGCCGTTGCGTTTCCGCAGCTCCTTCAGCACGCCGTAGTTGATGATGCCCTTGGTCTCCGGCGTCAGCGGCAGAAGCACCACCAGGATGTCGGTTGCCTTGAGGAAGGGGATCAATCCAGCTTCGCCGGAATAGGTCGCGACGCCTTGCATGGCCTTGTCGCTGCGCGACCAGCCATTGACGGCAAAGCCGAGCGAGAGCAGCACCGAGGCCGCGGCGCGGCCGAGACTGCCGAGGCCCATGATGCCGACCGAAATGTCACCGGCAGGCCTCTGCTGCGGCTCATGCCAGATCTTCTTCGACTGCTGCGACCGGTAGAGCAGGCCCTGGCGGTGATGGTCGAGCACCCGCCAGACGACATATTCGGTCATGTACTGGGTGAGGTTGTCGGCAACGATTTTGACGATCGGCACGTCGGGCAAGCCGGGATCGGCGAAGATATGGTCGACGCCGGCGCCGATCGAGAAGATGGCGCGCAGATTGGGCAGCGACGCCAGGATGTTCGGCTTCTGCTTCCACACCACGGCATAGGTGATCGACGGGTCGCTGGCGCCGTCCGGCTCCAGCACCACCTCGCGTTCGGCCGACAGCAGGTCGCGCCAGCGCTGCGGATGAAAGCCGGTGACGGCAAGCAGGATGCGGCCTTTTTCCATTGCGGTCCTTTAGTCCCTCTTTACGCAAGTCACTCGCTGACGATGCCGACCGGTGCCGTCTCGATCTTGAAGGCGGCCGAGATCAGCGCCCGAGTATAGTCGGTTTGCGGATTTTCAAAAATCTGCTGGGAAGGGCCGGCTTCGACGATCCTGCCATTGCGCATGACGATGACGTCGTTGGCGAGCGCGCGGATGACTTTCAAATCATGGCTGATGAAGAGATAGGCGAGGTCGTGCTTGGCCTGCAGGCTGCGCAGCAGGTCGACGACCTGCGCCTGCACGCTCATGTCGAGTGCCGATGTCGGCTCGTCCAGCATGACGAAGCGCGGGTTGAGCACCATGGCGCGTGCGATGGCGACGCGCTGGCGCTGGCCGCCGGAAAACTCGTGCGGGTAGCGGTTGCGTGTCGCCGGATCGAGCCCGACCTCCTTCAGCACGGCGGCCACCTTGTCGTCGCGCTCGTCGGGCGACAGCTTCGGCTCGTGGATCTTGAGGCCTTCCTCGATGATCTCGGCGATCGACATGCGCGGGCTGAGCGAGCCGAACGGATCCTGGAAGACGATCTGCAATTCGCGCCTGAGCGGCCGCATGGCATTGAAGGACAGCTGGTTGATGTCGCGACCGTTGAACTGGATCGTGCCGGTCGACGAGATCATGCGCGCCAGCGCCAAGCCGAGCGTCGTCTTGCCGGAGCCGGATTCGCCGACCACGCCGAGCGTCTGGCCGGCGCGCACGGTGACATCGATGCCGTCCACTGCCTTCACATTGTCGACGGTGCGGCGGAAGAAGCCCTGCTTGATCGGGAACCAGACCTTTATGTCCTTGCCGGTCATGACCGGCTTGGCGTCGGCATTGGCGGCCGGCGGCTTGCCCTTCGGCTCGGCCGCCAGCAGATGCCTTGTGTAGGCATGCTGCGGATTGGCGAAGATCTCCTTGGTCGGGCCGGTCTCGACGATCTTGCCCTTGGTCATCACGCAGACGCGGTCGGCAATCTTGCGCACGATGCCGAGATCATGGGTGATGAACAGCATCGACATGCCCTTGCGGCTCTTCAAGCCGGCCAGCAGTTCGAGGATCTGCGCCTGAACGGTGACGTCGAGCGCCGTCGTCGGCTCGTCGGCGATCAGAAGTTCGGGCTCGTTGGCCAGCGCCATGGCGATCATCACGCGCTGGCGCTGGCCCCCGGACAACTGGTGTGGATAGGCATCGAGGCGCTTGTGCGGATCGCGGATGCCAACCTCGTTGAGCAGGGCCAGCGTGCGCTCCTTGGCGGGGCGGTCGGCCATGCCTTGGTGCAGCTTCAGGATCTCGACGATTTGATGCTCGATCGTGTGCAGCGGATTGAGCGAGGTCATCGGCTCCTGGAAGATCATGGTGATTTTGTTGCCGCGCACCTGCCGCAACTGCTTCTCGCCCATCGCCAGCAGGTCGTTGCCCTGGAACACGATCTTTCCCGAGGGGTGGCTGGCGCTTGGATAGGGCAAAAGCTTCAGCACCGAAAGCGCCGAGACCGATTTGCCGGAGCCGGATTCGCCGACCAGCGCCACCGTCTCGCCCTTGGCGATGTCGAACGAGATGTGGTCGACAGCCGTCGACTGGCCGCCGCCCTGGCTGAAGGCGACGCTGAGGTCCTGTACGCTGAGCAAGGGGGCTTCGCTCATCGGAACGTCTTGCGCGGATCGAAGGCGTCGCGCGTCGCCTCGCCGACGAAGACCAGCAGCGACAGCATCAGCGAGATGACGACGAAGCCGGAAATGCCGAGCCACGGCGCATTGAGGTTGCGCTGCGCCTGCTTGAGCAATTCGCCGAGCGAGGCGGAGCCGGGCGGCAGGCCAAAGCCGAGGTAGTCGAGCGAGGTCAGCGTCGAGATCGAGCCCGAGAGCAGGAAGGGCATGAAGGTCAATGTCGCCACCATGGCATTGGGCAGCAGGTGCCGGAACATGATGGTGCGGTTGGGCACGCCGAGCGCCCGGGCCGCGTTGACATATTCGAAATTGCGGGCGCGCAGGAACTCGGCCCGCACCACGCCGACCAGCGCCACCCAGGAAAACAGCAGCATCAGGCCGAGCAGGATGAAGAAGCCCGGCGGCAGGATGGCGGCGACGATGAGCAGGAGATAGAGCACCGGGATGGCGGACCAGATCTCGATGAAACGCTGGAACAAGAGATCCGTCCAGCCGCCGAAATAGCCTTGCACGGCGCCGGCCGCGACGCCGATCAAGGCGGAGCCGGCGGTCAGGATCAGGCCGAACAGCACCGAAATGCGGAAGCCGTAGATGACGCGCGCCAGCACGTCGCGCGCCTGGTCGTCGGTGCCGAGCCAATTCCAGTTGCCGACGATGCAGGCGGGGTCGGCAGCACCCTGCGGATACTGGTTGCAGCGTGTCTTGGCGTCATACTGCCACGACGGCCTGGCCGGTGCTGCTTCGGGAATAGCGTTGTTGACGGTCTGATAGGAGTAGCGCACCGGCGGCCAGATCATCCAGCCATTGGCGTTGATCTCGTCCTGGATGACCGGGTCGCGATAATCGGTGACGGCATAGAAGCCGCCGAATTTTTCCTCGGGGTAGGCGACCAGCACCGGAAACAGGATTTCGCCCTTGTAGGAAGCGATGATCGGCTTGTCGTTGGCGATGAACTCGGAAAACAGCGACAGCACGAACAGGACGAGGAAAATCCACAGCGACCAGTAGCCGCGGCGGTTGGCTTTGAAGTTCTGCAGGCGGCGCTTGTTGAGCGGCGACAGAAACGGCCGCTTGATCCGCGCGGGTGCCGCGTCGACGGGGACTGTAGCCTCCGACATCAGACGTCTCTCCGCTCGAAATCGATGCGCGGATCGACCCAGGTGTAGAGCAGGTCGGACAAGAGCCCGACGAACAGCCCGAGCAGCGAGAAGATGTAGAGATTGGCGAACACCACCGGATAGTCGCGCTCGACCACCGACCGGAAGCCGAGCAGGCCGAGGCCATCGAGGGAGAAGATGTTCTCGATCAGCAGCGAGCCGGTGAAGAAGGCCGAGATGAAGGCGCCGGGAAAACCGGCGATGACGATCAGCATGGCGTTGCGGAAGACGTGGCCGTAGAGCACCTGCCGTTCCGACAGGCCCTTGGCCCGCGCCGTCACCACATACTGTTTGCGGATTTCTTCGAGGAACGAGTTCTTGGTCAGCAGCGTCGTGGTGGCGAAGGCCGACAGCACCAGCGCGGTCAGCGGCAATGTCATGTGCCAGAAATAGTCGACGATCTTTCCCCACCACGACAATTGATCCCAATTGTCCGAGGTGAGGCCGCGCAACGGAAACCAGTCCCAGAAAGACCCGCCGGCAAACAGCACCATCAGCATGATGCCGAACAGGAAGCCCGGAATGGCATAGCCGACAATGACGACGCCGCTGGTCCAGACGTCGAAGGGAGTGCCGTCCTTGACCGCCTTGCGGATGCCGAGCGGGATCGAGATCAAATAGGACAACAGCGTGATCCACAGCCCGATCGAGATCGACACCGGCATTTTTTCCAGGATCAGGTCGAGCACCGAAATGTCGCGGAAATAGCTGTCGCCGAAATCGAAGCGGGCATAGTTCCACAGCATCATGCCGAAGCGCTCGAGCGGCGGCTTGTCGAAGCCGAACTGCTTTTCCAGCTTCTTGATGAATTCCGGATCGAGCCCCTGCGCACCGCGATATTTCGAGCTGACGTCACCGGCGGCATCGAAATTGCCGCCGGCACCCGCGTCGCCGCCACCACCGCCGAGGCGGTCGCTGCCGCCCTGATTGGTCAGCCGGGCGATGACCTGTTCGACCGGACCGCCGGGGGCGAACTGGATGACGGCGAAGGATATCGCCATGATGCCGAACAGCGTCGGGATCATCAACAGGATGCGGCGCAGGATATAGGCGCCCATCAGGCCTTCTGCCCTCGTTGAGCGAACATCTCAGCCTTTGCCAATTCTTGCCGCCTTGCCCTTATCGAACCACCACAGCGTCTCGACCGGAAAGCCGAAATCAGGCTTCTGTTCGACAAAGCCGAACATGTCCCAATAGGCGACGCGGTGATTCGCCAGATAGTATGTTGGAATCCAGTCCAGCCGCGCGCGCAAGACCCGGTCGAGCGCTCTGAGCGCCGTGACGAGTTCTATACGGTCTTTCGCCTTGGCTGCTGCCGCGATCAGGGCGTCGATGGCCTTGCTTTCGGTGCCCGGATAGTTGCGTTGCCCCGGGATTTTCGCCATGCGGGAATCATAGAGCATCTGCAGGCTGTCGTCAGTCGGCGTCGCCCCGATCGACCAATGCAGCAAGGCAAGATCGAAGTCGTAATTGCTGTGCCGCTGCTCATACTGCGCCGAATCGATTTGCCGGATCGATGCGTCGATCCCGATCGCCTTCATATTCTCCGACCACGGGGTGTAGATACGAACGATGCCATCGTCCTCCGCCAGCATTTCGACCCGCAGCCGCTCACCCTTGTCATTGACGACGAAACTTCCGTCGCGCTTCCAGCCGGCTTGCGCAAGCAGTCTCGAAGCCTCGCCCAGCAGCTTGCGGTCATGGCCCGAACCGTCGGACAGGGGCTGTGTTACCGCTTCACCGAAAACCTCTGCCGGCAACTCGGCCCGGAATGGCTCCAGCAGGGCCAATTCGTCAGGCGAGGGCAGGCCTTCGGCCTTGTAATCCGATCGTTCGAAGTTCGATTGAGAACGCTCGTAGGAGCCGTAAAACAAGGCCCGCTTCATCCATTCGAAATCGAAACATCTGGCGATCGCCCGCCGCACCCTCTCATCGCGGAATTGCGGACGACGCTGGTTCAGCGCGACGCTCTGCATGTCAGGCGTCTTCTCGCCGGGAAATTCCCGTTTGAGGACCTTGCCGTCCTTCAGCGCCGGAAAGTCGTATCCGGTCGCCCATACCCGTGAGGTGAATTCCTCGCGAAAATGCGTGTCGCCTTTCTTGAAGGCCTCGAAAGCCGCCTGCCGGTCAAGATAGAAGTCGATGCGGATGCGGTCGAAATTGTAGAGGCCGCGGTTCACCGGGAGATCGCGGCCCCAATAATCGGCGACGCGGTCATATTCGACCGTCTGTCCGGCCGCCACGCGTCCAATCTTGTAGGGTCCCGAGCCAAGCGGCGGCGTCATGGTCGAAGCATCGAAATCATTGGCCGTGTAAAAGGCCTTGGAGACGATAGGCATCCCCACGATCGCAAGGACGTTTTGCGCCGACTGCTTGCCGTTGAGGGTGAGATCGACGGTGGTGGGATCGACCGCAACCACGTCGGTCATGTACCGCAACGCCTGGGAAAGGTTCGGATGGCCCTTGTCCTTATAGAGCTTCAGCGCAAAGACAACGTCTTGCGCGGTCAGCGGCGAGCCGTCGTGGAAACGCGCTTGCGGTCGCAGCACGAAGCGGAAACCGTTGCGGTCTGGCGACAGGGTAACGGTTTCGGCAAGCAGGCCATAGACTGCATCCGGCTCATCGAGCGCGCTTGTCATCAGCGAATCGAAACAGAGTTCGGCGCGCGGCGGCGCCTCCCCCTTCAACACCAGGAAATTCAACGTGTTGAAGGTCAGGAAGCTCTGATTGAGGGTTGCGTTCGGCGGCGCGAAATTCATCTGGCCGCCCTTGGGCGCGTCCGGATTTACGTAGTCGAAATGCGCGAAATCGGGCTTGTATTTGAGGTCGCCGAAGGCCGACAGGCCATGCAGCTTGATGCCGGTCGCAATGTCGGCGAAGGCCCGGCCGGGCAACAGGGCAGCGGCTGCCGCGGCACTGCCCAGGGCGAGAAAGTCGCGGCGGGGCAGGGCCGCCATCAATTGCCGCCCTTGTATTTGGCCGCCAGCGCCTTCTCCTTGTCCGGGTCGATCCACCAGGAATCGATGTCGGCACCGACATAGGCGGGCTGCTTGTCGGGGAATTTGAACTTGTCCCAATAGGCCAGCCACACCGCCGACCGGTGATATTGCGGCAAGACATAGAAGTTCCACAGCAGGATGCGGTCGAGCGCATGGGTGGCGGCGACGAGATCGTCGCGATCGGTGGCGAAGATGATGCGATCGACCAGCGCGTCGATGGTCGGATCCTTGATGCCCATCAGATTGCGCGAACCGGGCGAATCGGCAGCTTTCGAGCTCCAGAAGTCGCGTTGCTCGTTGCCCGGCGATTCCGACTGCTGGAGGATGCCTGTGACGACATCGAAATCAAAATTGTTGACGCGGTTGATGTACTGCGTCTGGTCGATGATGCGCAAAGTGGCATCGACACCGATCTTGCGCAGATTGGCGATGTAGGGACTGGCGATCACCTGGTCAGTGTCGTTCCAGCCGAGGATCTCGAACTTGAACGGCGCGCCGGTCTTGGCATTGACCATCTTGCCGCCCTTGATCACCCAGCCCGCCTTGGCGAAGAGATCGACTGCCTGTTTCAGGTACTTCCGTTCCGCCTGCGGCGAATCATAGACCGGCAGCTTGAATTCCTGGGTGAAAAGTTCGGGCGGCAGCTTGTCGCGGTATTTTTCCAGGATCTCCAGTTCCTTGCCTTGCGGCAGGCCGCTCGACGCCAGTTCTGTGCCCTGGAAATAGCTCGATGTACGGGTGTTGAAGCCGAAGAACAGGGTGCGGTTCATGCTCTCGAAATCGAATGGGATGGTCAGCGCCTCACGCACCAGCCGGTCCTGGAACAGCGGCCGCCGCTGGTTGAGGACGAAACCCTGCATCGGTTGCGGCGCCTGGGTCTGGAAATCCTTCTTGATGACATCGCCGGCCTGGAATGCCGGGAAATTGTAAGCCGTCGCCCACTTACGCGAACTGTATTCGCGGTTGATGTCTTCCAGTCCGCCTTTGGTGAAGGCGAGCCAGGCAGCATTGTCGTCGAGGATATAGGTGTAGCGTCGGGTGTCGAAGTTCTCGCGGCCGATCTTCACCGGCAGCTTGGCCGCCCAGTAGTCCGGCACACGCTGCCAGATGATCTCCGAGCCCGGCTTGAAGCTGGCGATCTTGTAGGCCGCCGAACCGAGCGGGATTTCCAGGGTCGGCTTGGTCACGTCGCGTTTCTTGCCGTTGGCATCGGTGCCTTCCCACCAATGTTTCGGCAGCACTGCGAGGTCGCCGATGATCTTGGGCAGTTCGCGATTGCCCTTCTGGTTGAAATGGAACTCCACCTCGCGCTCCGAAATCGCCACCGCATCGGTGACATTCTCGAAATAGCGGCTGTATTGCGGGCTGTTGGCCTTGAGCACCTGGAACGACCAGATCACGTCATCGACGGTGATCGGCTGGCCGTCATGCCATTTGGCGCGCGGATCGAGCCGGTAAGTCGCGGAGGAATAGTCATCAGGATATTTGTAGGCATCGGCGATCAGCGGATGGCTGGTGCTGCCTTCATCGGTCGCCTGCTCCATCAGCGTGTCGTAGAGCAGGCCGCCGCCGAACCCGACCAGGCCGGCGGCCGGTGATCCCTGGACGACATAGGGATTGAAACTGTCGAATGTGCCTGGCACCACCGAGTTCAGCGTGCCGCCCTTGGGCGCGTTCGGATTGACGTAATCGTAGTGCTGGAAATTGGCGCCGTATTTGGACTCGCCGATCAGCGATGAGGTGGTGCGCCATTCGTCGGCGCGGGCAGCCTGCAATCCCGCCGCCAGAAGGGCTGCCGCCAGCAACGACTTGAGAAGCGTTCGGCCAACCGTCATGCACTATCCTCTTCGCGATGCCCGTTCATGGGCAATCTAGATGATTTGGCGCTCGTGAAAACCGTCATGCGCGGCTTTGTCGCCGCCTATGCGGTTTTCCCAATAAAAAAGCCGGGCTGAACCCGGCTTTTTCAAGGTCGTTGAGATGATATAGAAATTATTGGGCAGGCGCCGGTGCCGGTGCGGCCGGAGCCGGGGCGGCGGGAGCGGCCGGCGCGGCACCCTCAGCCGGCTTTGCCGGAGCGGCTGCATCGGCAGGCTTGGCGCCTGCATCGGCGGCAGCCCCCGGTGCCGGCAGCGGCTTGGGATTGTCGGACAGCGTGCGCAGATAGGCGATGACGTTGGCGCGGTCCTCGTCCTTGGGCAGGCCGGCGAAGCCCATGGCGGTGCCCTTCACGAACTTCTTCGGCGAGGTGATGAAGTGGTTGATGTTGTCGTAGGTCCACTTCTCGGTGCCGCCCTTGGAGAATTCCTTCATGCCGGCCGAATAGGCAAAGCCTTCATGCTCGGCGACCGGGCGGTCAACGAGGTCCCACAGGTCCGGGCCGACCTTGTTGGGGCCGCCCTTTTCGCCGGAATGGCAGGCCTGGCACTTCTTGAAGACGGCAGCACCCTGCTCGACATTGGCGGTCGCCAGCAGATCGGCGATCGGCTTGGCCGCGGCGGCAGGCGCGGCCGGACCGCCTTCGGCGGGCTCGGCGGCCTCGATGGCGAAACCAGGCTTTTCCGGCGCCGGCGACGCAAACAGCGCATCGGACACAATGCCGACCGAGAAGACGACGAAAACGGTTCCGAGCAATCCGGCGAGCAGTTTGTTGACTTCGTTGGAATCCATACGCCCCTTGCTCCCTTTTCCGGCGGACAGAACCGTCCACTCCGTCCGTCGGTATCGTGACCGTCCTGCCAGGGCGGTCAAATCGGGCGGAAACTAGGTCTTTTGCTGCGGCGTTGCAACACCTATAAGGGCGCTTCCAGTGAGACCTTTTGCCACTTTCCCTGTCCTCTTTCGAGACGCCTTGCACCCGAAATGTCCACGCTGATCCTGATCCCGGCCCGCATGGCTTCGACCCGCCTGCCGGGCAAGCCGCTGGCCGACATCGCCGGCGCCCCGATGATCGTCCATGTCGCCCGCCGCGCCGCCGAAGCCGGCCTTGGCCGGGTGGTGGTGGCGACCGACACGCAAAGCGTGGCGCAAGCCGTGCGCGCGCACGGTTTCGAGGCCGTGATGACGCGCATGGATCATGAATCCGGCTCCGACCGCATCCACGAGGCGCTGGTCGCGCTCGACCCCGGGCGCAAGGTCGAAACCATCGTCAATGTGCAGGGCGACCTGCCGACCATCGATCCCCGGATCATCGCCGCGTCGCTCAGGCCTTTCGAGGACAGTGCGGTGGATATCGCCACGCTCGGCGTCGAGATCGTCCGCGATGAGGAAAAGACCAATCCCAATGTCGTCAAGATCGTCGGCTCGCCGCTTTCCGGCAGCAGGCTGAGGGCGCTCTATTTCACCCGTGCCACGGCGCCTTGGGGCGAGGGGCCGCTCTACCATCATGTCGGCCTCTACGCCTATCGCCGCGAAGCACTCGAGCGTTTCGTCGCGCTGAAGCCGTCGCCGCTCGAACGGCGCGAGCGGCTGGAACAGTTGCGGGCGCTGGAAGCCGGCATGCGCATCGACGCCGAGATCGTCCAGTCGCTGCCGCTCGGCGTCGACACGCCTGAAGACCTCGAACGCGCCAGAACAATCCTTTCAACCTGAGATATCGGCATGCCTGAAAAGACCAACAGAATATCCTTCCAGGGCGAGCCGGGCGCCAATTCCGACACCGCCAGCCGCAACATGTTTCCTTCGATGGAGCCGTTGCCCTGCCCGACCTTCGAGGATGCCTTCAACGCGGTCGAGACCAACAAGGCCGACCTCGCCATGATCCCGATCGAGAACACCATTGCCGGGCGCGTCGCCGATATCCATCATCTCCTGCCGGAATCGAAGCTGCACATCGTCGGCGAATATTTCCTGCCGATCCATTTCCAGCTGATGGTGCTGCCAGGCGTCAAGCGCGACGAGATCAAGACGGTGCACAGCCACATCCATGCGCTTGGCCAGTGCCGCAAATACGTTCGCAAGAACGGTTGGAAGGCGATCGTCGCCGGCGACACGGCCGGCGCCGCCAAAATGGTCTCCGAGGTCAAGGACCGCAGCATGGCGGCGCTGTCGCCGGCCCTGGCCGCGACCCTCTACGGGCTCGATATCATCGAGCAAAACGTCGAGGACACCGACTCGAACGTCACCCGCTTTGTCGTCCTGACCAAGAACAAGCAATGGGCCGAGCGCCCGTCGCCCGACGTCAAGATGATGACGACCTTCATCTTCCGCGTCCGCAACGTGCCGGCCGCGCTCTACAAGGCCATGGGCGGGTTTGCCACCAACGGCATCAACATGACCAAGCTGGAGAGCTACCAGCTGGGCGCTTTCACGGCGACGCTGTTTTACGCCGACATCGAGGGCCATCCCGACGATCCGCTGGTCAAGCTGGCGCTGGACGAGCTTCGTTTCTTCTCGCGCGAAGTGCGCATTCTCGGCGTCTATCCGGCCAGCGAGTCGCGTGAACAGTGGAAGGTTGCGGACTAGATCACCGCGCCCAGCGGCACATAGTCAATCTCCATGAAGGTCTCGACCTCCGGCACCCAGCGGTCGCGCACGAAGGCGACATGGTCTGGATGGTCGTTGTACCTGGTGTAGGCGGCCTGGTCGGCGAACTCCATCGAGAAGCCGAAACGATAGTCGTTCTTGGGGCTGATCTGCCGCAATTGCTCGAAATGCGTGACGCCCCTGATCGCGGTGAGGATCCTCTTGGCGTCGACCAGGAACCGCTTTTCCTCCAGCGAATGCGGCGGATGCTTCAGCGTGAAAACGACGGTGTGACGGATCATGTCCTGCTCCTGCAATGTCTTTAGGTGTTCGCTGCCATCATTCTGAATCGACCCAGGCGCGGATGAGGTGATGCGCAATGGCGCCTTTCGGCGGCGTGATCAGATTGTCCTGGTGCGTCCTTTCCAGCATCCGGCGCACCTCGTCGCGAAAAAACCAGCGGCAGTCCTCAAGCTCGTTGAGGTCGGCCTGGATATCGTCATTGAGCGGCTCGCCGAAGCAGCCGATCATCAGCGAATAGGGAAACGGCCAGGGCTGGCTGGCGTGGTAGACGACGCGGCCAAGCCGGATGCCGGCCTCCTCCAGCGTCTCGCGGCGCACCGCCGCCTCGATCGTCTCGCCCGGCTCGATGAAGCCGGCGAGGGCCGAATACATGCCCGGCGCGAAATGACGGCCGCGCCCGAGCAGGCACTTCTCCCGCGTCGCCGTCAGCATGATCGCCACCGGGTCGGTGCGCGGAAAATGTTCGGTGCCGCAATTCGGGCAATGCCGCTTGTAGCCGCCGGCCCGCATCTGCGATTCCGTGCCGCATTTGCTGCAGAAGCGATGGCTGGCATGCCAGGCGAGCAAAGCCGCCCCTTGCGCCATCGCGCCGGCCGCCGCCTCGTCGATCAGCCCTTGCATGTAGACCGAGCGGTAGTCGATGGCCTTGACTGTTTCCGGAAGCTGTTCGGGTTCGACGCCCGCGGGCACGGCCAGCACCGGTCCTCGTTCGGAAAAACCGAGCAGGATGCCTTGCGCCAGGGAAACCTTGAAGGGCTCGCTCTCGGTCGCACCGAACCAGGGATCGAGAGCGCCGCCATCGCCGAGCTTCAGATAGAGCCGGCCGCCATGCATCAGAAGCAGCCGCGTCGCCGGATCGGCCAGCGCCTTGTCGACCGAATCGTCGGCGCGGTTCTCGGACTGCCGGTCGATCGTGTTGCCGGCGAAGCCGACGAACTGGCTCGGCTCGCGCAAAGGCGCGTCAAACAGGCGGAAGCTCATGGGACTCTGGAATATGTTGAGGGATGGACACGGGGAACGCTTATAGCGCCGCCTTGATCGTTTCGGCAAACCGTCGCAAGTCGGAACGCTGATAGGGCTCTCGCAGGCCATGTCCCCACACAGGACCTGGCCAGCCGGGATCGCCTTCAGAACGCGCGATGACATGGATGTGCAACTGGCGCACGATGTTGCCGAGCGCGCCGGTGTTGATCTTGGTGCAGCCGGTCGCTTTCTTCAGCGCCTGCGCCACCATATTGGTCTCGAAGGTCAGCATCGCCTGGTCAAGCGGCGTCATGTCGTGGATTTCCTCCGCGCCCGGCCGCTGCGGCACCAGCAGCAGCCATGGCCAGCGGCGGTCGTTCATCACCCGCAGCTCGCACAGCCCAAGCCACATCAACTGCTCGCTGTCCGCCTCCAGCCGTGCGTCCAGCGTGAATCCGGCCTTCAGGCCCGGCAGCATCGGCGTTTCCCTTGCTTTTCTTGTTTTCCTCAAACGCAGGAACGCTAGAGCGGCGGCAGGGGGGCTGCAAGCGAATCATTGCGCCCCTCACGCTTTGGTGCGCCAATTCCATATTTTTGCGATTTCTGCGGCGCACTTGCATTTCGTCGCGCAATTGCCGATATGGAAAGCGGGAGGTTGGTGGTGGACGATCCACTCGCCAACCGGGTCAGGTCCGGAAGGAAGCAGCCCTAACGAGCCCGGAACGGGTCATTGTTCCAGCCTCCCACCTCATCGGCCCCTCTCGCGACATTGACGACGCATTGCAGCGCGGGCGAGACTATGCGCAGGAATCGGCCGCCTTCGGGCGCGGCCATTTGGAGCTTTACGGGCGTATGAGCGAAGCCGGAAATTCGGGACCAAAGAGCCTGGAGATAGGCAAGGCCGCCGCCTATCGCGTGCTGGCACGCAAGTACCGTCCTTCGAACTTCTCCGAGCTGGTCGGCCAGGAGCCGATGGTGCGCACCCTCACCAACGCCTTTGCCACCGGCCGTATCGCCCAGGCCTGGATGCTGACCGGCGTGCGCGGCGTCGGCAAGACCACGACGGCGCGCATCCTCGCGCGCGCCCTGAACTATAAAACCGCTGATATCGACCAGCCGTCGGTCGACCTTGCCGTCCTCGGCGAACATTGCCAGGCGATCATGGAAGGCCGCCATGTCGACGTCATCGAGATGGACGCCGCCTCGCACACCGGCATCGACGACATCAGGGACATCATCGAGCGCGTGCGCTATGCGCCGGTCTCGGCCCGCTACAAGGTCTATATCATCGACGAAGTGCACATGCTGTCGACGCAGGCCTTCAACGGCCTTCTGAAGACGCTGGAAGAGCCGCCGCCGCACGTCAAATTCATCTTCGCCACCACCGAGATCCGCAAGGTCCCGATCACCGTCCTGTCGCGCTGCCAGCGCTTCGACTTGAGGCGCATCGACGCCGGCGCGCTGGTCGCGCATCTCGCCTCGATCTCGGCCAAGGAGGGCATTTCGGTCGACGACGACGCGCTGGCGATGATCGCGCGCGCCGCCGAGGGCTCGGCCCGTGATTCGCTCTCCATCCTCGACCAGGCGATTGCCCATGGTGCCGGCTCTGTCGGCGCCGATGCGGTTCGCGCGATGCTGGGGCTCGCCGACCGCGCCCGCATCGTCGACCTGTTCGAACATGTGATGAAAGGCGATGTGGCGGCAGCCCTTGGCGAATTCCGTGCGCAGTACGATACCGGCGCCGATCCGGCCGCCGTGCTGACCGACCTTGCCGAATTCAACCACCTCGTCACCCGGCTGCGTTTCGTGCCGACGGCCATCGAGGATGCCTCGCTATCCGAGGACGAGCGGCAGCGCGGCGCCGATTTCGCCAGGACGCTGTCGGTCAGGGTGCTGTCGCGGACATGGCAGATGCTGCTCAAGGGCATTCCAGAGGTGCAGTCCTCCAACCGGCCCGTCAGCGCCGCCGAAATGGTGCTGATCCGGCTGGCGCATGCCGCCGACCTGCCGACGCTGGACGAGGCGTTGAGATCGCTTGAAGGCGCAGCGCCGGCGCAGAATGGCGCGCTGCGCCCAAATGGGGCGCCTGCAGGGGGAGGCAACGGCAACGGCGCCAGCGCGGTGGCGCAGACGCGCATGCCGTCTGGCCCGGGCGGCGCGCAGACCATGCGGCTGGTCGAAGCCTCGCCTGCGCCCGTTGCCTACGTCGCTCCGCCGGAGCCGGTCACGGAGGCGCAATCGGCGCCGCTGAAATCGCTGGCCGACATCATTGCCCTGGCAGACGCGCAGCGCGACATCGCCTTCAAGGTGCTGGTCAAAAGCTGCATCCGGTTTGTACGCATCGAGCCCGGCCGCATCGACGTTGGCCTGACCAGCGATGCGCCCAAGATGCTGCTCAACGACCTGACGACGAAATTGCGCGCCTGGACCGGTCGCAGCTGGCTTGTCTCGCTGTCGAAGGAAGAGGGCGGCCAGACGCTCGCCGAAATGGAATCGGCCAAACGCGAGACGGCTTTTCTCGATGCCAAGAGCGACCCGACAGTGGCCGCCATCCTGGCGCGCTTTCCCGGTGCCAAGATCATCGATGTGCGCATTCCGGACGCGCCGGAAGCCGAAACGGCAGAGGCCGAAGTGCCGGTCGAGCCGCCGGCTGACGACGATGAACCCTGATCCAGCCACGAATCCGCAAAGGACCCGACCATGAAAGATCTTCTCGGCCTGATGGGCAAGGCGAAGGAAATGCAGGCCAAGTTCCAGGCCATGCAGGACGAGATCGCCACGCTGGAAGCGTCCGGCCAGGCCGGCGGCGGCCTGGTCAATGTGACGCTGACCGGAAAATTCGAGATGAAGTCGTTGAAGATCGATCCGTCTCTGTTCAAGGAAGACGATGTCGAGATCCTGGAAGACCTGGTGCTGGCCGCTCACAACGACGCCAAGACCAAGGTCGAGCAAATCATGCAGGAAAAGACCAAGGCGCTGACCGCGGGCCTGCCGATCCCGCCGGGAATGAAACTGCCCTTCTAGCCTTCGGTGCGGCCATGGCCGAAGAGCCGTCCGAAAGACTGATCGAGCAGCGTATCCGCAACAGGATCTACGAGATCCTGGAAATCCTGGCCGATTGTGACGACGGCGTCGATCTCGTCGGCATCAAGGGTTATTTCTATCTGTTCGAGGATTTCCTCCATCGCCCATCGATCGAAGCCGGCACATCGGCGCTTTCGAAGGACGAGCGCGCGATCGTGCTGGAGATCGCCGAATTCCTCGAGGCGGCAAGCGAGACAAATCCGGACTTCACCAAGGCTGAGTTCATAGACAGCGGCTGGCCGGGAAAGATCGCGCCGACGGCCAGGGAGGCGCGGACGCTGTTCCTCCGGCGCGGCCTGTTTTCGGAGAAGGTCGAGGAGCTTGAGCCTGGCCAGCCGGCCGCGATAGCGGCCGGGCGGTAGATCGCTTCAGGAAAAACCGCGTGGTGCTTTCCCTTGGGGCAATTGCGGCGAAACAAAGAGAGAGCGGTCATCGCTTTTGTGAAATGACGGCTCGATCTATCTGGAAAGCCACGAAATTGTGCCAATTTGGCAACAGTGCGTTGTTAATAACGTTTTGGCCATCATTTTGCCCGAAAGTGTCTCATTCTTGCCGCAGCCTGGGGGCGGGCACGAAGTGAGAGGGTTACTGTTGATTTCCACGCGATGGAAGACGCCGCTGTTGCTCGGCGCCGTCATTTCACCCCTGTTTTTGGCTGCCTGCAGCCAGACCACTTCACACGGCATGTCCGTCGCCAGCCTGACCGACGCCATCACGCCGGGTTTCCTGAGTTCAGGGGCCTACAGCCACACGCCGAAGGACAAGGAATGCCTGGAACGGGCGATGTTCTTCGAGTCCAACCGCTCGAGCCGCGACGGCATGATCGCGGTCGGCACGGTGGTAATGAACCGGCTGCGCTCCGGCAACCATGGCAGCACCATCTGCCAAGTGGTGGGCGAGCCCGGGCAGTTCGCGCCTGGTGTCATGACAAGGCCGATGAATTCACGCGCAATGCCCGATGTCGAGGAAGCCGCCGACGCGGTGCTGAAGGGCGAGCGCAAGTCCAAGCTGAAGAACACCATGTTCTTCCACACAGCCGGCCTCCGCTTCCCCTACAAGAACATGCACTACACCATGGTTGCCGGCGGCAATGCCTTCTACGAGAAGCGCGGCCGCAACTGGCAGCCGCTGCCGGATGAGCCGCAGGTCGCTATTGCCTCGGCGGCGCCCGACAAGTCAGCCGCGCCGGTGACGATGGTCGCCTCCGCCGAGCCGGTGCGTCCAGCCAGGACGGCAACCGTTCGATCCGCTCCCGCCCAGCAGACCTATGTGACCGCCGCCGCCGCGCCGGCCGCGAAATCCGCGCGTGTCTCGCAAGAGCCGACGGTGGTGGCGATGCAGGAGCCGATGGAAGAGCCGGATGCCGCGCGTTTTGGCGGAAGCTTGAACACAAGGGTCATCTCGTCGGTTCAAGACGCGCCGCAAGAGGCGTCGATGGGGTTCCAGTCGACGCCTGAGAACACAGACGCCATTGGCGCGATGATTGTCAGCCAGGGCCGGCCGCTCGAGACCAACTGATCTGCGCCCCGCGGGTCCGCCAAGGCCCAATATGGCGGTCATGCGGATGCAGATGTTCCAAAGCGCTCTGAAAAATCCTGGAGCGGGGGGGGGGGGGGGGGGGGGGGGGGGGGGGGGGGCGGGGGGGGGGGGGTGGGGGGGGGGGGGGGGGGGGGGGGGGGGGGGGGGGGGGGGGGGGCGGGCGGGG
>NZ_JBVVQG010000003.1:280773-357193 GCF_055811095.1 Mesorhizobium sp. WSM4833
CCCCCCCCCCCCCCCCCCGCCGCGCCCCCCCGCGGCCGGCCCCCCCCCCCCGCCCCCCCCCCCCCCCCCCCCCCCCCCCCCCCCCCCCCCCCCCCCCCCCCCCGCCGCGGGGGGGGGCGCGCGCCCCCCCCCCCCCCCCCCCCCGCTCCAGCTTTTCGTTTTGACGCAATTCCGGACGGAAAACCGCTTCGCACTTTTCCTGGAATTGCTCTAGATCAGAGCGATGTCGAAGCGAATCGCCGGTCCCGAGATCGAACGTCTGATCCAGCTCCTGGCCAAGGTGCCGGGGCTGGGACCCCGTTCGGCCAGGCGTGCCGCCCTTCATCTGATCAAGAAGAAAGAGCAGCTTTTGTCGCCGCTTGCCGCCGCCATGGCCGAGGCGGCCGACAAGGTGCGCATCTGCTCGACCTGCGGCAATGTCGATACATCGGACCCTTGCATGATCTGCACCGATCCGCGCCGTGATGCCGGCACCATCATCGTCGTCGAGGACGTCTCCGACCTGTGGGCGCTGGAGCGCGCGGCGGCGATGAATGTGCGCTACCACGTGCTCGGCGGCACGCTGTCGCCGCTCGACGGCATCGGCCCCGAGCAGCTCAACATGCGCTCGCTGGTTGATCGCGTCGCCGGCGGCGAGGTCAAGGAGATCATCCTCGCCGTCAATGCGACGGTGGAGGGCCAGACGACCGCGCATTACCTCACCGACCAGTTGTCCGGCTTCGACATCAAGGTGACGCGCCTTGCGCATGGCGTGCCGGTCGGCGGCGAACTCGACTATCTCGACGAGGGCACGCTGGCCGCGGCGCTGCGTTCGCGGACGGCGTTTTGACAAAGTTGCGGCAGAGGATGCGGGTCATGATTTTTGCGCGTCCTTCCAGGCTGGTGCCAAGCACCCCCCTCGACAGGACGGAGAGGGGTGCGAAGGAACGCAAACCTCTCAGATTGGCTCTGTTTTCCTTTTTTGCAGTTCTTCTCTCGGTCTTTTCCACCCCCGCCTCCGCCGCAAAGATCGACGACCAGTTCCGCGCCTGGCTGCAGAACGACCTCTGGCCACAGGCCAAGGCGAAAGGCATTTCCAAAACCACCTTCGACGCCGCCTTCGACGGCATCAAGCCCAATCTGAAGCTGCCGGACCTGGTCAAGCCGGGCGAGAAGGCGGCCACGCCGCAGAAGCAGCACCAGGCCGAATTCGGCTCACCCGGCGCCTATTTCGCCGAGAAGACGGTTCGCGCGGTGACGGCGGGCGGGCGCGCGCGCGAAGCCGCCAATGCCAGGACACTTGCGGCCATCGAAAAGCGCTATGGCGTGCCGGGCGAAGTGCTGCTGGCGATCTGGGGCCGCGAGACCGGATTCGGCGCGGCGAAGATGCCTTATGACGCCTTCGAAGTGCTGGGCACCAAGGCATTCATGTCGACCAGGAAGGACTTCTTCCGCACCGAACTGCTTGCCGCACTCGAGATCGTCGAGCGCGGGCTGGCTCCGGTCGGCGCGATGAAATCGTCCTGGGCCGGCGCGCTCGGCCAGCCGCAATTCATGCCGACCTCGTTCCTGAAACATGCCGTCGATTTCGACGGCGACGGCCGCGTCGACATCTGGAACTCGACGCCGGACGTGTTGGCCTCGATCGCCAATTATCTCGTCCACTATGGCTGGGTAAAGGGTCGTGGCTGGGGATTCGAGGTGACGGTGCCGGAAAGCGTTTCCTGTTCGCTGGAAGGCCCGGACCAGGGCAAGAAAATCTCGCAATGGGCTGATATGGGCATCAAGCGCGTCGGCGGCAAACCGTTTCCAGTGAGTGAGCTGAAGGCCGAAGGCTTTCTGCTGATGCCGGCAGGGCGCAGCGGCCCGGCCTTTGTCGCCACGCCCAATTTCTACGTGCTGAAGCAATACAACACCAGCGACCTGTACGCGCTGTTCATCGGCCATGGCGCCGATCGCATCGCCCATGGCGATCAGAACTTCGCCGGCAGCTGGGGCGCGGTCGGCGGGCTGCACCGTTCGGACATCGCCGCCCTGCAGCGGGCGCTGGAGGCCAAGGGCTATGATGTCGGCAGCGCCGATGGCCTGCCCGGCTTCAAGACCCGCCGCTCGATCGGCATATGGCAAGCCAAGAACGGCCGCGCCGCCACCTGCTTTCCTGACGCCGACCTGGTCGCAGTGCTGAAATAGCTCCGAAATTAGCAGATTTTTCTCGATCGGCAGCCTCGATTGGCTGGCCTATGCGTCGACACCCCACCGGCCTTTCTGGCCCAATGAGCCGTCGTATAAATGCTCGTTGCCCGCCACGGGGCCGACGGATATGGTGTTGACCAACTGGACAAAAACCACGACGGTAAGTGGGCAGAGGGGCCGTCTCCAGGCCCCGAAAAAATTCCGCAACCCTGAGCCGGGAACTCAGGTCAACAAACAACAAAACAGGGAACAATCACAATGATGATGGAAAAGTTTGCTCTACGCTCTCGCTTCCTGCTCGCGGGTGCCGCCATGTCGGCGCTGCTTCTGGCCGGCGCGCCCGCCGGTGCGGTCACGCCCGCCGACACGCTGGTCGAAGGTTTCGCGATCGACGACATCATCTCCATGGATCCGGGCGAGGCGTTCGAGCTGTCGACCGCCGAGGTCACCGGCAACACCTATGATCTGCTTGTCCGTCTCGACCTCAGCGACACCTCCAAGGTCAAGGGCGACCTTGCCGAAAGCTGGACCGTCTCCGATGACGGCCTGACCTACACGTTCAAGCTCAAGCCCGGCCTGAAATTCGCTTCCGGCAATCCGATCACGGCGTCCGATGTCGCCTGGTCGTTCGAGCGCGTCATCAAGCTCGACAAGAGCCCGGCCTTCATCATCGGCCAGTTTGGCATCAGCGGTGACAACGTCACCGAAAAGGCCAAGGCTGTCGACGACGGCACCTTCCAGTTCACCATCGACAAGGCCTATGCGCCGAGCTTCGTGCTGAACTGCCTGTCGGCAACGGTCGCTTCGGTGGTCGACGCCAAGCTGGTCAAGGAACATGTGGCTGCGGTCACGCCGAGCGCCGACTACAAATGGGACAATGATTTCGGCAATGGCTGGCTGAAGACCGGCTATGCCGGCTCCGGCGTCTTCAAGCTGCGCGAATGGCGGGCCAACGAAGCCGTCGTTCTCGAGCGCAACGACAATTACTACGGCGAAAAAGCCAAGCTTGCCCGCGTCATTTATCGCAACATGAAGGAAAGCTCGGGCCAGCGCCTGGCGCTCGAGGCTGGCGACATCGACGTTGCCCGCAATCTCGAACCGAACGACCTCGACGCCATCGCCAAGAACGCCGACCTCACCACCACCAGCGCGCCCAAGGGCACGGTCTATTACATCAGCCTCAACCAGAAGAACGCCAACCTCGCCAAGCCGGAGGTGCGCCAGGCGTTCAAGTATCTGGTCGACTATGATGCCTTGAGCTCCACCATCCTCAAGGGCATCGGCGAAATCCATCAGACCTTCCTGCCCAAGGGCGTGCTCGGCGAATTGGATGAGAATCCGTTCAAGCTCGATGTCGCCAAGGCCAAGGAATTGCTGGCCAAGGCCGGTCTGCCCGACGGCTTCAGCGTAACCATGGACGTACGCACCGGCCAGCCGACGACCGGGATGGCGGAATCGATCCAGCAGACGCTCGGACAGGCCGGCATCAAGCTCGAGATCATCCCGGGCGACGGCAAGCAGACGCTCACCAAATACCGCGCCCGCAACCACGACATCTATATCGGCCAATGGGGCCAGGATTATTTCGACCCGAACTCCAACGCCCAGACCTTTGCCTCGAACCCGGACAATTCGGATGGGGCCAAGACCAAGACGCTGGCCTGGCGCAACGCCTGGGACATTCCGGACCTGACCAAGCAGACGGAAGCGGCACTGCTCGAGAAGGATGCCGGCAAGCGCGCCGACATGTACAAGGATCTCGAGAAGAAAATCCTCGACACCAGCCCCTTCGTCGTCATCCACCAGCAGCTGGAAGTGGCCGGCCTGCGCAAGAACCTCAAGGGCTTTGCGCTCGGCCCGAGCTTCGACACCAACTTCGTCGGCCCGGTGTCCAAGGAATAGTGCTCGCGGACACGCCGCATGAGCGCGGTTGAAAAAGAAGTGGCGGCGGGGCTCGGCAGCGCCCGCGCCGTCGCTATTGCATCATCGCTTGGCCGTTTCCTGGTCATTGCGATCACGACCTATCTTGGTCTGCTCGCGGTCACCTTCTTCATCGGCCGCGTCATTCCGATCGACCCGGTGCTGGCGGTGCTCGGCGACCGGGCGCCGGCCAATGTGGTTGAGCGCACGCGCCGCGAGATGGGCCTCGATTTGCCGTTGATCGAGCAGTTCTACATCTATGTGAAGAATGCGCTGAACGGCAATTTCGGTGTCTCCGTGCTGACCACCAATCCGGTCATGACCGACATTCGCCGGGCGCTTCCGGCCACGACGGAACTGGCGACCCTCGGAACGCTAATCGGCGCGTTGTTCGGCGTGCCGCTCGGTGTGCTGGCCGCGGTCAGGCGCGGCAGCCTCATCGACCAGATCGTGCGCGTCATCGGCCTGATCGGTTATTCCGTGCCGATCTTCTGGCTGGGGCTGCTTGGGCTGGTGCTGTTTTATGCCAAGCTGCAATGGGTTGCCTTCCCGGCGAGGCTCGACGTCGTCTACGAATACACCTTTACGCCGATCACCGGCTTCTATCTCCTCGACTCTGCGATGCAGGGGCAGTGGGACGTTTTTTACGACGCCTTCCGCCACATCATCCTGCCGGCCTCGCTGCTCGGCTATTTCTCGCTCGCCTATATCAGCCGCATGACGCGCTCGTTCATGCTCAACGAATTGTCGCAGGAATATATCGTCGCGGCGCGCGCCAAGGGCCTGTCGGAAACCCGCATCATCTGGGGCCACGCGCTGCGCAACGCAGCGGTGCCGATGGTGACGGTGATCGCGCTGTCCTATGCCGGACTGCTGGAAGGTTCGGTGCTGACCGAGACCGTCTTCTCATGGCCGGGCATCGGCCTTTACATCACCAATTCGCTGCAGAACGCCGACATGAATGCGGTGCTCGGTGGCACCATCGTCATCGGCTCGGTGTTCATCGCCATCAACCTTCTCTCCGACCTGCTGTATCGGGTGCTCGATCCGAGGACGAAGTCCGCATGAGCGTCGACACCATCCAGAGCCGTCGCGACTGGCTGCTCAGCGAGCGGCCGGCCTCGCGCATGCAGGCAAGGCTCGGCCGCGCCTATGTGGCGTGGCGGCGCTTTTCCGCCAACCGGTTGGCGTTTCTGGGCCTGCTCATCATCATTGCCCTGCTGGTCGTTGCCGCCCTTGCAGGCGTGCTGGCACCTTATTCGCCAACCTTCGGCGACCTGAAGAACGCGCGCCTGCTGGCGCCGAGCTCCGAGCACTGGTTCGGCACCGACGATCTCGGCCGCGATATCCTGTCGCGCATCCTCTACGGCTCGCGCTGGACGCTTTACGTGGTCATCCTGGTTGCCATCATCGCCGCACCCATCGGCCTTCTGGTCGGCACCGTTGCAGGCTATGCCGGTGGCTGGACCGATGCCATCCTGATGCGCATCACCGACATCTTCCTCGCCTTTCCCAAGCTGATCCTGGCGCTGGCCTTCGTCGCAGCACTTGGCCCCGGCATCGAGAATGCAGTGCTGGCCATCGCCATCACCTCATGGCCGCCCTACGCCCGCATCGCGCGGGCAGAGACGCTGACGGTGCGCAATTCCGACTACATCAAGGCGGTGCAACTGATGGGCGCCTCGCCCTTCCGCATCGTGCTGCGCCATATCATGCCGCTTTGCATTTCGTCCCTGATCGTCAGGGTGACGCTCGACATGGCCGGCATCATCCTGACCGCCGCCGGGCTCGGTTTCCTCGGCCTCGGCGCGCAGCCGCCGCTGCCCGAATGGGGCACGATGATCGCCTCCGGCCGCCGCTTCGTGCTCGATCAATGGTGGGTGGCCGGTGCGCCGGGCTTCGCCATTCTCATCGTCAGCCTCGGCTTCAACCTGCTTGGCGACGGCCTGCGCGACGCGCTCGATCCGCGGAGTGGCGACCAATGAGCGGGGAGACGAAGACGCTTCTCGACGTAGACGACCTGCGCGTCACCTTCCCGACCCGCACCGGGCTGATCGAGGCGGTGCGCGGCGTTTCCTTTTCGCTCGGCCGCGAACGGCTCGGCATCGTCGGCGAATCCGGCTCGGGAAAATCGCAGACCGGCCGCGCCATCATGGGCCTGACGCCACCGCAGGCGCGGATATCGGCCAACAAGCTCGCCTTCGACGGCATCGACCTGCTCACCGTCTCGCCACGCGAACGCCGGGCGCTGCGCGGCAAGCGCATCGCCATGATCCTGCAGGATCCGAAATATTCGCTCGACCCGGTGATGAGCATCGGTCGCCAGATCGTCGAGACGTTGCGCACCCATGAAAAGGTCGGCAAGGCGGAGGCACGCGACCGTGCGCTGGCCATGCTGGAGGCGGTGCAGATCCGTGATCCCTCTCGCGTCTTCAATTTGCATCCGCATGAAGTTTCGGGCGGCATGGGCCAGCGCGCCATGATCGCCATGATGCTGATCGCCGGTCCGGAAATGATGATCGCCGACGAGCCGACCTCGGCGCTCGATGTCACCGTGCAGCTCGATGTGCTCGGCATCCTCGACCGGCTGGTCAGTGAGCGCGGCATGGGGCTGATCTTCATCTCGCACGATTTGCGCCTGGTCTCGTCCTTCTGCGACCGCGTCATCGTCATGTATGCCGGCAAGGTGGTCGAGCAGCTCAAGGCGTCCGAACTCGGCCAGGCCCAGCACCCCTACACGCGCGGCCTGCTCAATTGCATGCCCAAGATCGGTGCCGACCGCCACCCGCTGCCGGTGCTCGACCGCAAGCCGGAGTGGGCGGCATGACTTCTGCGATTGCCGTCGACAGGCTGGAAGTGATCTTCGACCGTTTTCGCGCACTGAAAGGCGTCAGCCTCGACGTGCAGCCGGGCGAATCCTTCGGCCTGGTCGGCGAATCCGGCTCCGGCAAATCGACGCTGCTGCGGGCCATCGCCGGCCTTGCGCCGGTTGCATCGGGCGGCATCGTCGTCAACGGCAAGACGCTCGGCGCGCGCCGCGACAAGGCCTTCTACCGTGAAGTGCAGATGGTCTTCCAGGATCCGTACGGGTCGCTGCACCCGCGCCAGACCGTCGACCGTCTGCTGCAGGAGCCGCTTGCCATCCATGGCTTTGCCGACGGCGAAAAGCGTATCCAGCGGGCGCTCGACGAAGTCGGCCTCGGCAACGGTTTTCGGTTTCGCTATTCGCACCAGCTCTCCGGCGGCCAGCGCCAGCGCGTGGCGATCGCGCGTGCACTCATTCTCGAACCGTCGATCCTGCTGCTCGACGAGCCGACCTCGGCGCTCGATGCCTCGGTGCAGGCGGAAGTGCTCAACCTGCTGGAAGAGGTACGCAAGCGGCGCAAGCTGACCTTCCTGATGGTCAGCCACGACCTCGCCATCATCACCCATATGTGCGAGCGGCTGATGGTGATGCAAAGCGGCGAGGCGGTGGAGAATCTGGCGGCGGCAGACCTTGTCGAACGCCGTGTGACCAAGGACTATACGCGCAATCTGTTGCGGGCCAGCGACGGGTTTGTGAGAACCGCTTGAATTCGTTTTCTCTTTTGCGCCGAACAACCATCTTGGGGAATTCCCATGGAGGAATGGAAGTTTGCGGATCCGCCCAATGTCGCGGTGTTTGTGGATAGGGCGGTCGTTACCCGCGGCGATTGGATCGCATACGTCTCACATGACGATGACGACGGCAGTTGGCAATTCCACAACAGCGAAACCGGACCTGTTGACGAAGGCGATATCATGATCGTCAGCTTGCAAAACGTTGTGCAGCGGGACGAAAGCATCCAGGCGTTGGCGGACTTGCCAGAAGGCTGGCACGCTTGGCGCACCTCGAAATCGTCGCCGTGGCAACGCGCCAGGTCGCGCCCTGTGCCCTCCAACGACAACGAATGATCAGGCAAAGCCTTAGGCTCAGCCTTGCGCCAGTTCGCCGTTCTCCAGAACGGGTGGCTCTTCCCGGCCCTTCGGCTCCTTGATCCTGAACCACGTCACATAAAGCGCCGGCAGGAACAGCAGCGTGATTGCGGTACCCGCGATGATGCCGCCCATCATCGCATAGGCCATCGGCCCCCAGAACACTTCGCGCGCGATCGGGATCAGCGCCAGGCTGGCGGCCGCCGCCGTCAGTGCGATCGGCCGCATCCGGTGTTCGGTCGCTTCGATGACCGCCGCCCAGCGGTCCTTGCCCTCTCGAACAAGATCCTCGATCTGCACGATCAGGATGACCGAATTGCGGATCAGGATGCCGATCAGCGCCAGCACGCCGAGGATGGCGACGAAGCCCAGCGGCGCGCCGCTCGGCACCAGGGCCGCCACCACGCCGATCAGCCCCAGCGGCGCCACCGCGACGACCAGGAACAGGCGCTGGAAGCTTTGCAACTGCACCATCAGGATCGTTGCCATGACGAACAGCATCAACGGCACGACGGCGGCGATCGGTCCCTGACTTTTGGCGCTCTCCTCGACCGAGCCGGCGGTGGCGATCGAATAGCCCGGCGGCAGCTTGGCGGTGAAGGCATCGACCGATGGCTTCAGTTCGTTGACGACCGTGGCCGGCAGCACGTCGCCGACCAGCCCGGCGCGCACGGTGATGGTCGGGATGCGATCGCGTCGCCACACCGTCGGTTGCTCCAGATCGTAGCGGAAGTTGGCGACCGCCGCGAGCGGGATCGCCTCGCCGGTGCTGGTCGGCAACTGCATGTTCTGCAACGTCTCGATCGAGCCGCGTTCGGCCCCGCGGGAGCGGGCCACGACATTGATCAGGTAAGTGGCGTCGCGCACCTGCGTGATGGTGGCGCCGCCGACCGTACTGTTCAGCGCGCTGGCGATGTCGGAGGAGGTGATGCCGAGCTGGCGTGCCTTGTCCTGCAGCACGTCGACCCTCAGCACGCGCTGCGGCTCGTTCCAGTCGAAGGTCGGCGCGGCGAGCTTTGGATTGGCGGAGATGACACCGGCGAATTGCTGCGCCAGTTCGCGCACCGTCTGGATGTCGGGACCGCCGACGCGGTATTGCACGGGGCGGCCGACCGGCGGTCCGAGTTCGAGCGGCTTGACGAAGGCGTCGGTGCCGACGAACTCCTCGCGCAGCAGCTTTTCCAGCGCCGGCTTGACCCGGTTGCGGGCCTCGATGCTCTTGGTGACGATGACGGTCTGGCCGAAATAGGGGTTGGCCGGCTGCACGTCATAGGCGAGCACGAAACGCACCGCGCCCTGGCCGATATAGGACGAGAAATGGTCGATGTCGGGATTGCCGACCAGTGCCCGCTGCTCGAACCGCTCCATCTGGTCGCGCGTGTCGGCGATCGAAGAATTCTGCGGCAGGTTCCAGTCGACGATCAACTCCGGCCGGTCCGATGGCGGGAAGAACTGCTGCTGCACCAGGCCGAAGCCGGCGATCGAGCCGGCAAACAACAACACGGTGGCGATGATGGTCAGCCAGTGATGGCGCACCGAGCCGACAAGCACGCGCCGGAACAGCGAGGTGAAGCGGCCCGGCTGGTCGTGATGCTTGGTTTTCATCGTCGCCGGCAGGATGGTGACGCCGAGCAGTGGCGCAAACAGCACCGCCACGATCCATGACACCAGCAGCGAAACGGCGATGACCACGAACAGGGTGAAGGTATATTCGCCGGCGGCGCTGTTGTTGAGGCCGATCGGGATGAAGCCGGCGACAGTTACCAGCGTACCGGTCAGCATCGGAAAGGCGGTCGATGTGTAGACATAGGTCGCCGCCTTGCGCAGATTGTCTCCGACCTCAAGCCGCGCCACCATCATCTCGACCGCGATCATCGCGTCGTCGACCAGAAGGCCGAGCGCGATGATCAGCGCACCCAGGGAAATACGCTGCAGCGAAATGCCGAGATAGGCCATGACCGTGAAGGTGATGGCCAGCACCAGCGGGATCGACAGCGCCACGACGAAGCCGGCGCGCATGCCGAGACTGATGAACGACACGGCGAGCACGATGGCGACCGCCTCGAACAGCGCACGCGTAAAGCCCGAGACGGCCTCCTCGACGATGACCGGCTGGTCGGCCACCAGATGCACGCCGACGCCGACCGGCAGGTCGGCCAGCACCTTGTCCATCTCCTTGTGCAGGGCCTCGCCGAATTCGAGCAGGTTAGCGTTGGGTTTCATGCCGATGGCGAGCCCGATCGCGTCCTGGCCGTTGAAACGGAACAGTGCCGTCGGCGGATCGACATAGCCGCGTGTGATCGTCGCTACGTCGCTCAGGCGGAAGAAGCGGTCGTTGACGCGCAGATTGATGGCGCGCAGGCTTTCCTCGGAGGTGAACTGCCCGCCGACACGCACGCTGATGCGCTCCGGCCCGGACTGGATGACGCCGGACGGCGTGATCGCGTTCTGCGCCTGCAGGCTGGCGACGATCGCTTGCTGGTTGAGGCCGAGGGCGGCGATCTGGCGGGTTGAGAATTCGAGATAGATCGCTTCGTCCTGGGCGCCGACCAGGTCGACCTTGCCGGCGTTGGGCACGGTCAGGATCTTTGTTCTGGCATCCTCGACATAGTCGCGCAACTGGCGCGGCGTCAGCCCGTCCGATGTGAAGGCGTAGATGTTGCCATAGACGTCGCCGAAGCGGTCGTTGAAGAACGGGCCCTGCACACCCTGCGGAAACTGTGCCCCGATGTCATTGACCATGTTGCGCACCTGAATCCAGTTCGGCACGACATCGCGTGCCTTGGTGGTGTCCTTCAGGTTGACGAAGATGACGGTCTGGCCGGCCGTGGTGACGGACTTGGTGTAGTCGAGGCTATCGAGTTCCTCGAGTTTCTTCTCGATGCGGTCGGTCACCTGCTGCACGGTTTCCTTGACCGAGGCGCCCGGCCAGTTGGCCTGGATGATCATCGTCTTGATGGTGAAGTTGGGATCTTCTTCACGGCCGAGATTGAGGTAGGAGAACACGCCAGCCACGACGAAGACCAGCATGAAATACCAGACCATGGAGCGGTGGTTGAGCGCCCAGTCGGAGAGATTGAAGCCTTTCATGAGGCCCCTCCCTCGGGCACTGTCACCTTCTGGCCTTCGCTCAGGCTGTGGACGCCCGCCGTGACAACACGCATGCCGGCCTCCAGCCCCTCGGTCACCGTGAAGGTGCCGCCATTCTTCGACGCGACCTTTATGTCGCGTGCGTTCACGCTGGATGTCTGCGGGTCGACGATCCACACTTTCGCGGAACCGTTCTTTTCGAACAGCGCCGACATGGGCAGTTCGATCGTCGGTGCCACCTTGGTCACGCGGGTCGCCGTCACCGTGGAGCCGAGCCGGAAGGCCTGTGGCGGATCCGTGAGCGTCAGCCTGACGCGCCGGGTGCGGGTCGAGCCCTCGGATTGCGGTGCGATCTCGCGCAGCTTAGCCCCGGTCTGGATCGTCGGCAGCGACTGCAGGATGACCTGGAAGGGCGTGCCGGCCGCGAGATCACCGGTCAATTGGTCGGGAATGTCGACCACCGCCTCGCGCAGGTCCGAGCGCGCCACGGTGACGACGGTCTGGCCGGGCGAGACCGTCTGGCCAACTTCGGCGCCGACAGCGGTGACGACACCGTCGAAATCAGAGAACAGCCTGGCATAGCCGAGCTGTTCCTGCGATTTGGCAAGCGAGGCCTTAGCCCGCTCGACACCTGCCTCCGCAGCTTTGCGCGCCTGCTGCGCGGCGTCGAAGACAGCTTGCGTGGCGTTGGCTGAGGCGAGTAACTGGCGCTGCCGTTCCTCGCTGGCGGCGGCGTTGGCGAACTGCGCCTCGGCATTGGACAGTTCCGCCTTGGCCGCCTGGAGCGACAACTCCAGCGCGGTCGGATCGAGTGCCGCTATCGTCGTGCCCTTGCTGACGATGTCGCCGACCTGGACGTCGCGCGAGACGACCCGGCCAAGCAGGCGGAAGGCCAGGTCGGCGCTGACCTGCGGTTCGACGGATCCGGCAAAACCGAAGACTTGCGTGGTGCGCGGCTCGATCACCATCGACAGCACCGGCCGGATGATCTCGGGCGGCTTTTCCTCCGACCTGGAGCAGGATGCCAGCGCGCCGAGCATGAGCACGCCGAGCAGGATGCGCGGCGTCCGGCTCATTGGCCCGCTCCCGATATCTCGATCGTCTGTCCAGGGCTGAGCAGCTGTCCTCCAGCGGTGACGACGCTCTGGCCTTCGTCCAGCCCCCTGGCGATCACGACCGTGCCCGAATTGAACGCCAGCACTTCGACCGGCGCCATCGTCACCGCCTTGGTCGAGGGATCGACGATCCAGACCGCCGGCTTGCCGCCGCTGGACGTCAGCGCCTGCCAGGGCAGCAGGATCGCCTTCGCCGGCTTGGCGCTTACCGAGCCGATGACGGCTGCTCCTAGCGGCATGCCGGCGGGCGTGTCGGGAATGGCGACCTTGACCCGGATCGAGCCCGAAGCCGGGTCGACCGCAGGCGAGATTTCGCGGACCTTGCCCGTTGCCCTGACCTGCGGATCGGACAACAGCGTGATCGTCACCGCAGGCGATGCCGGTGTCTTGGCGATCAGCGTCTCCTGCACGTTGAACACCGCGTCGCGGTCGCCGTCCTCGGCGACGGTGAAGACGGTTTGCGCGGCTTGCACCACTTGGCCGGTTTCGACTTGGCGGGCGGTGATCACGCCGGCGGCACCGGCCTTGAGCTCGGTGAAGGACAGGTTTTGCTGGGCGTTGGAGAAAGCGCTCTGCGCGGCTTCGACGCTGCCTTGTGCCACCTTCAGGGCCTGGTCCGCGGCGTCATAGTCGCGCCTGGTGGTGAAGCCCTGCGCCAGCAGCGTCTTCTGCCGCTCGAAGGCGGCAACGGACTGGGTCAGTTGCGCCTTGGCTGCATCAAGATCGGCCTGCGCCGAGCGCAGGTCGGATTCCTGCTCCTGCGGGTCGATGCGGGCGAGCACCGTGCCTTGATCGACATGCTGGCCGACATCGACAAACCGTTCGGCGACGCGACCGCCGACCCGGAACGACAGATTGTTCAGCGTACGCGCCGCGATCACCCCGGTCAGCGAAGTCCTTGGCGCATAGTCGGCCATCGCCACCGTTTCGGTGCGCACCATGATCTGCAGTTTCTTGTCCGCCGCTTCCTGCTTCTGACAGCCGGTCAGAAGCAGCGCCGCCGTGCAGGCGAAAAGCGCCGGGGCGGCTGGAAAAGACAAAAGACCGGGAGCTTTGACCGATGGCTGCGAGACGGGCGAAGTCACGTTCCTGCTCATGGGCTCTCCCGACCGCGGCCGCTCGCTGATCGCGGTGCCTCGCGGCCATCCAGAGGATAGTCGATCCCCGGGAAAAGGAAACCGGTCTCGTACGTGTATCGCCCGACTGGCTAAGCGCCGGGATCTGCCCACCGCAGGCCCAATCGCATGCCGGTGGTGCCGACTTGAGGAAAACGTGAAATAAGGTCAGAAGACATCTCAACGGCATCAAACAGGACGGGCGCCGGCCCGGTGAGGGATACGATGAAGAATTCAGCCATTTCCGAACGCAAGAACCAATCGATTTCCCGCGGCGTCGGCATGACCACGCAGATTTATGCCGACCGGGCTGAAAATTCGGAAATCTGGGATGTCGAGGGGCGTCGCTATATCGATTTCTCGTCGGGCATCGCCGTCGTCAACACCGGGCATCGCCATCCCAGGGTGATCGAGGCGGTCAAGGCACAGCTCGACCGCTTCACCCACACCTGCCACCAGGTGGTGCCCTATGAGAGCTATGTGCGCCTGGCCGAACGGCTGAACGGCATGCTGCCCGGCAAGTTCGAGAAGAAGACGATCTTCGTCACCACCGGGGCCGAGGCGGTAGAGAACGCCATCAAGATCGCCCGCAATGCCACCGGCCGTCAGGCGGTCATTGCCTTCGCCGGCGGCTTCCATGGCCGCACCTTCATGGGCATGGCGCTGACCGGCAAGGTCGTGCCTTACAAGGTCGGCTTCGGCGCCATGCCGGGCGATGTCTACCATGCGCCGTTTCCTGTGCCGCTGCACGGTGTCTCGGTCGCCGACTCGCTGGCGGCGCTCGACCGGTTGTTCAAGGCCGATGTGGATCCGGCGCGCGTCGCCGCCATCATCATCGAGCCGGTTCAGGGCGAGGGCGGCTTCTACGACGCGCCGCGGGATTTCCTGGTTGCGCTGCGCAAGCTTTGCGACCAGCACGGCATGCTGCTGATCGCCGACGAAGTGCAGACCGGCTTTGCCCGCACCGGCAAGATGTTTGCTATGGATCACCATGAGGTGGCCGCCGACATCACCACCATGGCCAAGAGCCTGGCCGGCGGCTTTCCTCTGGCGGCGGTCACCGGCCGCGCCGAAATCATGGATGCGCCCGGCCCCGGCGGGCTCGGCGGCACCTATGGCGGCAGTCCGATCGGCGTTGCCGCGGCGCACGCCGTGCTCGACGTGATCGAGGATGAAAAGCTGTGCGACCGCGCCAATACGCTGGGCGCAAGGCTGAAACAGCGGCTGCACTCGATCCGCGACGACGTGCCCGAGATCGTCGACATCAGAGGTCTCGGCTTCATGAACGCGGTCGAGTTCAACGACGTCAAGAAGGGCCTGCCCTCAGCCGAGATCGCCAATGCGATCCGGTTGAAGGCGCTCGACAAGGGCCTGATCCTGTTGACCTGCGGCGTCTACGGCAACGTCATCCGCTTCCTGGCGCCGATCACCATCCAGGACGAAGTCATGAACGAAGCACTCGACATTCTGGAAAGCTCGATCCGCGAAGTCTGCGCCGCCTGATCAGTAAGGTGCCGCGCCTGAGGGACGGAATTATCCCGCCGCTCTGGCGGGCTCATTCTCGAGGAAAGCAGCCAGTGCCGCTTTCAGCCCCTCGGGGCCAGCGGCCACCGTCTGTGGCGTCGGCGAGAAGCCGGCGCCCAACATCTTGCGGCCAAGCATATGGTCGCCCGGACGGTTGACCGATTCGATGCCGAGCAGCCGCTCGCCGGCGTAGTGGTAGATCGAGAATTTGTTGTCGGGCAGGTCGCCCAGCACGACATGGCTGTCGCCGCCGGCGGTCAGGCCGACCATCTGCAGCTTCATGTCGCCGATGTCGGACCAGAACCATGGCACCGCAGAATAGGCGTCGGCATGGCCTGATATCGTGCGCGCGGCAAGCCGCGCCTGGTCGGTGGCATTCTGCACCGATTCCAGGCGCACGTCGCCGCCGGTGAACCAGTGACGGTAAGAGGCAGCATCGCCAATAGCGAGAATCTCCGGCACCGAAGTCCGCATCTGGTGATCGACGCGGATGCCGTTGGCGATGCCGAGGCCAGCTTCCTGCGCCAGTCCGACATTCGGCACGGCACCAATGCCGACAATGACCATGCGCGCCGGCAGCCTTTCGCCTGACGAGGTGATCGCGGCCACGACATGACCGTTTTCGCCTTCGAGCCTGGCGATCGAGGTGCCGGTGAGGATGCGCACGCCCGTCGCTTCCAGCCGTTGCCGGACGTGGCTCGCCACCACCGGCGCTACGGCGCGGCCAAGCAGCCGGTCCACCGCCTCGACCACTGTCACCGTGCGGCCGGCGGCCTTCAACGTGGCTGCGATCTCCAGCCCGATGAAACCGCCGCCGAGGATGACGACTTCGTCGGTTTGCGCGCTGAGGTCGCGGATCAGCCGCGCATCGGCCAGCGAGCGCAGCGACAGCACCCCGGACAGATCGGCACCGGCCAGCGGCAGCGTGCGCGGGCGCGAGCCTGTCGCCAGGATCAGGTGGTCGAAGGCAAGCGCACCACCGCCGGCAATATCCAAACTGCGGCGTCCGGCATCGAGGCGATCGATCCTGACGCCAGGCCGGTAGTCGATGGCGCTGCCGGTGTAAAAGGCCTCGCCGCGCAAGGGTTGTGGCTTGGCCTCGGCATCCTTGATGAAGGTCTTCGACAGCGGCGGCTTGTGGTAGGGCAGTTCGTCCTCATCTCCGACGAGGATTACCGGTCCGTCATAACCGTCCTCGCGCAGACTTGCGGCCGCTTGCACGCCCGCATGACCCGCGCCGACAATGACCACACCGTTCTTCATCGCACTCAATCCCGATTCTACCCTAGGATGTTCCGCCAGATGGCAATTGTCTGGCACCGCTGCAAGCGAGCTTTTGCGGGTCGCATCCGGGATGGCGGCTGTCAATCGCACAGTTCAGCGGCAAGACCGGTGCAGGAAACGCATAAAGTTGACAGTTGCAGTTTAGAATAATTCTAAACTGTTGTTTCGATTGACTTTTCTTGCGGATTGTCATTGACATCCGACGGTGTCGCAGCTTTATGGAAGTTCGCGCGTCAGCGCATCCCTTTAATGTTTGGGCCTTGAACCCTTTCGATTGGAGGCATTTTGGTGTCTTTCTTCCGCGAACCGCGCGATGGCGCGGCATCTCTTGCGCCCAATGGCCCGCAGATGGCCTGGCGCCGGTTGCTGCGCGCGCCGTTTACAGAATTTCCGAGAAACTGGAGAGTGATCATGACAGCACGATATGGCAGCAGGCTTGCGGCGATCGGCGCCACTGCCCTGCTGACGGCGGCGGTATTCGTGTTGCCGGCAAAGGCGGAAACAGATGTAAAGGCGGTCATCAAGACCTATTCCGACATCGCGCTCGCGAAATACGAGGATTCGCTGACCACCGCGCAAGCGCTCGACAAGGCGGTCGACGCGCTGCTCGCCACGCCATCGGTGGAAACCCTCAACGCTGCCCGTGACGCCTGGAAGGCATCGCGCGTTCCCTACCAGCAGACCGAAGTCTACCGCTTCGGCAACAAGATCGTCGACGACTGGGAAGGCAACGTGAATTCCTGGCCGCTGGATGAAGGCTTGATCGACTATGTCGCCAAGAGCTACGGCACCGAATCGGACGCGAACGCGCTCTACACGGCCAATGTGATCGCCAACAAGGAGATCGAGATCAGCGGCAAGAAGGTCGATGCATCGAAGCTTTCGCCGGAATTCCTCTCCGGCACGCTGCAGGGAGCCGGCGGCATCGAGGCCAATGTCGCCACCGGCTATCACGCCATCGAATTCCTGCTCTGGGGCCAGGACCTGCATGGCACCGGCCCGGGTGCCGGCGAGCGCCCCTACACCGACTACGACCTCAAGAACTGCACCGGCGGTAATTGCGACCGCCGCGCCGAGTATCTGAAATCGGCCAGCGACCTTCTGGTTTCGGATATTCAGGAGATGGTCGGCAACTGGAAGGAAGACGGCGCCGCCCGCAAGGCTCTTGTCGATGGCGAGCCGAACACGGCGATCTCGACGATCTTCACCGGCATGGGCTCGCTGTCCTACGGCGAACTGGCCGGCGAGCGCATGAAGCTCGGCCTACTGCTGCATGATCCGGAAGAGGAGCACGATTGCTTCTCCGACAACACCTACAATTCGCATCTCTACGACGCCATCGGCATTCGCGCGGCCTATCATGCGAGCTACACGCGTCTCGACGGCACCGTCGTTTCGGGTCCTTCGGTGGCCGATATGGTGAAGGCGGCCGACCCGGCGATCGACAAGGAACTGTCTGACAAGCTCGATGTTTCGGTCGCCAAGATGGAGGCGATCAAGGCGCGTGCACTGGCCGGCGAGGCCTATGACCAGCAGATCGCCGAGGGCAACATTGAGGGCAATGCCACCGTCCAGGCGGCGATCGATGCGCTGATCGATCAGACCAAGTCGATTGAGCGCGCCGTCGGCTCCCTGAAGCTCAGCACCATCGCCTTCGAAGGGTCCGACAGCCTCGACGCGCCGGACAAGGTGTTCAAGTAAGGGGTAAACGACGGAGACTGACCCGGAGCCGGACAACCGGCTTTGCAACGGCCTCCGCCAGAAGATCAAGCCACACGGCGCGGGAGACGTCGTCAGCCAGCCGAGCAAGCCAATGCTGATTTGTCATTGCAACATCATCACCGAGAAGGAGATCGAGCAGACGATCGTCGAGCTGCTGGACCAGGATCCCTGGCAGTTGATCGTGCCGGCGAAGATCTATCATGCAATGCAAAAGCGCGGTCGCTGTTGCGGCTGCTTCCCAAATGTGGTGGAAACGATCATTCGGGTCACCGAAAACTACCACGCCCGCTCGGAGGCGAGCGGCGTGGATGTCGTTTCACACCTGGATCGCGTCAGAGGCCTGCGCATCCAATACGGGAGCAGAATTCATGAAAGGCGATCCGCAGATCATCGAGCGGCTTAACGAGGCCCTTTTTCTGGAGCTTGGGGCCGTCAATCAGTACTGGGTGCATTTCCGTCTGCTTGAGGACTGGGGATACGCGAAGCTGGCAAAGAAGGAGCGGGCGGAATCGATCGAGGAGATGCACCATGCCGACAAGCTCGTCGCCCGCATCATCTTCCTCGAAGGCCATCCGAACCTGCAGTCCGTGGCGCCGCTGCGCATCGGGCAGAACGTCAAGGAAGTGCTCGAATCCGACCTTGCCGGAGAATATGACGCACGTACCGCCTACAAGCGTTCGCGCGAAATTTGCAACGACGCCGGCGACTACGTGACGATGAAGCTGTTCGAGGAATTGCTGGCCGACGAGGAGGGTCACATCGACTTTCTTGAGACGCAGCTCGACCTGCTTGCCTCGATTGGCGAGGAGAAATACGGCCAGCTCAACGCCGCATCGGCAGACGAGGCGGAGTAAGGGCATGCGGGAATGCGGCGCCTGCTAGAATTCGTGCGCCGCTCGCGGCGGGCCAATGGCTCGCCGCTCCCTGAGAAGACGCCAGCCGGATTGGCGCGTCGGCGCTGTGTCATGCTCGTGTTGGCGCTTACCTCTTCGGCGATGGCGGGTGATCTTCAGCCGGCCGGCTTCGCCACCACGCGCACCGACCTCAATGCGAAGGATCAGGCGCGCGTCATTGCCGTCACCAGGCCGACCACGGATTTTTCCAGGCCAGAGCCGTTCGAATTGATGCAAGGTGGCGCCGGCACGTCCCGAAAGGACGTCAGCCGCGATTCCTTCTCGCAATCCTCGGCCAACATCACCTTCGAGGAAGAGGGCGACTTCAAGCTCGGCAATGCCCTTTTCCGCAAGAACTGGGTCTCGTCGCCATCCTCGACGCAAGCGTCGGACGGGCTCGGCCCGCTGTTCAACGAACGTGCCTGCCAGAACTGTCATCTGAAGGATGGCCGCGGCCGCCCGCCGCAAGGCGACCCCGGCACCACGTCGATGTTCCTGCGGCTGGCCCGCGACGCCAGCAGCGTGGAAGAGAAGGCGGCGCTTGCCGACCATCAGGTGCTCAACTTCCCCGACCCGGTCTACGGCAGGCAATTGCAGGAGCTCGCCGTACCCGGCCTGCCTGGTGAAGGCAGGATCCATATCGATTACCAGGAACGTAAGGTGGAGCTGACGGACGGCTCTGTGATCTCCTTGCGCAAACCGAGCTATTCGGTTGACGGCCTTGGCTACGGGCCGCTTGACCCGCGCACCACGCTGTCGCCGCGGCTCACACCGCCGATGATCGGCCTGGGCCTGATCGAACAGATCGCGCCGTCTGATATTCTCGCCCAAGCCGATCCGGACGACAGGGACGGCGACGGCATTTCCGGCAGGCCGAACATCGTGCGCGATAGCCTGAACGGGGAACTGACGCTCGGCCGCTTCGGCTGGAAGGCGCAGACCGCGTCGATCCGCCAGCAGGCGGCGGACGCCTTTGCCGGCGACATCGGCATCTCGACGCTCGAAGAGCCGAGGCATTGGGGCGATTGCACTGCTGCGGAGGCAAAATGCCTCGCCATGCCGAACGGCGTGCAGCAGCGTCTTGGCCCGGTCGAGGCGCCGCCGCCGGTGATGGATCTCGTCACCTTCTATTCGCAGAACCTGGCCGTGCCGTCGCGCCGGGACCTCGACCGGCCGGACGTGCTCGCGGGCAAAAAGACATTCTACGAGATCGGCTGCATTGCCTGCCATACGCCGAAATTCGTCACGCGCCGCGATACGCCCAATAAGGCGCAGGCCTTCCAGTTGATCTGGCCCTATTCCGACTTCCTGCTGCACGACATGGGGCCTGATCTGGCCGATGGCCAGGCCGTGGGCGATGCGACGGGCAATGAGTGGCGCACGCCGCCGCTGTGGGGCATCGGCCTGACCGAGACAGTCAACGGCAATTCCTTCTTTCTGCATGACGGGCGCGCGCGCAGCCTAGCTGAGGCGATCCTGTGGCATGGCGGCGAGGCGCAGAAAGCGCGCGACCGTTTTGCCGCCGCTAACGCGACCGAGCGTGACGCATTGCTCAAATTCCTGGAGTCACTGTGATGTTCAAGCGTTCTGCATTGTTTTTCGCTCTTCCGCTGGCCCTGCTGGGCGTTGTCCCTGCGTCGGCGGCGGTCAAAGCCTCCGACATCATCCAGCGGGCGATCGATGGCTTCGTCCGCCCGGCCTATGCCGGCCTGCACGAGCATGCGGAAGCCTTGACCGGATCCATGCGCAAGCTGTGCGTCACGCCCTCGCAAGGAGAGCTCGATGCCGCACGCGCCGAATTCTCCGCCACCGTCTATGCCTGGTCGTCAGCCGAAATCATCGGCTTCGGGCCGATCAAGGAGAACAACCGGCTGGAACGCATGCTGTTCTGGCCGGATCGCAAGAGCATTGGCCTGAAGCAGGTGCAGGCGGCGCTGTCGGCGAAGGATCCAACCGCCACAGATCCGGCACAGCTGGCCGGCAAGAGCGTCGCCATGCAGGGGCTGGGCGCGCTGGAGTTCGTACTTTACGGCGACGGCGCCGATGCACTGGCCGGCAAGGATGATCCCTACCGCTGCGCCTATGGCACTGCTGTTGCCGGCAACATCGAAACCATGGCCGGCGAGGTCAGCGCCGCCTGGAACAAACCGGACGGCTTTGCAGCGATTTGGGCCAATCCGGGGCCGCAGAACCCGCTCTACCGCGACGGCAATGAAGCGGTGACCGAACTGGTCGGCGTCTTCGTCAACGAGCTGGAAATGGTGCGTGACGTGCGCCTGAAAGGATTTTTCGGCGGCAAGCCGGACGCGGACAAGCCGAAACAAGCGATCTATTGGCGCTCGCAAAACACCACCGCGTCACTGGCCGGCAATCTCTCCGGCATCGATACGCTGTTCCAGGCCTCGAAACTTGGCGACGCCCTGCCGGCCGATGCGCGCTGGATGGCCGAATCGATACACATCCAGCTGGTCAACGGTGTCGCCACCGCCAAGGCCGTCAGCGGTCCAATCGACAAGGCGCTTGCCGATCCGGCATTGCGCGACAAGCTCGATCATTTCGCGCTGATCACCTCCAGCCTGTCGACCCTGATCGGGACCAGGTTGACCGCTGAATTCGGCCTGACCGCAGGCTTCTCCTCGCTGGATGGGGACTGAATTGAAAACCCCGCTGATAGATCGCCGCGATTTCCTGAGAGCTGCAGGCGTTGGCTTCATGGCCGCGATGGCGCCATCGGCCTGGGCAACGACGCTTTCGGCCGACGCCGTCTTCGCCACCGCTTTCGTCAAACGCGACGGCAGCTTTGGCGCTGCCGTCCTGTCCGAGGCCGGCAAAGTCCTGCATGCGATCGATCTGCCCGATCGCGGCCACGATGTCACCTTCGATCCCATATCGAAACGCTCGGTGGTCTTCGCGCGGCAACCCGGCACCTTTGCCGTGGTTTTCGACCATTCGGGCCGTGATGCGCCGCTGACCATCGCCAGCATCGCCGGCCGGCATTTCTTCGGCCATGGCGTGTTTTCGGCCGACGGTGCGCTGCTCTATGCCACCGAAAACGACTTCGACAACGCCGCTGGCGTCGTCGGCGTCTACGATGCGCGGGCGAAATTCAGCCGTGTCGGCGAGTTCCCGACCTATGGAATGGGTCCGCACGAGCTTCTGCTCCTGGGCGATGGCAGGACGATTGCGGTAGCAAATGGCGGCATCGAGACCCATCCGGATTACGGCCGCGCCGAGCTCAACATTGCGACCATGAAGCCGTCCTACGTGCTGATAGACCGCGCCACCGGCGACCTTATCGAGAAGCACGAATTGCCGGCCGCACTGCATCAGCTGTCTATCCGCCACATGGACACAGATCCATCCGGAACCGTCTGGTTCGGCTGCCAGTACCGGGGGCCGGGCACCGATCGTCCGTTGCTGGTCGGTCGCGCCACGCGCGGCAAGGATCTGCAACTGCTCGACATGCCGCAGGACGTTTTGTCCGGCTTCCGCAACTACATAGGCTCGGTCGCCGCCAATCCGGCTGCCGGCACGGTCGCGGTCTCCTCGCCGGAAGGCAACTCGCTTGTCGTGCTCGATTCGGCCAGCGGCCGGGTCGTCGCGAACAGCGCGCTGGTCGAGGTCTGCGGCGTGGCACCTGACGGAACCGGCTTCATGGCCACCACCGGCGCTGGCGAGATCGTCGAGGGCAGTGGTGCGACACGCTCCGAACCGGACTATGTCTGGGACAACCACATGCTGCGCATCGAGCAGGCCGCATAGGCCACAAGCGAAGCCGCTTAACGAATTATGCACTATCCCCTTGCGGTGGCGGGCCGTGGCGGGCACAGGGAATTGTTTTCGAACCGGTTGCTTCATGAAATTGCTTGCCATCGACTGTGCCGCCAACCTCTGCGCTGCTAGCGTCTATGACGCGACGGCGAAGCGGGAGCTCGGCCGCTCGGTGCTCGATCTCGGCAAGGGCCATGCCGAGCAGCTGATGGCGGTCATCGCCGAAGCGCTGGAGGCAGGCGCAACCGACTATGCAGGTCTTGGCGCCATTGCCGTGTCTGTCGGCCCCGGTTCCTTCACCGGTCTGCGGGTCGGCGTCTCGACCGCGCGTGGCCTGGCGCTGGCGCTGAAGATACCGGCAATCGGAGTGACGACACTGGAGGCGCTGGCTGCCGAAGCAGCGACGGCATTTCCCGGTCGCACCGTGCTGGCGGCGCTGGATGCCGGCCGTGAGGAGATCCACGCGGCCTTTTACGACAAAAGGTTAGTCTTGACTTACGGTCCGGCCGTGGCCACGCTGGCCGACGTGGTGGCAATGGCGATGGCAACGTCTCCGGTGCTTGCCGGCACCGCTGCAGCGCTCATCAGTGCATCGGCCGGGCGCGAATTCGATGTCGGCCCTCGGACGGCCACCGCCGACATTGTCACCTACGCTCGCCTGGCTGCCGCCAACGGCGCGGGCGAACGGCCGAAACCACTCTATCTGCGCGGCGCCGACGCCAAGCCGCAGGCCGGGTTCATTCTTTCAAGGATCAGACCATGATCCCGAAAAGTGGAAGCCGGTTTTCACGGACAACGGTTCCCGTTTGTCCAGAGATCATGGTCAAACAAGAAAACAAAAATTAGATGCGCATACCTTTTCTCCAACCACGCCGCCGGGACTATGCGCTCGAGCCGCTGAGGATCGCCGACAGTCCGGCGGTCTCGCTGCTGCACCGCGAGGACTTTGTCCGCCCCTGGACCGATGGCGAATTCGCGGCCCTGCTCGAACAGGACACTGTGTTCGGCTATGCCGCGCGCGAAACCGGACAGGGCTCCAAGCCGCCCGTCGGCTTCGTGCTGGCGCGGCTTGCGGCAGGCGAGGGCGAGATCCTGACCGTCGCGGTGGCGCGATCGCATCGCCGGCAGGGGCTGGGCTGGCAATTGATGGACGCGGTGTTGCGCGAACTGCACGCGCAGCGCGCCGAAGCGCTGTTCCTCGAGGTCGACGAGACCAATGTCGCGGCGATCGCGCTTTATCGCCGGCTGGGCTTCCGCGAGGTCGGCAAGCGGCCGAATTACTACAGGTCGGCCGAACACGGACCGACCGGCGCGCTTGTCATGCGCCGCGATCTTCGCTAGCGAGACGGCCGGGATGGGGCGATGATCAAGAAAATCAGGATTTTCCTGGCACTGGGCCTCGTTGTCGCCGGTTCGCTGGTCCTCGTGCCGTTACAGATACTGTCGATGAAGACCGGCTGGTGGCCGGAAACCTTCATCCTCAAGATCTGGCACAGGCTGATCATCAGGGCGCTCGGCATGCGCATCCATGTCAAGGGGACGCTGTCCGACAAGCGCCCGCTGCTGGTTGCGTCCAATCACATCTCCTGGACCGACATCATGGTGCTCGGCTCTTTTGCCGACGTAAAATTCATCGCCAGGGCTGATATGGAAGGCTGGCCGCTGATCGGCATGCTGTCGAAGCTGCAGCGTACCGTTTTCATCGAGCGCGAGCGCAAGCGTTCGTCGGGCGACCAGGCAAGCGAGATTGCCAGCCGCATGGCCAAGGGCGATGCGATGGTGCTGTTTGCCGAGGGCTCGACCGGCGACGGCAATATGGTCCTGCCGTTCAAGAGCACGCTGTTCGGCGCCGCCTCGATGGCGATTTCGGAAGGCGCGGCGGAACAGGTGTTCATCCAGCCGGTGGCGATCGCCTATACGCGTCTGCACGGCGTGCCGCTCGGCCGCCGGCATCGCCCGCTTGCCGCATGGATCGGCGATGAGGATTTGATGCCGCATCTCAAGGTATTGCTCGCGGAGGGCGCGCTCGACGTCGAGGTGCATTTCGGCGAGGCAATCGCCTTTTCCAAGGGTTCGAACCGCAAGGAGACGTCGAAACTGATGGAAAGCCAGGTGCGTGAGATGATGCAGGCGGCGCTTGCCGACCCGCGGCCGAGCCGCTAGCCCCGGCATGCCCTTGCTGGCGCGGGCTGAGAATCGTCTGTTTTTTGTCACGGAAAGGCGTTAGAAGCCGCCTTATGGACTTGAACACGATAGAAAGCGACGACATCGGCACTTTGGCTGGACAGCCGGCAGTGCTTTCCACGGCAGCGAGAAAAGTCTTCATCAAGACCTATGGCTGCCAGATGAACGTCTATGATTCGCAGCGTATGGCCGATGCGCTGGCTGCCGACGGCTATTCCGCGACCGATGCCATTGGCGAGGCGGACCTGGTGCTGCTGAACACCTGTCATATCAGGGAGAAGGCGGCCGAAAAGGTCTATTCCGAGCTCGGCCGTATCCGCGACATGAAAGCCGAGCGTGCCCTGGCCGGCCGCGAGATGCTGGTCGGCGTCGCCGGCTGCGTGGCGCAGGCCGAAGGCGCCGAGATCATCCGCCGTTCGCCGGCCGTCGACCTGGTCATCGGCCCGCAGACTTATCACCGGCTCCCCGACGTGCTGGCGCGGGTGCGCGGCGGCGAAAAGATCGTCGAGACCGACTACGCCATCGAGGACAAGTTCGAGCATCTGCCGCAGCCCAAGCGCGCCGAGGTCATCAAGCGCGGCGTCACCGCCTTCCTCACCGTGCAGGAAGGCTGCGACAAGTTCTGCACCTTCTGCGTCGTGCCCTATACCAGAGGCTCCGAAGTTTCCCGGCCGGTGGCGCAGATTGTCGCGGAGGCTGAGCGCCTGGCTGAAGCCGGGGTGCGCGAAGTGACGCTGCTTGGCCAGAACGTCAATGCCTGGCATGGCCAGGGCGAGAACGGCCACGAGTGGGGCCTTGGCCGCCTGCTGTTCAGGCTGGCCGAAATCCCCGGGCTGGCGCGTCTGCGCTACACCACCAGCCACCCGCGCGACATGGATGACGAGTTGATAGCGGCCCATCGCGATCTGCCGTCGTTGATGCCCTATCTGCATCTGCCGGTGCAATCAGGCTCCGACCGCATCCTCAAGGCGATGAATCGCCGGCACACGGCGAGGGATTATCTGGCGCTGCTCGACCGTATCCGCACTGCCCGGCCTGACATCGCGCTTTCCGGCGACTTCATCGTCGGCTTTCCCGGCGAGACCGAGGCGGATTTCGAGGCGACCATGGAGCTGGTGCGTCAGGTGAATTACGCCTCGGCCTTCTCCTTCAAATATTCGCCGCGCCCCGGCACGCCAGGCGCCGAAATGGCCGATCATGTGCCGGAAGCGGTCAAGGACGAGCGCCTGCAGAGACTGCAGGCTCTGCTTGTGAAGCAGCAGCAGGACTTCGGCTTGAGCCTCGTCGGCAGCACCATCGACACGCTGATCGAGAAGCCCGGCCGCCAGGCCGGCCAGAAGGTAGGCCGCTCACCTTGGCTGCAGCCGGTTATTGTTGATGAAAAGGCCGGCGAAATCGGTGACATTATCCAGGTGCGAATCACGAAGACGGGCTACAATAGCCTGTTCGCCGAATTGGCCTGAGGGTCTCGGCAGATGAGGAGAGACGGTTGAGCGCAGCAGAGCTGAAGAACCTGCCCCCGGTACCGGCATCTGGGGCTTCTGACATGGCGCACATCGTTCTGACTTTCGACAACAACAAGCTTGCCAGCGCCCTTTATGGTCAGTTCGACGAAAACCTCGCCCGGCTCGAGCAGAAGCTTGGCGTCGACATCCGCTCACGCGGCAACCAGCTGACCATCAAAGGGTCCGCTTCTGCCGCCGAGCAGGCGCGCCGGGCCCTGGACAATCTTTACGGCATTCTCCAGAAAGGCGTCGATATCGGCCAGTCCGACGTCGACGGCGCCGTGCGCATGGCGATTGCCGCCGACGATCAGTTGACCCTGCCAACGCTGGAACGCAAGGGCAAAGTCTCCGCCGCCCAGATCGCCACCCGCAAGAAGACGATCTATGCCCGTTCGCTCAACCAGGACGCCTATATGCGGGCGCTGGAACGGTCGGAACTGGTGTTCGGCATCGGCCCGGCCGGCACCGGCAAGACCTACCTGGCGGTGGCGCACGCGGCGATGCTGCTCGAGCGCGGCATGGTCGAGCGCATCATTCTCTCGCGGCCGGCGGTCGAGGCCGGCGAGCGGCTGGGCTTCCTGCCCGGCGACATGAAGGAGAAGGTCGATCCCTATCTGCGGCCGCTCTATGACGCGCTCTACGACATGATGCCGGCCGACAAGGTCGAGCGCGCCATTGCCGCCGAAGTGATCGAAATCGCGCCGCTTGCCTTCATGCGCGGCCGCACGCTGGCGCATGCCGCCGTCATCCTCGACGAGGCGCAGAACACCACGCCGATGCAGATGAAGATGTTCCTGACGCGTCTGGGCGAAAACTCGCGCATGATCGTCACCGGCGATCCGACCCAGATCGACCTTCCCTCGAACACCAAATCGGGCCTGGTCGAAGCCTTGCGGGTGCTGGACGGCGTGGCGGGCGCGGTCACCGTGCGCTTCAACGACGGCGACGTGGTTCGCCATCCGCTGGTGGCGGAAATCGTCAGGGCCTACGACCGGGACGCCAAGCTGGCGCGTGGCCTCGGCGCCGAGAATTGATGTTGGCGATGCGGCTTCATGCCTGAGGACATAATATCCGGCGACGGGAATATTCCCGTCGACATCGACATAGCGGTTGAGGCGGGCAACTGGCCCGACGAGGCAAGCCTGACGCGGCTGGTCGATCGGGCCGTTAAGGCGGCTTTTGCCGAAACCGGCGTGGCGGGCCGTTCCGAACTCAGTCTCGTTTTTTCCGACGACGCCCATATCCAGGTTCTCAACGCCGGCTGGCGCGGCAAGGACAAACCGACCAACGTCTTGTCTTTCCCGGCTTTTCCGTTTGCGCAGGGCGGTCCGTTGCCGCCGATGCTGGGCGACATCGTGCTGGCCGCCGAAACGGTCGCCCATGAAGCGGTACTGGAAGACAAGCCTGTCGAGAACCATATCACCCATCTCGTCATCCACGGCCTGCTGCATCTGCTGGGCTACGATCACGAGACCGAGGCCGAGGCCGAGGCGATGGAAGCCGTCGAACGCGCGGCGCTTGCAAGGCTTGCCATTCCCGACCCCTACGCGTAACTACATCTGACCAATTGACCGGACGACGATGAACGACAAACCAGAGACTGCCGCCCGCCCCGACGCCGGCAGTGCAACCAAGGCCTCCGATACGTCGGAAGAGGGATCAAGTCCGAGTACCGTTGCCTCTGGTGCTAGCAGTACCTCTGCTGCTGCCGGCACCTCTGGTGCTGGCAGCATCGGCAGCGCTGCCAGCGAGACATCGCCTGCCGGTCCCTCCCTGTTCGACCGCGTTCTCGGCCTGTTCAGGCAACGCAACGGAACCAGCCTGCGGGAGGAAATCGCCGGCGCGCTTGCCGAGACAACGAGCGATGCCGGCGCCTTCTCGCCCGGCGAACGCGCCATGCTCAACAACATCCTGCGGCTGCGCGAAGTGCGCGTCGAGGACGTCATGGTACCGCGCGCCGACATTCAAGGGGTCGAAATCACGACGACGCTCGGCGATCTGCTGGGCACCTTCGAGCAATCCGGCCATTCCCGCATGCCGGTCTATTCAGAGACCCTCGATGATCCGCGCGGCATGGTCCATATCCGTGATGTGCTGGCCCACATCACCAAGATCGCGCGCGTCAAGAAGGGCCGCTCGACCAGGAAAGCACCCGTCGCCACGGTTCTCGATCTCGCCCAGGTCGATCTCGCACGCACCATTGGCGACCTCAATCTGATCCGCCCGGTGCTGTTCGTGCCGCCGTCGATGCTCGCCTCCGACCTGATGGCTCGCATGCAGACGACGCGCACGCAAATGGCGCTGGTCATCGATGAATATGGCGGCACCGACGGCCTTGCCTCGCTGGAAGACATCGTCGAGATGGTGGTCGGCGACATCGAGGACGAGCACGACGACGACGAGCCGATGATCACCCAGAGCGGCGACGGCGTGTTCATCGTCGATGGCAAGGCCGAGATCGACGACGTCGCCAAGATGATCGGCGGGGATTTCGCCGCCGGTGAACATGGCGAATATGTCGACACCATCGGCGGCATGATTTTCAACACGCTTGGCCGTGTTCCGGCCCGCGGCGAGGTGGTGCAGGCCATACCCGGTTTTGAATTTCACGTCCTCGACGCTGATCCGCGCCGCGTCAAGCGCGTGCGCATCGTGCAGAGCCAGAAGGGTGAGCGTCGCCGGCGTGCCACGGCGCGCACCGAACAGGCGTGAGCGTTTCGCTCGCACGATGACTATCGACGACCCGTTCAAGCATCCAAGTCTGGGCTCTGGTGTTTTCTACAAGGATCCGCATGCCGCGCTGGACTGGCTCGAGGCGGCTTTCGGCTTCGAGCGCAGCATGGTGGTCAGCGATGCCGAGGGAAAGCTCATCCATGCAGAGATGCGGTTCGGCGACAGCTACATCATCGTCGATTCCGAATGGAGCGATTACGTCGCCAGCCCGGCTTCGATCTCGGGCAAGAACACGCAGTCGATCTATGTCAGGCTGAAGGGTGGCCTGGATGCGCATTGCGAGCAAGCGCGGGCCCTCGACGCTGATATAATCCAGGAGCCGGCGGATCAGTTCTACGGTGAGCGCCAGTATCGTGCACGCGACCCCGAGGGCCATGTCTGGACCTTCACGCAGACCATCCGTTCGGTTCCGCGCGAGGAGGCCGAGCGGCTGGGGGGCGTTCAAATCGAGGGTTGGCACCGGTAGGCAGGGCCGGAGCTGTGCATCTCAGCCAGCCCATCCGCCGTTTGGAGCGCGGAGCGCAGCCTGTTAAATCTTGTGTCCTGATTCGCGACTCGGAAGTATGCATGGAGCGCCTCACCGGCCGGATAATTCTGCTTTGGGGTTGGCGGCGTGCGCTCGTGGCGTTTCTCGCCGGCGCCCTCGCGGTGCTTGGGCAGGCGCCTTACGACTTCTTCGCCGCCTGTTTCGTCTCGTTCCCGCTGCTGGTCTGGCTGCTCGACGGCGCCACCGGCGAAGCTTCAGGCAGTCTGTTCCGGCGTCTGCGGCCGGCTTTCGCCGTCGGTTGGTGGTTCGGTTTCGGCTATTTCCTCGCCGGCCTCTGGTGGATCGGCTCGGCGCTGCTGGTCGAGGCCGACAGCTTTGCCTGGGCGCTTCCCTTCGCGGTGGTCGGCATTCCTTTCATGCTCGCCTTTTTCTACGGCTTTGCGGCAATCGTTGCCCGGCTGCTGTGGAGCAACGACATTGGCCGCATCGCCGCCCTTGCCTTCGGCTTCGGCCTGGCGGAATGGCTGCGCGATTTCCTGTTCACCGGTTTTCCCTGGAATGCCGTCGGCTACGCGGCCATGCCCGTGCCGCTGCTGATGCAGAGCGTCTCGGTGACGGGCATGATCGGCATGAACGCGCTCGCGGTGTTCGTCTTCGCACTGCCGGCACTGCTGGCGGCACGTCGGCACCTGCGCCTCGGCGCGGCACTGTTTGTCGTGCTCGTCGCTGCCCATGTCGGCTTCGGCTATATCAGGCTTGCCGCTCCCGAATCGCCAGCTTCACGCAGCCTGGATGTCCGCATTGTCCAGCCGGCCGTGGACCTGTCGGAAAAATGGGATGCCTCGGTGCGCGACCGCATCTTCGCGGTCCTGATGGGGCTCTCGGGCAAGGCGCCGGATCCAGGCCATCAAAAGCCGCAACTGATCCTGTGGCCCGAAACCTCGGTGCCGTTCCTCTTCACCGAGCGTCCGGACGCATTGACGGCGCTGGGGGATATGCTCGGACCCGGCCAGATGCTGATTGCCGGCGTCGTCCGCGAGGAAGGCGGCTCGGCCGCAAATGCCGACAGCCGCTACTACAACTCCGTGGTGGCGATCGACGACAAGGGTGAAATCACCGACGCCGTCGACAAGGTTCACCTGGTGCCGTTCGGCGAATACCTGCCTTTCGCCGATCTGCTCCAGCGTTTCGGCATCGAGCAACTGGTTGCCGGGCCGATGAGTTTCGCGGCCGGCAATGAGCGGCACGCCATTACGCTGCCCGACGGCATCCGTGCGCTGCCATTTATCTGTTATGAGGTGATCTTTCCCGATCTTGTGGCAGTTGACGCTGCGTCAGCGCAGCTTATTGTGAACGTTACCAATGATGCGTGGTTCGGCGACACGCCGGGTCCGTATCAGCATTTCAGGCAGGCCCAGATCCGTGCGGTGGAAAATGGATTGCCATTGGTGCGTGCCGCCAACAACGGCATCTCGGCCGTCGTCGATCCGCGCGGGCGCATCGTCGATGCGCTTGCTATCGACGCGCGCGGCGCCATTGATGCCCACATACCGATTTCCGGACAGGCGCTCATATCTCCCGGCCAACGGCGCATTAACGGAATGCTGATCATGTTGCTGTTTGCCGTTGGGGCAGCGCTGTTGAACGTAAGGCAAAGGCTACGGGTGAATTGACAGCCAACACATTAGAAACTCATACTGTAAGTGCCTGAAAATTTCTCGAAGCCGGTGGATCGTTCTGTTGGGGCAGTTGCCTCCGGCTTTGTTTGGGCAGGAAAAAATAGAGAAAGCCGAAAAAATTCGGCGAGGAAAAAATGACAGAAGATAACAAGAAGAAACCGAATCCGATCGACATCCATGTTGGCAGTCGCATTCGGCTTCGCCGCAACATGCTTGGAATGAGCCAGGAAAAGCTGGGAGAAAACCTCGGCATCACATTTCAACAGATTCAGAAATATGAAAAGGGCACCAACCGCGTCGGCGCCAGCCGTCTGCAGGCGATCGCGTCCATACTCGGCGTGCCTGTCGCTTTCTTTTTTGAGGATGCGCCCGGCCAGGAGCCTGTGGCGGGCCGTGGATTTGCCGAGGACGCCTCGATGGCTTTCGCTGTCGAATTCTGCGGCAGCCCTGAAGGCCTTCAGCTCAACCGGGCCTTTGTCAAGATCGCCGACGCCAAGGTGCGCCGCAGGATCATAGACCTGGTCAAGTCCCTCTCCGCCGACGATCCCGACTGATCCTCAATCACGCCAGGACCGGCGGCGCCCCGCCGCCGGTGGCACAAGATAACGGCATCGACATTCATGCCAGAGCCGAAGCACCGCTTGACGAGCGGCGCTTCGCCCCGCTAACACGTGGCGCGCCAAAATCGGCAGCCTGCCGATCGTTTTTCAAGAGGGGACACCCGTGACGCGGCAGAACTACTTCTTTACCTCGGAATCCGTTGCCGAGGGCCATCCTGACAAAGTCTGTGACCGGATTTCCGACGAGATCGTCGATCTGGTCTATCGCGAAGCCAAGAAGACCGGCATGGACCCGTGGAAAGTCCGTGTCGCCTGCGAGACGCTGGCCACCACCAACCGTGTCGTCATCGCCGGCGAAGTGCGCGTCCCGGAAACGCTGCTGAAGAAGGACAAGGCAGGCAACATCCTCAAGGATGCCGCTGGCCATCCGGTCGTCAATCCGGCCAAGTTCAAATCGGTCGCCCGCAAGGCGATCCGCGAAATCGGCTACGAGCAGGCCGGCTTCCACTGGAAAACGGCGAAGATCGAGGTTCTGCTGCACGGCCAGTCGCCTGACATAGGCCAGGGCGTCGACAACGCTGCCGACCGTCAGGGCGAAGAGGGTGCCGGCGACCAGGGCATCATGTTCGGTTATGCCTGCCGCGAGACGCCGGATTTGATGCCGGCGCCGATCTACTACAGCCACAAGATCCTCGAACTGCTGGCTGCTGCCCGTCACGAAGGCAGCGGTGAAGCCGGCAGGCTCGGGCCGGATGCCAAGAGCCAGGTCACCGTTCGCTATGTCGATGGCCAGGCCGCCGAGGCGACGCAGATCGTGCTGTCCACGCAGCATCTCGATGCGAGCTGGGATTCAAAGAAGGTCCGCAAGGTCGTCGAACCCTATATCCGCGAGGCGCTGGGCGACCTCAAGATCGCCGACGATTGCATGTGGTACATCAATCCGACCGGCAAGTTCGTCATCGGCGGGCCGGACGGCGACGCCGGCCTGACCGGCCGCAAGATCATCGTCGACACCTACGGTGGTGCCGCACCCCATGGCGGCGGCGCCTTCTCCGGCAAGGACACCACCAAGGTGGATCGTTCGGCAGCCTATGCGGCGCGCTACCTGGCCAAGAACGTGGTGGCGGCGAAACTCGCCGACCGCTGCACCATCCAGCTTTCCTACGCCATCGGCGTCGCCCAGCCGCTGTCGGTCTATGTCGACTTGCACGGTACCGGCAAGGTCGACGAGGCAAAGCTCGAGGACGCGCTGCGCACGGTGATGGATCTGTCGCCGTCGGGCATCCGCCGTCACCTCGATCTCAACAAACCGATCTACGCCAAGACGTCGTCCTACGGCCATTTCGGCCGCAAGGCCGGCCGTGATGGGTCTTTCTCCTGGGAAAAGACCGATCTCGCCAAGGCGCTCAAGGACGCGGTCGCCGCCTGACAGCGGCGCCGGAAGTCCCGCCATGGATCCGAAGGACAGACCAAGCCGCGCGACCGAAGCCTTTTTCGGTCGCCGGCGCGGCAAGACCATGCGTCCGCAACAGGCGGCCGCGCTGGAAAGCGGCTTCGGTGCATATCGGCTCGATCTGGCGGCCGGGCCGCCGGCCGATCTGCAAACTCTGTTTCAAACCGATGTCAGCGCGGTTCGCCTCGAGATTGGCTTCGGCGGTGGCGAACATCTCCTGCACCGCGCGACCGAGGCGCCTTCGATCGGCTTTATCGGCGTCGAGCCCTTCGTCAACGGCATGGCCAAGATGATGATGGCGGTGCGCGAGAAACCGCTCGCCAATCTGCGGGTTTATGACGACGACGCCACAAGGCTGCTCGACTGGCTGCCGCAGGCCTCGCTCGGCGGCATCGATCTGCTCTATCCCGACCCCTGGCCGAAGAAGAAACACTGGAAGCGACGTTTCGTAAGCCCGGTCAATCTCGAGCGGCTCGCGCGCGTGCTGAAGCCTGGTTCAAAATTCCGCTTCGCCTCCGACATCGACACTTATGTCAACTGGACCTTGCTGCATTGCCGCGCGCATGGCGCGTTCGCATGGCAGGCTTGCGAGGCGGCGGACTGGCACCGGCCCTATGATGGTTGGCCGGGCACCCGTTACGAGGCCAAGGCCATTCGTGAGGGCCGGCGGCCGGCCTATCTTACCTTCATTCGGAAATAAGCTCGCGGTCTTAGAGCAATTCCAGGAAAAGTGTGAAACGGTTTTCCGTCCGGAATTGCGTCAAAGCTAAAAGCGGCGGCCGATGCGATCGAAGGCGGCCGGCTCGACGCCGAGGTTGCGCAGGTCGTCGGCGCGCGGCCTGCGACCGGCTTCCACGGCCCGTGAAGCGGCCACGGCGCTGCCGAATACGGTGAAGAAGTCGCCTATTGCAGAAAATATCTTGCGATTGCTCATGATCATGTCCTTTCGCGCACGTGTGGCGCACGGCCACCTTTGTGCAGCGCAGCGTAAGTAGGTGCGTTTCAGCGCCAATCCCATGGGGGCCGCCGCATGGGCGCCATGCGCTCCATGCAACGCTGGCGGGGGCCACCTCGATGGCAGCGTTGCCCGACCAGCATAGCGGGCTTGAAACACAGGCCGCGATCGTCTATATCAGCCTCAAATTCTTGGTCGGTATGACGAAGAGTGGGTCCACCCGGTCCCGCTCTTTTTTATTACCTGCCGATAACTTGGTAGAGAACGACAGGGCTTCAATGACTGCAACGGCAAGCGAGGGCGACGATCGCATCATCCGCGAAAGCGGCATCGATGCGCGCATCGCGCTGATCGTCCAGCCGGTTCTGCGCGGCATCGGCTTCCGTCTCGTGCGGGTGCATCTGTCGGGCCAGAACGGGCTGACGCTGCAGATCATGGCCGAACGCGAGGACGGCACCATGACCGTCGAGGATTGCGAAGAGGTCAGCCGCGCGGTGTCGCCGGCGCTCGATGTCGATGATCCGATCGAAAAGGCCTACCATCTTGAAGTCTCGTCGCCCGGCATCGACCGGCCGCTGGTCCGCAAATCGGATTTCACGACCTGGACGGGTCATCTGGTGAAAATGGAAACATCGATCGTCGTCGCCGACCGCAAGCGCTTCAAGGGCAAGATCGCCGAAGCTGGCGAAGACGATGTGCTGATCGAGCGCGACAAGGCAGCCTATGGCGAGGAGCCGACGGTGCGCGTCCCCTATGACGCGATTGCCGATGTGCGCCTGATCCTGACCGACGATCTCATCCGCGATGCCCTGTCGAAGGACAACAGGGCGCGCAAGGAAGCCAAGAAGCGCCGTGGCGAACCGGACGACGACGAGTCGGGTGCGGAAGCGGACGCCACGGAAGAACACGAACAGGAACTATGATTGAGCTGCCGGGCGCAAAGGTCCGGCAAACAAGCTCGGGAGAAAAACGATGGTTGTAAGCGCCAACAGACTTGAATTGCTGCAGATCGCCGACGCGGTCGCGCGTGAAAAGTCGATCGACAAGTCGATCGTCATCGCCGCCATGGCCGATGCGATCCAGAAGGCGGCGCGCTCGCGTTACGGTCAGGAGACCAACATCCGCGCCGACATCAACCCGAACACCGGTGAGATGAAGCTGCAGCGGCTGATGGAAGTGGTCGAGAAGGTCGATGACTATGCCACGCAGATCGCCATTTCCTCGGCTCGCGAGCGCAATCCCGACGCCCAGCTCGGCGACTTCATCGCCGAACAGCTGCCGCCCATGGATTTCGGCCGCATCGCCGCCCAGTCGGCCAAGCAGGTCATCGTCCAGAAGGTCCGCGAGGCCGAACGCGACCGCCAGTATGACGAGTACAAGGACCGCATCGGCGAGATCGTCAACGGTACCGTCAAGCGCGTCGAATACGGCAATGTCATCGTCGATCTCGGCCGCGGCGAAGCGATCATCCGTCGCGATGAGCTGATCCCGCGCGAGAACTACAAATATGGCGACCGCGTCCGCGCCTATGTCTACGATGTGCGCCGCGAGCAGCGCGGCCCGCAGATCTTCCTGTCGCGCACCCATCCGCAGTTCATGGCCAAGCTGTTCACCATGGAAGTGCCGGAAATCTATGACGGCATCATCGAGATCAAGTCGGTCGCCCGCGACCCAGGTTCGCGCGCCAAGATCGCCGTCATCTCGCGGGACTCTTCGATCGATCCGGTCGGCGCCTGCGTCGGCATGCGCGGCAGCCGCGTCCAGGCCGTCGTCGGCGAATTGCAGGGTGAGAAGATCGACATCATTCCGTGGTCGCCTTCTGCGGCGTCCTTCATCGTCAATGCGCTGCAGCCGGCGGAAGTCGCCAAGGTCGTGCTCGACGAGGATGCCGAACGCATCGAAGTCGTGGTTCCCGACGACCAGCTGTCGCTGGCCATCGGTCGCCGCGGCCAGAACGTGCGTCTGGCTTCGCAGCTGACCGGCTGGGATATCGATATCCTGACCGAAGCCGAAGAATCCGAGCGCCGCCAGAAGGAATTCGTCGAGCGTTCGTCGCTGTTCATGGAAGCCCTCGACGTCGACGAGATGGTCGGCCAGGTGCTGGCCTCCGAAGGCTTCACCAGCGTTGAGGAAGTCGCTTATGTCGATTCCGGCGAGATCGCCTCTATCGATGGTTTCGACGAGGACACCGCTTCGGAGATCCAGACCCGCGCCCGCGAATATCTGGAGAAGATCGAGGCCGAGCACGACGACAAGCGCAAGGCGCTCGGCGTTTCGGACGAATTGCGCGAAATCCCCGGCGTCACCACCGCCATGATGGTGACGCTTGGCGAGGACGGCGTGAAGACGATCGAGGATTTCGCCGGCTATGCCGCCGACGACCTGACCGGCTGGAAGGAACGCAAGGACGGCGAGACAAAAGTCTATCCGGGCGTGCTGGCCAATCATGGCGTGACCCGCGCAGACGCCGAACAGATGGTTCTGGCCGCCCGCCTCAAGGCCGGCTGGATCACCGAAGACGAGCTTGCAGCCGAAGAAGTCTCGGCTGACGAAGCCGTTGGTGCGTGAGGTGAAACCGCATCGCACCGAACCCGCCCTTGGACGAGATGAACGATCGCACCTGCATCGTTACGCGCAAACAAGCCGAACCGGATGATCTGATCCGGTTCGTCGTCGGCCCGGATTCGGCCGTCGTTCCCGACATCAAGAGAAATCTGCCCGGCCGCGGTTGCTGGGTGAGCGCCGACCGCCTACATATCGACAAGGCTGCGGCGAAGAACCTCTTTGCCCGCGCCTTCAAGGCACAGGTGGTCGTGCCGCCCGATCTTGGCGGCATGGTCGACGGGCTGCTTTCCAGGCACGCTCTGGGCATGCTTGGTCTTGCCCGCAAGGCAGGCGCAATTTCGCTTGGTGCTACCAAGGTCGAGAGCGCGGTGCGCGGCGGATTGGCGCTTTTCGTGCTGCATGCTTCCGAGGCGTCCGATGACGGCGTGCGCAAGATCAGCCAGGCGCGACGGGCGACGGTCCATCTTGGTGGGCCCGCTATCCTTGCCTACAAACTTTTCTCCGAGGCCGAGTTGAGCTTGGCATTGGGGGGTACAAATGTGATACATGCTGCCGTTCTCGCGGGAGACGCGGGCAGGGCGGTCCAGAAGCGCATGGTTGCGCTCGACCGGTATCGGGGCGGTTCCCCGGACGATCTGGCAATGCTTGCGGCTGTTGCTGACGAAGATGATGCCGCAGAGGATATGGAATGAGCGATACGAAATCGGGTGACGACAATACGCTGAGTGTGACGCCGAAGAAGACCTTGACGCTGAAGCGCCCCGGTATGGAACAGGGCACTGTGCGCCAGAACTTCTCGCACGGCCGCACCAAGCAGGTCGTCGTCGAAACCAAGAAGCGCAAGTTCTCGATGCCCGGCGACAAGCCGGAGCCTGTTGCCGCCCCCGTCTTCACACCGAAGCCGGCGGTCGTGGCCGCACCCGTCGTCGTGCCGGAAGCACCGAAGGCGCCGCCACCCCCGCCGCCACCGGCCCCGGTCGAGCGCAGCGGCATGGTGCTGAACGAACTGTCGCGCAGTGAAATGGAAGCACGCCGCAGGGCGCTCGAGGGCTCGAAGGTTCGCGAGGTCGAGGACCGCCAGCGCGCCGCCGAGGATGCCAAGCGTCGCGCCGAGGACGAAGAGCGCCGCAAGCGCGAACGCGATGAATCCGCGCGCCGCCAGGCCGAGGAAGAAGCACGGTTGCAGACCGAGGCCGAATCCCGCCGTCGGGCCGAGGAAGAGGCGCGTCGCCGCGCGCCATTGGCTGCCGAACTGGCAACAGTCGATGACGAGGAAGTGGCCAAGCCGAAGCGGGTTGGTGCCGGCGCACCGGTGCGCCGTCCGGTCACGCCTGAAGTGGCGCGTCCAGCCAAGCCGACCAAGAGCGAGGAAGATCGCCGCCGTGGCAAGCTGACGCTGAATTCGGCATTGTCCGACGAAGATGCGCGAGCCCGTTCGCTGTCGTCGATGCGTCGTCGCCAGGAAAAATTCAAGCGCGCGATGCACAATGAGCCGCGCGAGAAAGTCATGCGCGAAGTGATCCTGCCAGAGACCATCACCATCCAGGAACTGGCGCAACGCATGTCCGAGCGCGCGGTCGACCTGGTCAAGTTCTTCATGAAGCAGGGCCAGATCCTGAAGCCGGGCGACGTCATCGACGCCGACACGGCCGAGCTGGTCGCCACCGAATTCGGCCACACGGTCCGCCGCGTCGCCGAATCCGACATCGAGGAAGGCCTGTTCAACATCGCCGACAATGCCGAGGACCTGGTTTCGCGTCCGCCGGTCGTGACGATCATGGGTCACGTCGATCATGGCAAGACCTCGCTGCTCGACGCGATCCGCAACGCCAATGTCGTCTCCGGCGAAGCCGGCGGCATCACCCAGCATATCGGCGCCTACCAGGTCGAGAAGAATGGTCACAAGATCACCTTCATCGACACGCCCGGCCACGCCGCCTTCACGGCGATGCGTGCTCGTGGCGCCCAGGCGACCGATATTGCCATCCTGGTGGTTGCGGCCGATGACAGCGTCATGCCGCAGACGATCGAATCGATCAGCCATGCCAAGGCGGCCGGCGTTCCGATCATCGTGGCGATCAACAAGATCGACAAGCATGATGCCGATCCGCAGAAGGTGCGCTCCGAACTGCTGCGCCACGAGGTTTTCGTCGAATCCATGGGCGGTGAAGTTCTGGACGTCGAAGTATCGGCGACCAAGGGCACCAATCTCGACAAACTGCTTGAGGCGATCCTGCTGCAGGCCGAAATTCTGGACCTGAAAGCCAATCCGGACCGTACCGCCGAAGGCGTCGTCATCGAGGCCCAGCTCGACAAGGGCCGTGGTCCCGTTGCCACCGTGCTGGTGCAGACCGGCACGCTGATGCCGGGCGACATCCTCGTTGCCGGCAATGAATGGGGCCGGGTGCGTGCGCTGGTCAACGATCGTGGCGTGCAGATCAAGGAAGCGCCGCCGGCGATGCCGGTGGAAGTGCTTGGCTTGCAGGGCACCCCGCAGGCCGGCGATCGCTTCGCCGTGGTCAACAACGAGGCCCGTGCCCGCGAGATCACCGAATACCGCCAGCGTCTGGCGCGCGAGAAGGCGGTTGCCAAGCATGCCGGCCAGCGCGGTTCGCTCGAGCAGATGATGTCGCAATTGCAGACAAGCGGGCTGAAGGAATTCCCGTTGGTCATCAAGGGCGACGTGCAGGGCTCGATCGAGGCGATCAATGCCGCACTCGATAAGCTCGGCACCGACGAGGTTCGTGCACGCATCGTCCATGCCGGTGCCGGCGCCATCACCGAAAGCGACGTGTCGCTGGCCGAGACTTCGGGTGCCGCGATCATCGGCTTCAACGTCCGCGCCAACGTCCAGGCACGTGCCGCTGCTGCGGCGGCTGGCATCGAGATCCGCTACTACTCGATCATCTACAACCTTGTGGATGACGTGAAGGCGGCTCTGTCGGGCCTGTTGTCGCCGGAGCGTCGCGAGACTTTCATCGGCAATGCGCAGATCCTCGAAATCTTCGACATCACCAAGGTCGGCAAGATCGCCGGCTGCCGTGTCACCGAAGGCAAGGTCGAGCGTGGTGCGGGCGTGCGCCTGATCCGCGACAACGTCGTCATCCACGAAGGCACGCTGAAGACGCTGAAGCGCTTTAAGGACGAAGTTTCGGAAGTCCCCGGCGGCCAGGAGTGCGGCATGGCCTTCCAGAACTACGAGGACATGCGCGTCGGCGACGTCATCGAGTGCTTCCGCGTCGAGATGGTGACCCGGACACTCTGAGTTCGAGTGACTTTTCCATACCGGGCGGTGGTCGAAAGGCCGCCGCCCCAAGTCTATTGAGAATGCCCATATGAGACATGCGGCACGGTTCCATCCCGCGCCTCACGCTTTCAGGATTGAGAAAAATGCCCCGTCCAACCGCATCCAGCCCATCCCAGCGCATGCTGCGCGTCGCCGAACAGGTGCGCCATGCGCTATCCGAAACCCTGCAGCGCGGCGAGATCATCGATCCGCTGATCGAGAACACCGTGGTGTCGGTCTCGGAAGTGCGCATGTCGCCCGATTTGAAGGTCGCTACCGCTTTCGTCTCGCCGCTCGGCGCCAAGGATACCGATGCGGTGGTCGAGGCGCTGAACAAGCATGCGAAATTCGTCCGTGGCCGTGTCTCCGGCGCGCTGCGGCAGATGAAGTTCATGCCGGAGTTCCGCTTCAAGCTCGACACCTCCTTCGACAATTTTGCCAGGATCAACGACCTCTTGAAATCGCCGGAAGTGGCGCGCGATCTGGGTCCTGAGGACCAGGAAAACGCAGACCAGGACAAAGACGACAACAAGGACACCGAATAGTGGCGCGTCGCGGCAAGAAGAAGGGCCGGCCGATCTCGGGCTGGCTGATCCTGGACAAGCCGGTCGGCATGGGCTCGACCGAAGCCGTCTCCAAGATCAAATGGCTGTTCCAGGCGGAAAAGGCCGGCCATGCAGGCACGCTCGACCCGCTGGCATCCGGCATGCTGCCGATCGCGCTTGGCGAGGCTACCAAGACCGTGCCTTACGTGCAGGACGGCGCCAAAATCTATCGCTTCACCGTTGCCTGGGGACAGGAGCGTTCGACCGATGACCTCGAAGGTCCGGTGACGAAAGAATCCGACCTGCGTCCGTCGGAAGCCCAACTGCTCGCCCTGCTGCCGAAATACACCGGCGTCATCATGCAGACGCCGCCGCAATTCTCGGCCATCAAGATCGCAGGCGAGCGCGCCTATGATCTGGCCCGCGACGGCGCGACGGTCGACATACCCGCGCGCGAGATCGAGATCGGACGTCTGGACGTTGTCGAGCATGGCGCCGACCATACTGTTTTCGAGGTCGAGTGCGGCAAGGGCACCTATGTGCGCTCGCTGGCCCGCGACATGGGCCGCGACATCGGCTGCTTCGGTCACATCTCCGAATTGCGCCGGGTCGAGGTCGAGCCGTTCACCTCGGAAGACTTCGTCACCATCGCCGAACTGGAAGCCGCCCGTTTCGGTGTGGAGGAGGTCGACAGCTCGGACACGACAGAAGCCGCTGACACGGCAGAGGCTGCCGACAAGGTGGAAGCGCCAATCGACTTCGACGCCATCGATGCGCTTCTGGTCGACACATCGGCTGCCCTCGATTGCCTGCCGCAGATCGCCATCAGCGATGACGCGGCCACCAAGATCCGCCTCGGCAACCCGGTCATCATCCGCGGCCGCGACGCACCGGTGGAAGCCGAAGAAGCCTGCGCCACGGCGCGCGGCAAGCTGGTCGCCATCGGTGCCATTGAGCAAGGCATGTTCAAGCCCAAGCGGGTCTTTGCCGGTTGATTTCCTGTCGTCTAATGTCGAGGCGAGGACTCGCACGAGGGGAATATGGCAAAGACTGAGACCGTGAAGACGCGGGCACCGGTGAAAACGCGGCGGCCGCCGGTCGGTGCGTCGCCCGGCACGCTGATCGCCGACCCGTCGGCGCGTCGCTCGGAACTGCGTCTGACGCTGATCTCGCCCGAAAAATTCAAGACTATCGAAAATGCCAGCATCGACGACCTCAATACCCATTGCGACAAATGGCCGGTCCTCTGGCTCGACTGCACCGGCCTCGCCAACATCCCGCTGATCGAGGAGATCGGCCGCATTTTCAGCCTGCATCCGCTGGCGCTGGAGGACGTCGTCAACACCGGCCAGCGGCCCAAGGTCGACTTCTTCGAGGACCATGCCTTTGTCGTCGTCAGGATGATCGACGATGTCACCTCGCACCGCTATGAGCAGATCGCCGTCTTCTTCGGCAGCAACTTCGTCGTTACCTTCCAGGAGCGGGAAGGCGATCCATTCGATCCGGTGCGCAAGCGCATCGAAAGTTCGGCGCCCAACCGGCTGCGCGCCCGCGGCGCCGACTACCTTGCCTATGCGCTGATCGATGCCATCGTCGACAGCTATTTTCCGCCGATCGAGGCCGCCGGCGACATGGTCGACAGCATCGAGGACCAGATGCTGCATTCGCCGCACAAGCACCAGATGCGGCAGCTGCATGAATTGCGGCGTGACGCCAACGTGCTGAAAGGCGTGCTGTGGCCGATGCGCGATGCGCTGGCGACGCTGATCCGCAACGATGTGCCCTATGTGAAGGCCGAGACCAAGATCTTCCTCAACGACACGCTCGACCATGCGCTCAGGCTGATCGAGCTGGTCGAGACCCAGCGCGATATGCTGACCGGCCTGATCGAGATGCACCTGTCGCTGAGCCAGGCGCGCACCAACGACGTTATCAGCTATCTCACCATCGTCTCGGTCATCTTCATGCCGCTCACCTTCCTGGTCGGCATCTGGGGCATGAATTTCGATCCGGAGTCTTCGCCCTGGAACATGCCGGAACTGAAGGCCTACTACGGCTATCCCTTGTCGCTGCTGTTCATGGCGCTTGTCGCGTTCGGGCTGATCGCCTTCTTCAAATGGAAGAAATGGCTTTGACAGGGATAAACCTGCCATTTTGGCCTGAAAAGCCGGCTTGTGAATTGGGCTGGTGTTTTCCGGGGAATTGCACTATATGCGCCGCAGCTTAGCGCTATGACGCTTTGCTTGCACCGGCCCCTGCTGGACGACATCCCGGCTGAGGGCGACCCGTTTCCTCAAACAGATAAGGAAAAACACGATGTCGATTACTGCCGAGCGCAAACAGGAATTGATGGGTGAATTCGCAACCGCCAAGGGCGATACCGGGTCTCCGGAAGTCCAGGTGGCCATCCTTTCCGAGCGCATCAAGAACCTGACCGACCATTTCAAGGACCACAAGAAGGATAACCATTCCCGCCGTGGTCTGCTTGCTCTCGTCTCCCAGCGCCGCAGCCTGCTTGATTATCTCAAGCGCAAGGACGACGCGCGCTACCAGACGCTGATCGAGAAGCTCGGTCTGCGTCGTTGACGAATTGACCGGCGGGCTTTCGAAGGAGAGCCCGCCGGTCGCGCATTCTGCCAGTCGTATCGACTGGCCAGACCCGGTTTCGATCGTGCAGAGGGCACTCGAAACCGCCCATGGACGGTCATGGGGCAGGATTGCAGGACGCTCGCGCGCGCACCGCGCCGAAATCACCCGAGCCTCCCGTTGTCTTGCCCGTGGCTGCCCGAGAAAGGAAGCCAGGGAAAGGGCATCTCCGCGCACCGTGAAACGGCGCGGCCCTTTCCTCATATTAAGGACAAGAGATGTTCAATCACCACAAAGTGGAAATCGAATGGGGCGGTCGTCCGCTCATCCTCGAAACCGGCAAGATCGCGCGCCAGGCTGATGGCGCGGTGCTCGCCACCTACGGCGAGACCAAGGTCCTCGCCACCGTCGTTTCGATGAAGGAGCCGAAGCCCGGCCTCGATTTCTTCCCGCTGACCGTCAACTACCAGGAAAAGACCTACGCCGCCGGCAAGATCCCGGGTGGCTATTTCAAGCGTGAAGGCCGTCCGAGCGAGAAGGAAACGCTGGTTTCCCGCCTCATCGACCGCCCGATCCGCCCGCTCTTCGCCTCCGGCTACAAGAACGACACCCAGATCGTCGTCACCGTCGTCCAGCATGATCTCGAGAACGATCCCGACATCCTGTCGATCGTTGCCACTTCGGCCGCCCTGACGCTCTCCGGCGTCCCCTTCATGGGCCCGGTCGGCGGCGCCCGCGTCGGCTACATCAACGGCGAATACGTTCTGAACCCGCATGTCGACGAGATGCAGGAATCCAAGCTCGACCTCGTTGTCGCCGGCACCGCCGACGCTGTGCTGATGGTTGAGTCCGAAGCCAAGGAATTGGGCGAAGAGCTGATGCTCGGCGCCGTCATGTTCGGCCACAAGGGCTTCCAGCCGGTCATCGACGCCATCATCAAGCTGGCCGAAGTCGCCGCCAAGGAGCCGCGCGACTTCACCGCGCCGGACTATTCCGCGCTTGAAGCCGAGATGCTGAAGATCGTCGGCGACGAACTCAGCAACGCCTACAAGAACGTCGACAAGCAGAAGCGTTACGCCGCCGTCGACGCCGTCAAGGCGAAGGTCAAGGCAGCGTTTGCCCCGGCCGAAGGCGAAGATGCCAAGTACACTTCCGAGCAGATCGGTTCGGTATTCAAGGAACTCCAGGCCAAGGTCGTGCGCTGGAACATCCTCGACACCGGTTCGCGCATCGATGGCCGTGACCTCAAGACGGTCCGCAAGATCGTCTCCGAAGTCGGCGTCCTGCCGCGCACCCACGGTTCGGCGCTGTTCACCCGCGGCGAGACCCAGGCGCTGGTCGTTGCCACGCTCGGCACCGGCGAGGATGAGCAGTATGTCGATTCGCTGACCGGCATGTACAAGGAGAAGTTCCTCCTTCACTACAACTTCCCTCCCTATTCCGTCGGCGAGACCGGCCGCATGGGTTCGCCGGGTCGCCGCGAAATCGGCCATGGCAAGCTCGCCTGGCGCGCCATTCGCCCGATGCTGCCGAGCGCCGACCAGTTCCCCTACACGCTGCGTGTCGTCTCGGAGATCACCGAGTCCAACGGTTCGTCGTCGATGGCCACCGTCTGCGGCACCTCGCTGGCGCTGATGGATGCCGGCGTGCCGCTGGCCAAGCCCGTCGCCGGTATCGCCATGGGCCTGATCAAGGAAGGCGAGCGTTTCGCCGTTCTATCCGACATCCTCGGTGACGAGGATCACCTCGGCGACATGGACTTCAAGGTCGCCGGCACCGCCAACGGCATCACCTCGCTGCAGATGGATATCAAGATCGAAGGCATCACCGAGGAGATCATGAAGATCGCGCTGGACCAGGCCAAGGATGGCCGCCAGCACATCCTCGGCGAGATGGCGCATGCTCTGACCGGCGCGCGTTCGGAACTGGGTGAGTTCGCACCGCGCATCGAAGTGATGCACATCCCGACCGACAAGATCCGTGACGTGATCGGCTCGGGCGGCAAGGTGATCCGCGAGATCGTCGAAAAGACCGGCGCCAAGATCAACATCGAGGACGACGGCACGGTCAAGATCGCTTCGTCCAATGCCAAGGAGATCGAGGCGGCGAAGAAGTGGATCCACACCATCGTCGCCGAGCCGGAAGTCGGCGAGATCTACGAAGGTACGGTCGTCAAGACCGCGGACTTCGGCGCTTTCGTCAACTTCTTCGGCCCGCGTGACGGCCTCGTCCACATCTCGCAGCTTGCCAACGACCGGGTCGCCAAGACCTCGGACGTGGTCAAGGAAGGCGACAAGGTCTGGGTCAAGCTGATGGGCTTCGACGAGCGCGGCAAGGTCCGCCTGTCGATGAAGGTCGTCGACCAGGCCACCGGCAAGGAACTCGCCCGCGACAAGAAGACCGAAGGCGAAGAAAACGCCGCCTGATTGGTCTGAGATCATGAATCGAAACGGGCGCGGCTTATGTCGCGCCCGTTTTCATTTTCAGCCTGGGTTTCAAAGCGCTTAGACAAGTCGAGATCGAACAATGTCCGCCGAGCCGTTGAAGACGCTTTTCCATCCCTTCGAGGCGGAGGCTGTTGCTTTGCCGGGAAAGGGCACGCGCGCCCTGTTTTTCGGCGCTGAGCCGGGTTTTCGCCTGCCTGAAGGCTTTGAGGCGACGCTTCACCTCGTACAGGGCTTCCGGCCGCATTTTAGCGTGCTGCAGGCGTCTGGCTTCGTCGTCACCGCGCAAGTGGAAGGCGATGGCTTCGATATGGCACTTGTGCTTGCCGGCCGGCATCGCGGCTTGAACGAAGTGCGCATCGCGCAGGCGCTTGAGTGCGTGGCGCCGGGCGGCCTGGTCGTCATTGCCGGCGGCAAGGACGATGGCATTGCCAGCCTGCGCAAGCGCGTTGACGAGCTTGTGCCGCTTGAAGGCCATTTGCCCAAATATCACGGCATTGCCTTCTGGCTGCGACGTCCCGCCGATCTGGCCGCCGCGGAAGAATTGCGCGCTGCCAACCCCGCTCTGCTGGTTGAAGGCCGGTTCCACACCGCGCCCGGCATGTTCTCGTTCGACCGGATCGATACCGGATCGAAATTGCTGGTCGAGAACCTGCCCAATGACCTGCGTGGCAGCATTGCCGATCTCTGCGCCGGCTGGGGCTATGTGGCGGCCGAGATCGCCGCCCGCTCCCCCGGCGTTCAGGCGCTCGACCTCTATGAGGCCGATTTCGCCGCGCTTGAAGCCGCGAAGCTCAATCTGGCAGCGGTCAGCCAGCCGACCGCCAGGAATTTCTTCTGGATCGATCTGCTGAAGGAACCAGTCGAGAAGCGCTACGACGCGATTGCCATGAACCCGCCCTTTCACCGCAGCCGGGCGGCCGAGCCGGAGATCGGCGCCGGCATGATCCGAGCGGCGGCCAAGGCCTTGAAGCCGGGTGGGCGGCTGTTCATGGTCGCCAACCGTCAGCTTCCCTACGAACCGATCTTGGCGGCTGTCTTTTCGAGCCAGGCCGAACTCGCTCGTGACGGCATGTTCAAGGTGCTTTCCGCTCGTCGTTGAAGCATGATCCCGAAAGTGGATACCGGTTTCGGAAAAGATCATGCTCAAAAACAGATATCGCGTCGCACTCAATGCAGATTGGCAACGCGCCGGACCTCATCGGTGATATGCACGTCGCCGACCCTGATCTTGAGGGGGGCGGGCCTGCCATACAGGTAGCCTTGCACCACCTCGCAGCCGGCTGCCCTGAGCAGTGTCGCCTGGCTTTCGGTCTCGACGCCTTCGGCAATGATGCTGACGCCGAGCGCGCGCGAAAGCCCGACGATGGTCGAGACGACCGCGCCGGAGCTGGAATCTGTGTCGAGGCGGCTGACGAAGGACCGGTCGATCTTCAGCTTGCCGAATGAGAAATCGATCAGGTAGCTCAAATTGGAATAGCCGGTGCCGAAATCATCGACGGCGACCGAAATGCCGATATCCGCAAGCTCCTTCAGGATGGCGGCGGCGCGGTCGCGATCCTGCATCATCGCCGTCTCGGTCACTTCCAGTTCCAGCCGTGACGGCTTGATGCCGGTGCTCGTCATGGTGTCGCGCACGATGCCGACGAAGTCCTTGGTCATGAACTGGACGGGCGAGATGTTGACGGCGACGAAGCAGTCGTCGGGCAGATGCCGGGCGTCGCTGCAGGCTTTGCGCAGCACCCATTCGCCGATCGGGCCGATCATGCCGGTTTCCTCGGCGATCGGAATGAACTCCATCGGCGGGATCATGCCGCGTTCCGGATGCCGCCAGCGGATCAGCGCTTCGTAGCCGACGATGCGGCCGGTCGGGAGATCGAGCTGCGGCTGGTAATGAAGGTCGAAGTCACCGCGCTCGAAGGCTGTATGCAGTTCGGATTCGATCCACTGGCGATGGTCGGCGACCCTGCCCATTTCGGCATGGAAGACGGACCAGTTGCCGACGCCGCTGGCGCGCGCGTTCTGCAGCGCCAGATTGGAGCGGCGCAGGATGAGGACGGGATCGACACCGTCCTTTGGCATCGCCACGATGCCGACCGACAGGCTGACCGATTGCAGGTGCGTACCGAGATCATAGGGCTCCATCATCTCGTCGATGAGCCTCTCTATGGTGCTTTCCAAGGACCCTGCGACTTGGTTGTCGGGGAGCAGGATCGCGAATTCACCGGCGCCGATGCGTCCGATCAGCGCGCGCGGCGGCACGCACATCTTCAAGCGCTTGGTGAAGGCGCGGATCAGCTCGTCGCCCTGGCTGTAGCCGATGGCGTCATTGATCTGCTTGAACCGGTCGATGTCGATATCGATGAGGAACATCGGCTCGCCGGTCCGGCTGGTCGCGCATGCCGCCTCGGCAATCTTGCCGACCATCGCCGGACGTGCCACCAGGCCGGTCAGCTTGTCGAAATGGGTTTCCGTGAAGACGAAATCCGCCGATTCATCGACGCCGGCGAAGAAGGACATCGCGGCGACCGACGCCGCCAGTGCGCAAAGAGCGGCCATCACCGAGACCATCATGTCGGCGGAGATGCCGGCAAAGCCATCGCCGAGACCGAGCTTCAGACCCCAGAGCCCGAGGACGAAACTGCCGAGACCCGAACTCGCTATGGTGAGCAGTCGGAACACCGGTGTTCGCTTCGGGTTGCTGACGGCGAGCATTGAAAGTTCCCCTGAGTACGGGGCTTTCTAGCGGATATCTCCTTAAAATGAGTTTCCGCGAATGAATCCAATTTTATTGGACCGAAAGTATTTCTTGAGCGGATCAATGCGACTGGCGCTGAAACGGGGTTTAGCCGCACGCTTTAAGCTTCGTGTTTTCAGATGTCCGCCATTTCAAAACCGTCGCGCACCTTTGGCCGACAGGCGTTAGTCTCGCCCGCCGTCGGTCTGCTTCAATTCGTCGAGCGTCGGCATGGAAACGATGTGATAGCCGGAATCGACATAGTGGATTTCGCCGGTAACCCCGGAAGACAGATCCGACAACAGATAAAGCGCCGAACCACCGACCTCGTCGATGGTCACCGTGCGGCGCAGTGGCGAGTTTCGCTGCTGGTAGGAGAACATGTGGCGGGCGTCCGAAATGCCGGCGCCGGCGAGCGTGCGCACGGGCCCAGCCGATATGCCGTTTACCCTGATGCCGCGCGGACCGTAATCGTTGGCGAGGTAGCGCACGCTGGCCTCCAGTCCGGCCTTGGCGACGCCCATGACATTGTAGTTCGGCATGACGCGGACGGAGCCCGCATAGGTCAGCGTGATCATCGATCCGCCGTCCTTCATCAAGGTGGCCGCATGGCGGGCGACCTCGGTGAAGGAGTAGCAGGAGATCACCATGGTGCGGACGAAATTGTCCCGGCTGGTGTCGGCGTAGAGGCCTTTCAACTCGTTCTTGTCGGAAAAGCCGATGGCGTGGACGATGAAATCCAGCCCGCCCCATTCGTTGCCCAGGGTCTCGAACGTGGCGGCGACCGAAGCGCTGTCCTCGACGTCGCACGGCACGACCAGCGAGGCGCCGAGCTTGCCAGCCAGCGGCTTGACCCGGCGTCCGAAGGCATCGCCCTGATAGGTGAAGGCGAGTTCCGCCCCGTGTTCGGACAATTTCCGGGCGATGCCCCAGGCGATCGAATGATCGTTGGCGACACCCATGACAAGCCCGCGCTTGCCCTTCATCAATCCGTCCATGGCCGGCAAATCCTTATGCGGAATAGCGCTGGAAAACGAGCGTGGCGTTGGTGCCACCGAAGCCGAACGAATTGGACAAAACAGTGTCGATCCTGGCGTCGTCGATGCGCTTTCGCACGATCGGCATGCCCTCGAATTCGGGGTCGAGGGTCTCGATATGGGCGCTTTCGCCGATGAAACCGCCCTGCATCATCAGGATCGAGTAGATGGATTCCTGCACGCCGGCCGCGCCCAGCGAATGGCCGGTCAGCGACTTCGTCGAGGTGATATACGGCATCTCTGGGCCGAACACCTCGCGGATGGCGCCCATTTCCTTGGAATCTCCCACCGGCGTCGAGGTGCCATGGGTGTTGATGTAGTCGACCGGCGTGGAAACCGTGGCCAGCGCCTGGCGCATGCAGCGGACCGCGCCTTCGCCTGAAGGAGCAACCATGTCGTAGCCATCCGACGTCGCGCCATAGCCGACGATCTCGGCATAGATCTTGGCGCCGCGCGCCTTGGCATGCTCAAGCTCTTCCAGCACCAGCACACCGGCGCCGCCGGCAATGACGAAGCCGTCGCGATTGACGTCATACGCACGGGAGGCGGTCGATGCCTTGTCGTTGAATTTCGACGACATGGCGCCCATGGCGTCGAACAGGTCCGACATCGTCCAGTCGAGATCCTCGTGGCCGCCGGCGAAGACGATGTCCTGCTTGCCCCATTGGATCAATTCATAGCCATTGCCGATGCAATGCGCCGAGGTCGAACAGGCCGACGAGATCGAGTAGTTGACGCCGTGGATCTTGAACCATGTGGCAAGCGTCGCCGATGCGGTCGACGACATTGCCTTCGGCACCGCGAACGGACCGATGCGCTTGGGACTGCCGTTCTTCAGCGTCGTTTCGGCAGCTTCGACGATGGTGCGGGTGGATGGTCCGCCCGATCCCATGACGATGCCGGTGCGCTCATTGGTGATGTCGCTCTCGCCGAGGCCCGCATCCGCGATCGCCTGGTCCATGGCGACGTGGTTCCATGCAGCACCCTGGCTCAGGAAGCGCATCGCACGGCGATCGATCATCGCCGATGGATCGAGCGTCGGCGCTCCCCAGACCTGGCAGCGGAAGCCGTGTTCGGCGAAGGAATCCGAGAAGCTGATGCCTGATCTGGCGTCATGCAGCGAGGCTTGCACCTCGTTGGCATTGTTGCCGATCGACGACACGATGCCGAGGCCTGTGACTACGACACGTCTCATTCGCAACTCCTTCCAGGGATGCTGGCCAAAGGGGGCCGGCCAGGGGTGCCGGTCAGCCGACCGCCGACTGCTTGGACAGACCGACTTTCAAATCCGTTGCCGCGTATATGGGTTCGCCATCCGCCTTCAGCCAGCCATCGGCGATGCCGAGCACCAGCCGGCCCCGCATCACGCGCTTGAAGTCGATGCCATATTCGACCTTCTTCACCGAAGGCGTGACCATGCCCTTGAATTTCACTTCCCCGGTCGACAGCGCCATTCCCTTGCCGGGTTCGCCAAGCCAGCCAAGGTAGAAGCCCGTCAGTTGCCACATGGCGTCGAGGCCGAGGCACCCCGGCATGATCGGATTGCCGATGAAATGGCAGGCAAAGAACCACAGGTCCGGCTTGATGTCGAACTCCGCGCGGATAAAACCCTTCTCGAAGGCACCGCCGGTCTCGCTGATCTCGGTGATGCGGTCGAACATCAGCATTGGCGGATAGGGAAGCTGGGCGTTGCCCGGTCCGAACAGTTCGCCGCGGGCGCAGGCCAGCAATTCGTCGTACTCGTAGCTGGATTTACCCGCCATCAATCTCATCCCATATCGTTCCGGGCCATCGGGTGCCCTTGTCGTTGGTTTCCTAACACAATCTGTTTCAGGCCGGAAACCGGCGTTTGCGCTTAGCCTGCTCGTCTGCCTGGGTCAATGCGCGCTATTGATCGCATTCGGACGACAGAATATATGTCCTGAGAGGTCCGGTTTCGGCAGACGTTCATTTTTTTGCCATTCTGGGCGTGTCTTGGGGCGGAACTGTGGGGTTCGACGAGAAGATGGACCTGGACGGCCGGAAGGAAAATGTCGCTGTGGACAAGCGGGTCCGTGAAGCCGGGCTGAGGCCGACGCGTCAGCGCATTGCGCTGGCCGATCTGCTTTTCGCCAAGGGCGACCGGCATCTGTCGGCCGAGGAACTGCACGAGGAGGCGGTTGCCGCCGGCGTGCCGGTGTCGCTGGCCACCGTCTACAATGCCCTTCACCAGTTTACCCAGGCGGGACTTTTGCGCATCCTCGCCGTCGAAGGCGCGAAAACCTATTTCGACACCAACACCTCCGACCACCACCATTTCTACATCGAAGGCGAAAACCGTATATTCGACATCGACAGCGGTCCGGTGACGGTTGCCAACCTGCCGGAGCCTCCGGAAGGGATGGAGATCGCCAATGTCGACATCGTCGTGAGGCTGCGCCCCAAACGCCTCGAATGACTGGCGAGGCCAGAATCATCTGCCAAGCCAGAATTATCGGCCAGGGATGAAACCCCTCGATCTCGTAATCCGGCTCGAATGGGCGATCGTGGCACTGGCTGCCGTCATTTTCTACGGTTCGACCGGCATCTCCTGGTGGCTCTTCGGATTGCTTATCCTGGCGCCTGACCTATCGATGTCGGGCTATCTGGCCGGTCCGCGCGTCGGTGCCCTTGCCTACAACGCCTTGCACATCCTGATCGTGCCCGTGCTGCTGCTGCTCGGAGGGCACATGTGGGGCAATGCGGCCGCGATGGCGGTTGCGCTGATATGGATCGCCCACATCGCCATCGACCGTGCGCTGGGCTACGGTCTGAAGCTGCCGACCGGCTTCCAGGACACCCATCTCGGCCGTATCGGGCATAAAGCCAGGACCGCGAAAGAGAATCAGTCCTTGACCCGTTCGCCGGGATAGGCGCCCCAGACGACCGACTGGGCAAGCCAGCCGGTGTGGCCGTCGAACGTCATTTCGCACCACTGGCCGTCGCAGGATTTGATCGTACCCATGACGCCAGGTTCGATCATCGCGACCACCCTTGCGTCCTTGTCGGGACTGTTGAGAAGGTTGATCCGGGTGCCCTTGCCACGCTGCCATGGTGCGACGATTGCCGTGCGCCGGCCGGAAAGCAGCGACTGGTTGATCCAGCCTTCCGAACCATCGGCATCGCGCACGCGGCGCCATGTGTCGAATTCCTGGATGATCTCCATCGGCAGGCCGGCCTTCATGTACATCCAATCGACCGAGTAGTTGGCGCCGGGGCCGACGCGCGAGTTGACGCGGCCGGATTTCAGGCTGACGAATCGCGGCAGCGGCAGGCCGCTCGGCCCGAGCGTGACGACGCTCTGGGCAGGTGCAGCCGCACTCTGTGCCGCCGTAAGCGGAGAACAAAGCAGAGCGCCGAGAAATGCTGCACTGAGGGTCAGGCGAAGCGACGCGAAACCAGACACTTTCATTCCTTTCGGCGCTTGCCTCGGCGCCCCTTTTTCTTTGTCTTCGGCGGCACCGCTTGTTACATGGGTAATCGGCACCGCGACCGGCTTTCAGTTTCGCCGGTCTTGGTTAAAGAGGTCTCAACGAGATCGGGTTAGAGCAATCCCAGCAACCGTGTGAAGCGGTTTTGCGTTCGGAATTGCGGCAAATACTCGAGAGGGAAACAATGGCAGGCAAAAAAAGGCCTCTCGTCGTCATCACGCGCAAGCTGCCCGACCCGGTCGAGACCCGCATGCGCGAACTGTTCGACGCAAGGCTGAATGTCGAGGACCGGCCGATGACGCAGCCGGAACTGGTCGCGGCGGTCAAGGAAGCCGACGTTCTGGTGCCGACCATTACCGACAATATCGACGCGGCGCTGATCGCTCAGGCAGGCGACAACCTCAAGCTGATCGCCAATTTTGGCAACGGCGTCGACAAGATCGATGTCGCGGCTGCGGCCAAGAGGGGCATCACCGTCACCAACACGCCGAATGTCCTGACCGAAGACACCGCCGACATGACGATGGCGCTGATGCTGGCGGTGCCGCGGCGGCTCGCGGAAGGCGCCAATGTGCTCACCGGCGACAAGAAATGGGCCGGCTGGTCGCCGACCTGGATGCTGGGCCGGCGCATCTGGGGCAAGCGGCTCGGCATTGTCGGCATGGGGCGGATCGGCACGGCCGTAGCCAGGCGGGCCAAGGCCTTCGGACTGTCGATCCACTATCACAACCGCCACCGCGTGCTGCCGGCCGTGGAAGACGGGCTGGAGGCGACCTATTGGGAAAGCCTCGACCAGATGCTGGCCCGCATGGATATCATCTCGGTCAACTGTCCCTCGACGCCGGCAACGTTCCATCTGCTTTCGGCGCGGCGGCTGGCGCTGCTGCAGCCCACCGCCTATGTCGTCAACACCGCGCGCGGCGACATCATCGACGAGGAAGCACTGGTCAAGCTGATCCAGGACGGCAAGATCGCCGGCGCCGGCCTCGATGTCTACGAGCACGAGCCGGCCTTGAACGGCAAGCTGCTGAAGCTCGCGGCCAAGAACAAGGTCGTGCTTCTGCCGCATATGGGCTCGGCGACGCTCGAGGGCCGTATCGACATGGGTGAAAAGGTCATCATCAACATCCGCGCCTTCGTTGACGGCCACCGCCCACCAGACCGCGTGCTGCCGCTCAGGACCTGACGCTGTCGCGGTGCAATATCCGTGGCCCACAAACCGTAAGATAAGACTTACGGGAGAGCTTTGCGCATGGTGATCGAGGTCGGCCTGGCATAGCCGTCATGCGCCGTCCGTTCAGTTTCGCGAAAGCCGAGGCGAGCAAAGGCCGCATGGTTCGCGGTCAACTCGATCCGCGTCTGAAGCTCGATGGCGGCCTTGCCGCGGCTGCGGGCAAGGTCTTCGACCGCCTGCATCAGCTGCCGTCCAATGCCTTGTCCCTGGCAGTCCGGCGCCACGGCGAGCTTGCCGACATAGAACTCTGCCACCTTTTCAAGGGCAAAGACGCAGCCGACGATCCGATCGCCCCTGAGCGCCACGAAGCCGGTCTCCCGCCGCGCCTTGTCCCGCAGAGTGTCGGCGGTCAAAAGGTGGGCCGAGGAGGGCGGGTCGATGACGTCGTCCATCGAGGCGAAGGCACGCATGATCAATGCGAGCACATTGTCCCAACGGTCGAAATCGGTCGGGATCCGCCTGATGGAGACTGCTTCGATCAGGTCCAAGAATTCAGCTTCTCTTGTAACGGATGGTGTCGAAGCGCGCCGCCAGCCCATCATAAAGCAGCAGCCGGCCGACCAGCGGTTCGCCCACGCCGGTGATCAGCTTGACCGCCTCCATGGCCTGCAGCGTGCCGATGACGCCGGTCAGCGCGCCAAGCACGCCGACTTCGGCGCAGGACGGCACCAGGCCCGGCGGTGGCGCTTCGGGAAACAGGTCACGATAGCCTGGGTTGGGCTTGCCGTCCTTGCCGTCTTCGAATGGCTTCAGCACCGTGACCGAGCCGTCGAAGCGTCCGACGGCGGCATGCACCAGCGGTTTCCCAGCGCTCGCGCAGGCATCGGCCACGGCGTAGCGCGTTTCGAAATTATCGGAACCGTCGACGACGATGTCATAGCGGGCGACGAGGGCAGGCGCATTGTCCGTGGTCAGCCGGAATGTATGCGGTTCGACTGTGGTATTGGGATTGATGCGGGCGATTGCCGCCTTGGCGCTGTCGGTTTTCAGCAGGCCGACAGTGTCGGTGCCGTGAATGACCTGACGCTGCAGGTTGGAGAGCGAAACGGTGTCGTCATCGACCACGCCGAGCGTGCCGACGCCGGCGGCGGCAAGATATTCAAGCACCGGGGCGCCCAGCCCGCCGGCGCCGATGACCAGCACCCGGGCCTGCTTCAGCCTCTGCTGCCCGGCGCCGCCGATTTCCGGCAGCACGATGTGGCGGGCATAGCGTTCGATCTCGTCTGCGGTCAGGGCGGCAGTGGTCATTGCCTGATCATACAGGCACGGAAAAACCTTGTCAGGGGTCTTCGGTTGGCCCAACCGTCCCGTGGTCGACGGTCAGGAATTGCGCACGGCCCTGGAGACTGGAAAACAGCGCAGCATCGGTTCCTGTCATGAATGCCTGGCAGTTCAGTTCCTCCAGGATGGAAAACAGCGCCGCGCGCCGCCCGCTGTCGAGATGCGCAGCGATCTCGTCGAGCAGCAGGATCGGCGTCATGCCCGACATTTCGCCGGTCAGCCTCGCGTGCGACAGCACGATGCCGACCAGCAGCGCCTTCTGCTCGCCGGTCGAGCAGAGCTCGGCCGGCATCGCCTTCGGGCGGTGCCGAACCACCAAGTCCGAACGGTGCGGGCCGTCGAGCGTACGTCCGGCGGCGCGATCGCGCTCGCGGCCCTCGGCAAGCGTCCGACGGAAGCGTTCCTCCACATCGACCGCCGCCGCCACGGCAATCTCGGCTTCCAGCTCGCCTGAAAGGCCGATATCGGCTTGTGGAAACGGTCCCGTGTCGGGCAGCCTGTCGATCATGGCGGCCAGCAGGCGCACCATCTCGGCGCGCGCCGCGGCAATCGCCACACCGGTTTCGGCCATCTGCGTCTCGATAGCGTCGAACCAGCGGTCGTCCCGAGAGCTTTCGGTAAGCAGTCGGTTACGACCGCGCATCGCCTTCTCGTAGTCGATCGCACGTTGCCCGTGGCCGGGGTCGATCGCCAGCACCAGCCGGTCGAGGAAGCGCCGGCGATCCGCGGCCGGTCCGGTGAATAACGCGTCCATGGCTGGCGTCAGCCAAACCACGCGCAGCCATTCCAGCATGTCCTCGGCCGAACGCGCCGAAGCTCCGTTGATGCGTACCCGCCTGCCGCCTTCGCCGGCGGTGTCACCGCCGGAAATGCCTGTTCCGATCTCGACCTGGCCATCAGGTCCGTCGAGCCGGGCATGCAGCGCAAAGCCGCCGTCGCCGCCCTCGCGCGCGACATCGGCGTAGGGCGCGCGGCGCAAGCCACGTCCCGGTGTCAAAAAGGAGATCGCTTCGAGGAGATTGGTCTTGCCGGCGCCGTTGTCGCCGGAAAAAACCACGGCACCTGGCGCCAGATCGATCGTCAGCGCCGCATAGTTGCGGAAATTAGTAAGTGTTAGCTTACTTATATGGTTCTGTGCCGGCAACCGCTATCCGCCTATAGAAGTCGCCGTAAATATCGCGCTTGCCGCCGGTCCACAACAGGACCGAAGTGCTGACACCGCGCCGCTACACGCGCATCGGCATCAGCACATAGAGTGCGGTCTCGTCGGCCATGTCGTGGATCAGCGTCGGCGAACCGGCATCCGCCAGCATGAACTTGGCCTCCGTGCCGGTCAGCTGCGCGGCAACGTCGAGCAGGTACTTGGCGTTGAAGCCGATCTCGATCGGATCGGATGAATAGTCAGCGGACAGTTCTTCGGTGGCGCTGCCTGAATCCGGATTGTTGACCGCAAGCGTCACCTGACCCTCGCTGATCGACAGCTTCACCGCGCGACCGCGTTCGGAAGAGATGGTCGAGACACGATCGACGGCGGCGGCAAAGCTCTGGCGGTCGATGATCAGCTTCTTGTCGTTGCCTGTCGGAATGACCCGCTGATAATCGGGGAAGGTGCCGTCGATCAGCTTCGAGGTCAAAACCACGCTGCCGATGGTGAAGCGGATCTTGGTGTCCGACAGTTCGGTGGTCACCGCAACATCCGGATCGTCGACAAGCTTCTGCAGTTCGCTCACCGTCTTGCGCGGAATGATGATGCCCGGCATGCCCTCGGAACCCGCCGGCGCGTCGATCTCGGCGCGCGCCAGGCGGTGGCCGTCGGTCGCCACCGAGCGCAGCTTCAGCTTGCCGCCGACCTCATGCGTGTGCAGGTAGATGCCGTTCAGGTAATAGCGTGTCTCCTCGGTGGAGATGGCGAACTGGGTCTTCTCGATCAGGCCTTTCAGGGCAACCGAGTCGAGACGGAAGATATGCGAGAAGGATCCGGCCGAAAGCTCCGGGAAGTCGGATTGCGGCAGGCACTGAAGGCGGAAGCTCGATCGGCCGGACGTCACCGTCATGGCGTTGCCGTCCTCGTCCGTCTTCAGCATCACCTCGGCGCCGTCGGCGAGCTTGCGCACGATGTCGTAGAGCAGATGTGCCGGGACCGTCGTCGCCCCGCCGCGCTCCACCTTGGCGGGCGTCGCTTCGGTCACCTCGAGGTCGAGATCGGTTGCCTTCATTTCAAGGCTGGCGCCTTCGGCGCCGAGCAGCACGTTGGACAGGATCGGTATGGTGTTTCGCCGCTCGACCACACGATGGACGTGGTTGAGCGACTTCAGGAGATTTGACCGTTCCAGGATAACACGCATGACGAAACAGGCTCGCTTGAATGAATGACGGGTCACCAGTGAGCGGCGTCCCGCGAAAGGTCTGAATAGGCTCAGAATCTGCGTAAACTGACAGGAAAAAACCAGCAAACGCAAGCCCGCGCCGCCGGTTCAGGCCGGCTACGCGGGCTTTCTGGGGATAACGCGCCCGAAGTCCGCGAGCCAGTGTCGAAAAACCGAAATCCAGATCGCTTCCAGGCGATGCCACGAGCCCGATGCAGGCCCGGCGCCGCACTGGCAAGCCATTGAATTCCGGCGTTGTTTCGGTTCGGCCCTCCCGGAGGGTCAGGCCTGATCGTTGATCAGCCGCCTCAGAAGCTCAAGTTCCTGCGCCAGCGTGTTGTCGTTGCCGGAAAGGTCCTCGATCTTGCGCACGGCATGCAGCACCGTGGTGTGATCGCGGCCGCCGAAACGCCGTCCGATCTCGGGTAGCGAGCGCGGCGTCATCACCTTCGACAGGTACATGGCGACCTGCCGCGGCTTGACGATGGTGCGCGTGCGCCGGTTGGACAGCAATTCGGTCTTCGACACATTGTAGTGACGCGCCACGATGCGCTGGATGTCCTCGATACGGACACGCTTCGGCTCACCTGTGCGATAGATGTGGCCGAGGATTTCGTCGATCCGGTCGATGGTGATCTGCGGCTCGAAGGATTGACGGAACAAAAGCTGATTGAAGGCGCCTTCCAGCTCGCGTCCGCTGCCGGTCACGGTGCGGGCGACGTGATTGAGGATCTCCTCCGAAATGTCGAGGGATGCGTCGTCGCTCCTGGCCGTGGCAAGGCGCAATTTGAGCATGCCGAGGCGCATGGCGAAATCGGGCGCCGACATTTCAAGCGCGACACCGCCATTGAGGCGCGAACGGACCCGCGGTTCGAGCGATTCCAGTTCCGATGGTGGCCGGTCGGCGGCAACGACCACCTGCTTGGCGCTGTCGAGCAGCATGTTGATCAGGTGGCAGAATTCGTGCTGGATCGACTTGCCCTGCAGGAACTGCATGTCGTCGATGATGAGCAGGTCGATGTCGCGCAGCTGCTCCTTGAGCGTCAGAGCGTTGTTGTCGCGGATGGCGGTGGCAAAGCGCCACATGAAATACTCGGCCGTGAGATAGACGACGCGCGACTTGGGGTTCTGCTTCAGCGATTCCGCGGCGATGGCCTGCAGCAAATGGGTCTTGCCGAGCCCGACGGTTGCGTGAAGGAAGAGCGGATTGAAGCGCACCGCGCTCGATTGCGATTCCGCCACTGCCTTGGCGGCGGCGAAGGCCACCCGGTTCGACGGCCCCTCGATGAAAGAGCCGAACGTGTAGCGTGGATCGAGCGGTGACCCCAGAACGTTGTGGCGGAATTCGCTCTCGATGGGTGTGCCCGGACGCGGAGTCGATGCGCGCTCCACCCGGCTGGGGCTGACTGTGCCTGCGGCAAGCGCCGTCTGCGTCTGCCGTGTCACCTTGCTGCGTGCCGGCGTTACCTCTGGCTCGGCCTGGGCGCGTCCCTGACGGGTTGCCGTGCGCACGACGATGTCGATCTTGAGAAGATCGGGATCCTCCTGCTTCCACAGCTCGGAGATGAGGTCGAGATAGTGGCCGTTGATCCATGAGCGCAGGAAGGCGGTAGGCACCGAGATGCGGACAATGCCCTTGGAAGCCTCGGCGACTTTCATGCGACCAAACCAGCTCGAATAGACTTCGGTTCCCAGGCGCGCCTTCAACTGGGTCTTGACCCGGTCGAATTTCTGTTCCGCGTCGCTGGACACCGCCATGTCGTTTGCTCCGATCAAAGTTCCAGGAAATGGGAGGTCGCCCGTAAGTTCCCTTTCGATGCCGCTCTGCATGATCTTTTCCTTGTCCTTCCGTACCTGTTTTCCGCCGGGGATGCGCCTCCTGCATCCGGTTCCGGCGACCTAAGTCTTTGCTACGATGTCCGCTGCCGCCGCCGGCAGGTGAACGTCGCCCATTATCCGTGGGAACCGGTGCCGGCCCATGGAAGCCAGTCCGCGTTGGGTATGTCAGGGCAATACAACACCGTCCGGCGAAAAGAGCGCCGGCGCGCCGTCTACCTGCCATGTCTAGTTACGCCAGTCCCCTACCGTATCGAAAAAGACAAACCAAAGCCGTCCGCGGACTTGATCCGCGTTGCAAATCCCGCCAATTTAAGCTGGCCGATTCAGGCTTGGGTTAAGAGCCAGAGCCCGTCCCTTTCGATAGATCGACACTACCGAAATCGCTGTGGATAGGGCAAGGCCACGTCTAACGGATTTTTAAGGAATCTGGTTAGTGGAGGCGGGTTCGAGTGGCATGCCGCGACGGCACATTTTAACAAAGCCATTGTGATTCAAACCCTTTTCCGGCGAATATGAAAAACCGGGCGCTGACAGAAATATTCTGAAATAATTCGCTTGACAGCGACTTCTCCCCGATCGGGCCAGTCCGGTGTGGACAAGCTGTGGATCACCATCTGTAAGCATTTGAAAAATATAAGCTATTTTTGACAGCCAAGAATCATTAGGCCGGCGATTTTCAAGCGTGCCGATCAACAGCAGTCATGCATATGCCGGCAAACTATTCCCTATTGTGAAATCCGCATAAGACGCCGTTTCCGGACATTCTTTTTAAGTGCTTGCCGGCAAACGAAAAAACCCGGCACAAACGGCCGGGTTCGAAGAACGTCAGTCTAGGCAAGTAATGTCAGGCCGACAGTACCTTAACCCGCTGAGCCAGTCGCGACACCTTGCGGGACGCCGTGTTCTTGTGAATCACGCCCTTGGTTGCGGCGCGCATCAATTCCGGTTCCGCGATCTTGAAGGCAGCCTGTGCGGCAGCCTTGTCACCGGAGGCAAGCGCCTCTTCGACCTGGCGGATATAGGTGCGGACGCGCGAGCGACGGTTCTTGTTGATCGCTGCGCGGCGGACGATCTTGCGCGTTGCCTTTTTGGCCGAGGATGTATTGGCCATGATGCCTCTCTTCTGATCTGGTCGGCGCATGCGGGATGCCGCAGGGCGCAAAAAACAAACGGGCTGCCACGGGGCCGCCTCGGTTGGTGCGGCTTATAGTTCAGCTTTTCCGGCGCGTCAACGCTGCCTGACCTTCTTTTTGGCGGCCAACAGCCATCTTCTTCGAAGCCAAGGGATTGGCGTCAGCGGTTGGTGAAATTCGGCTTCCGCTTCTCGGCAAAGGCCGCCATGCCTTCCTTCTGATCGTCCAGTGCAAACAGCGAGTGAAACAGCCGGCGCTCGAACCGCAATCCCTCGGCAAGCGTCGTCTCGAAGGCGCGGTTGACAGCTTCCTTTGCCATCATCACCGATGGCAGCGAGAAAGCGGCGATCTTGGCCGCGGCCTTCAGCGCCTCCTCGACAAGTTCGCCGGCAGGCACGACCCGCGACACCAGGCCAGAACGCTCGGCCTCGGCGGCATCCATCATCCGCCCGGTCAGGCACATGTCCATCGCCTTCGACTTGCCGACAAAGCGGGTCAGCCTTTGTGACCCGCCCATGCCTGGAATGACGCCGAGCGTGATCTCGGGCTGGCCGAACTTGGCCGTGTCGGCGGCGATGATGAAATCGCACATCATCGCCAGCTCGCAACCGCCGCCGAGTGCATAGCCCGCCACCGCCGCGATAATAGGCTTTCGCGCCCGCGTCAGTTCCTCCCAGCCGACGAAGAAGTCTTGGGCGTAGGCGTCCGCATAGGAGATGGACTGCATCTCCTTGATATCGGCGCCCGCCGCGAAAGCCTTTTCGGAACCGGTGATGACCATGGCGCCGATACCGGGATCGGCGCTGAACCCGTTCACGGCTGCCACCACCTCGGTCAGGATCTGGGAGTTCAGCGCGTTGAGCGCCTGCGGCCTGTTCAGCGTGATCAGCCCGACCTTGCCGTGCGTCTCGGTGATGATCGTCTCATAGCTCATGGCTGCTTCTCCTTGCTTACGCTCGTCTAGAGCGGTTCATCGTTTCACGAAAACGCAGAACCGCTCCATCTCCTTGTCTTGACCAATTTCGGACGGAAAACCGCCCCGCTTTTCCTGGAATTGCTCTGACTCATCGCTGACATGTCCGGCAATAAAAGGTCGATCGGCCGCTCTGCACGACACGCTCGATGTGGCCGCCGCAACTGGGCTTGGAGCAGGCCTCGCCTTCGCGGTCGTAGACGGCGAAGGCGTGTTGGAAATAGCCCAGCGACCCATCGGTCTGCATATAGTCCCGCAGTGAGGAACCGCCGGCTGCGATCGCATCTGATATCACCGAACGAATGGCTTGCGCGAGGTGTTCGCTTTGGGCCTGGGCTTTCTTTCCGGGCCTGGCGATCGTGCCCGCCTCGCGCAGCGGCGACAGGCCCGCACGCCACAACGCCTCCGACACATAGATATTGCCGAGCCCGGCGATCAGCCTCTGGTCGAGAAGCGCTGCCTTCAGCGGTGATCTCCGCCCCTTCATCAATGAGGAAAGCAGCGCACCGTCCAATGTGTTGCCCGTAGGCTCGACGCCAAGTCCAGCCAGCATCGGATGAACGTCCGGCAGTCCTTCCGCAAACAACATGAAGCCGAAGCGGCGCGGATCATTGAAGATCACGCGCGATCGGGTACCGGCCGGAGACACGACATGGAAGACGACGTGGTCGTGATTGGAGCTCTTCGAGCGGTCGTGCCGGAAGATGCCGGGCATGTCGCTGCCATCGGCCGTCTCGATGCGGAATGAGCCCGACATGCCGAGATGGCAGATCAGCGCGGGGCCGCCTTCCAGGTCCATCGTCAGATACTTGGCCCGGCGGCCGAGTGCCGTGATCGTCTTGCCGGCCAGTCGCTGCGCGAATTTCTCGGGAAATGGAAAGCGCAGATCCGGTCGGCGCGCCTCGACGCGGGCGATGGTGGCGCCTTCCAGAACCGGCTGAAGTCCGCGCCGGACGGTTTCGACCTCCGGTAACTCAGGCATGACCGCCGATCGCCGCATAGAAAGAAGTGCCGTAGCGTCCGGGCGCCAGCCCGAGATGCTCGGCCACGGTTTCGCCGATGTCGGCGAATGTCGTTCTCAGTCCGATGTCGCCGCTCTTGAGACCCGGTCCAGTGCCGATCACCGGAACCCGCTCGCGCGTGTGATCGGTCCCGGCCCAGGTAGGGTCGTTGCCGTGGTCGGCCGTCAGGATGAGAAGATCGCCCTGCCGCAGCCTCGCAAATGCCTCCGGCAGCCGCAGGTCGAAGGCCTCGAGCGCTGCAGCATAGCCCGCGACATCGCGGCGGTGACCGAATTCGGTGTCGAAGTCGACGAAATTGGCGAAGACGAGGTCACCGTCGCCGGCATCATCCATCGCACCCAGCGCTTCGTCGAACATCGCCATGTTGCCTGCCGCCTTGCGCACTTGCGAAATTCCGCGATGGGCGAAGATGTCGCCGATCTTGCCGACGGCGATGACACGGCTGCCACGCGCCGTCAGCCGGTCGAGCAGGGTCGGTTCCGGCGGGGGCACGGCGTAGTCATGACGGTTGTATGTCCGCTCGAAAGTGGCGGTGGTTTCGCCGACGAACGGCCGCGCGATCACCCGTCCGATCCTGAGCGGGTCAACCAGCCTGCGCACCACCTGGCAGAATTCATAAAGCCGATCGAGGCCGAAATGGACTTCATGCGCGGCGATTTGCAGGACCGAGTCGACCGACGTGTAGCAGATCGGCTTGCCGGTCCGGATGTGTTCCTCGCCAAAGCGCTCGATGATTTCGGTGCCCGGCGCATGGCAATTGCCGAGAATGCCCGGCACCTTGCCTTCGCGGATCATCGCCTCGGTCAGTTCGGCCGGAAAGGCGGGAACCGTATCCGGGAAATAGCCCCAGTCGAGGCGCACCGGCAGGCCGGCGATCTCCCAATGGCCCGACGGCGTGTCCTTGCCGCTCGAAACCTCCTGTGCGGCGCCGTGAAAGGCAGTTGGGAGCAGATCCGTCCCGCTGCTGGCAAAGCCCAGCCCCGTTGCGGTTTCGGCAGCCTTGCCAAGCCCGAGCGAGGCCATCTGAGGGACAAACAGCGGTCCACTGCGAAGCCCTTCGCGATCCGCGCGGCCCTCTGCACAGGCTTCTGCGATGTGCGCGAATGTGTTGGCGCCGGCGTCGCCGTAGCGGTCGGCGTCGGCCGCTCCACCGATGCCGAAGGAGTCCAGAACGAAGAGGAAAGCGCGTGCCATCGAGTTGTTGCCAGTTTGACCGACCAGACATAGGGTTCCGCGACTTCATTGGCAATTCGGAAACCAAACGGCAACGGCTTGGCGTGATAGTCTGGTGCATGTCGCCCAAAAGTGCGCAGCGGTTTTGGGATAACGACATGCACAAACAGAGATGCATGTCGCCCAAAAGTGCGCAGCGGTTTTGGGATAACGACATGCACAAACAGAGATGCATGTCGCCCAACGGTGCGCAGCGGTTTTGGGCTGCGACATGCACAAATGCTCCGGGCATGGGCATGAATCGAGGACAACAGACCGTGGTTCCTGTCATGAGGGTTGCGCTGAAGACTTATGCCGCTCTCATGCTGGCGCAGGTCGCGCTCTGGTCCAATCCGGCGCATGCCGACTGGCGCGACGATATCGGCACGTTTCGCATCGGCATCGTTGCCGAGCCAGGCGCCGGCAACTCCGTTCCGGGGCTGGCACTGTTGACCGACGCCTACACCAAGGCCTTGGGCATGAAGGTCGAGTTTGTCGTTGCCCGCAACTATGCCGCGCTGATCGAGGCGCAGGCCAATGCCCGCATCGAATATGCGATCTATTCGGCCACTGCATATGCGACGGCCTCGCAGCGCTGCTTATGTATCGAACCGCTTGTGGCTCCGGTCGATTCAGACGGCGCGATCGGCATCCGCTCGGTTCTGCTGACGCGGGACGGCAAGCTGGCCGACCTTGCGGCGATGGACAGCCATCGTATCGCCATGGCGCCTTCTGACAGCGTCGGCGGTTCTCTCTTGCCATTGGCGGCGTTGGCGGCGGAAGGCCGCAAGATCGCGGAAGATGCACCGTTTCTGGTCCATGCCGATTCGGCCGCGGCGGCCGAGACGATGCTGGTCGACGGCAAGGCCGATGGCCTGTTCGGCTGGGTGACGGCCGCTGCCAACGGCCCGCGAGAACCGTCGGGCACGCAGGCCAGGTTGGAGGCGGCAGGGCTCTCAGTGACGGCGCTTCGGATCGTATGGACGTCGGGCCTGTTGAGATACGGCCCGCATGCGGTCCGCAGCGATCTCGACCCCGAAGCCAAGCGCCGGCTTGCCGTGTTCCTCACCAACCTCAAGTCGACGACGCCCGATATCTACGATCTCCTGGAATCGAAACATTCCGGCGGCTTCGCCACCGTGGCGCCAAAAGACTACGAGATGGCCGCTGCTATCGTGCGCTTCGTTTCGGACCGTGGGCCGCAGCAGTAGCTGGAGCGGCCTGCGCACGCCTGGCTGCCTCTGTTCAACAGTCGCTGCAAGGGATCGTCACGCTTCTGCGGGGGCGCAGAAAATAGGTTTCGCCCATGGTTATGTTGCTGAAAGCCGAGGTCAGCCCAAGCTTCTGTTGACTGCTCGCGCTCCACGCGATGACCGGCGTATAGCCGAGGTTGCTTTCGACGCGGATGAGAAAAGTGTTGGCGACTCTGAGCGACGCCGGGATCGTTGTCTCGGTGGTGGCGGCGGCGCCAGGGCTGGCGACGCCGGCTACCAATTTGCGTGACCACACCACCAGTGCCCTCGTCGCATCGGCCGAGACCTGGATTGCCGTGACGGTGATGGTCGGATTTGAGCGGTTGTAGGGCTGAAGGGTGACGCTGCCGATCTGCATGATGGCGTCGACATCTGCCTTGAGGACGCTTGTCTGCTGGGTGACGAGATCGGCCACCATGCTGCCGATACGGCTGACCTTCTTGCTGGTCTCGATGGCTTGCGACGCTTCCATTGTGAGGAAATACATGATCAGCAGAATTGGCATGATCAACGCGAATTCGACCGCCGCGATGCCACGACGATCGGACCAGAACAGACTTGTTTTCCGCCAAACTCCCGTAATCATAAGATGTGCCCCCGCACGCATCATGCCCATTGCCCTTTTCTTATACTGCTCGTGCATTCCGCTCAGTTGTCGAACGGTTCGTTCTGCCAGGTCACCGATGCGAAGTGCAGCGTCTTGTTGCCGCCCATCGATTTGGCCAGCAGGTCGGTCATGATCGGCCATTTGTAAAAGACCCGCAGCATGTTCCTCGACTCCGCCGCACCCGCTGTCACTGAAAACGACTGGGTTGCGGTGCCTTTCGTCAATACGACATCGCCGTTCTGGATCTTGAAGCCGGCCGTGGCCGCATCGGCGAACGATGTATATTGGCGAAGATCCACCAGCAGTTGATTGGGACAATCCTGGGAAACGATGATCTGCAGTTTTGTGCAGATCATGTCCCGCAAGTTGGTTCCGGCGACGTCAACCGCCCTCAACTGGCCGGTGCGAAGCTTGCGCGCGACATCGTCGGTGATGTTGGCCATCACTTCCTGCGCGGCAAACGAGATGCAGCTTTCCAGAATGGCGAAGACAAGCAGCGCGAAGGGGACTGAAAGGATCGCGAATTCGATTGCCGTGGCGCCGCGCCGGTCACGAAGAAAGCGGGCGAAAAACCTTGGGCATCTCACTTTGTGGTCGCCTGCGCGGCCGTATCCCTTGCTCATGTCCGATCCTGCCGATCTCTATGCGGTCTCGGAAGGACCATTAACGCAAACCGATTGAGGTCCGGTTTGGATGATCGTTAAAGTCGGCGCAGGCCTCTTAACCGGCCAATAACCGCACCGGCAGCCGGTCACGCCACCTATCGGCTGACGCTCATCTCCGCCTCGGAAGACTTCTCCGCTTCGCTCTTGTAGGAGCTTTCGCAATAGGGCGTGCAGGACATCGTCTGGATTTCGGCACGCCGATAGATGCGCACCGACGAAGCGGCCTGCCGCACGACGGTTACCTGCTCATCGACGATGGGACTGCCGTCGGTATCGAGCACGACCAGATTGGTGACGCCGAAACCTTTGCCGGTGAGCACGATCGTCGAAGCGTCCTGCACGGAAGCGTCGGCGATTGCCGGGTTGCCGACCACGATGGTGTCTGCGGGACGCGACAGTTTGACGATCTTGGCCTGGTTCATCGTGACCTCGATGCCGGCGCCGGCCATGGCGGGCGCGACGAAGCTCGAGACGGCAAGAAGCGCGGCAATCAGGATTGACGATCTCGGCTGGGCCATTGAGGCGCTCCACGCAGGCGGACTGATCAACGGAACATGAACGAGATTGGTGAACCAACGGTTAAGCCTGCGATGTTGCCAATCCTGCAATGGCCGATAAGGGCGCCCCGCGAGGCGCGGTCCAGTCGGGGCGCAAGCCTGCCAAACCTGGGACTGGAAGGCGCGGCGGTACTTTAGCCCGAAGTTAACCACGCAATATGTTCGAACCGGGAAAGGAATCGGTAAGGCTGTTTCTTAAGCCGATCGAAAGAGCTTCTCCCTAGATTGGCAGCATCCGATCAACCATCACAGAAGTTGACGGAAGTGCTGTAACACGTGGAGTAGGAGCTCTCGAATGTCTAATCTCATCGCACGTTTTGTGAAGGACGAATCCGGCGCGACCGCTATCGAATATGGTCTGATCGCCGCTCTCATCGCGCTCGCCATCATCACTGGCGCCGGCACGCTCGGCAATGCGCTGAATGCCAAGTTCACCAACATTGGCAGCACCCTGAACGGCACGCCGAGCGGCAGCTGATCGGCTTATCGCCGAGCACTTGCATTACATTTCTGGAAAAGGGCCGCCGCGTGGCGGCCCTTTTTCTATGCCGCTGCCAATATAGGTTGTCTTTTCGTTCTTGGCCTCATCAATCGTTAATCGAACATACTTAGATTGAGCCCGTGAAATCGGACAATAGGCATGGCGCCGATGCTTGAAGCCCTGATCTTCGTCGTCTTTCCGTTCTGCATGCTGTTTGCCGCGATCTCCGACATGCTGTCGATGACGATCGCCAACCGCGTGCCGGTGCTGCTCGTCGTGGTTTTCGCGCTGGTCGCGCCCCTTACAGGCATGGACTGGGCGGCCTATGGCGGACATTTCGCCGCCGGCGCCCTGGTCCTGGCCGTGACGTTCGGCCTGTTTGCAATAGGCGGCATGGGCGGCGGCGACGCCAAGCTTCTGGCCGCAACCGCGATGTGGATGGGCCTCAATGTCAATCTCGTGGAGTATCTTGTCGCCTCGACAATCATCGGCGGCCTGCTGACGCTCGCGATCATCCTCTACCGGAAGTCGATGCTTGCGGCCGTTACCGGCCAAAATCCGTTTCTGCGCCATTTCGCCGACGAGGCAAAAGGCGTTCCCTATGGCGTCGCGCTCGGCCTTGGCGGGTTGCTGACCTATCCGGACTCGCCTTTGATGATATGGGCGCTGGCCAGGCTGGCGGCCTGACCACGATATTATTTTATTGTCTGTCAGCATTGCCGAGACCCCGTTCTCAACGGGGTCGGCCCGGCTGTTTTGGCCGGTCCGGCTATAGTCCGGCTAATTTATGTAAACGTTAAATTAATCACGATCGTAAGCATTACATTAACCTTGTTTTGACGATTGCCGCTGCAAAGTCCGGCTTGGCTACGTGGTTTGCCAGGGCAAGGGTTCGGACAGATGCCAGCATCGCGATTGATAATTCTGAGCGTGGCGGTGGCCGCGGCGGGTGGCGCTGGCTATGTCGCGAAGAACATGGTGGCACCGCCGCCCCAGGTCGTCGTCGATTCCGCTCCCCAGGCCCCGGCAGTGGCACTCCAGGATGTGCTTGTGCTTTCAGGCGACGTTCCGATGGGCAGCCCCATCCAAAACAACATCGCCTGGCAATCCTGGCCCGCCGACGGCGTCAACGCGAATTTCATCACCCGCACCGCCGAGCCCGAGGCGCTGGACAAGCTGAAGGGTTCCATTGCCCGTGTGGCGATGTATGCCGGAGAGCCGCTGCGGCGTTCCAAGCTGATCGGCGAGGGGCAGAGCTTCATGTCGTCGATCCTGCCTTCCGGCATGCGGGCGGTCGCCACGGCCATCTCGGCCGACACGTCGGCCGGCGGCTTCATTCTTCCCAACGATTTCGTCGACGTCATCATGACCCGCAGGGCCGATGCCGCCAGCGGTGCCGCCGGCTTCAACACCGAGACCATCCTCAAGAACATCCGCGTCCTGGCCATCGACCAGACCATTCAGGAGGACGAGGAAGGCAAGAAGACCAGGGTGGGCCAGACCGCCACGCTGGAACTGACGCCCAAGCAGGCGGAGATTATCACCGTCGCCCAGCAGATGGCGGATCGCCTGACCCTGGCGCTGCGGGCGGTCGCGGACACGCAGGAAAAGAATGTGGGTGAGGCCGACTATCTCGTTTCCGGCAATGGCCGCAGGGGAACGGTGAGGCTGATCAAGTCGGGCGAAGTTTCCGAAGTGGGAGCAAGGAAATGAAGCTAGGTGGCAAACTGCCGGCAATCGTAGCCGCGGCATTCGGCCTGCTGCTCGTCGGAACGAATGTGCAAGGCAGCGTCGTCGAGGCAAAGAACGCGCAGGTCACGGCATCGACGGCCACCCAGCGCGTCAAGCTCGGCCTCAACAAGTCGGTGGTCATCGACCTGCCGAGCGATGCCTATGACATTCTCGTCGCCAATCCGGCGGTTGCCGATGCGGTGACCCGCACCGCAAGGCGCATCTATCTGTTCGGCAAGGCGGTCGGCGAGACGAACATCTTTGTCTTCGGCCCCAATGGCGAGCAGATCGTCAGTCTGGACCTGGCCGTCGAGCGCGACGTTGCCGGCCTTGAGGATTATATCAGGCGCTTCCTGCCGACGTCGGCCATCAAGGTGGAACTGCTGAACGACAACGTCGTCCTGACCGGAACGGTCGACACGCCGCTGGACGCAAAACGCGCGGTCGACCTGGCGACGATCTTCGTTTCCGGTGGTGAAGCGACGACCGGACAATATTCGCAGACCGCTGCCGGCGGTTCGGCCCAGAGCGGTGTCGACATCAACAATCCGGACCAGGAGCGCCGCACCAGCAAGATCGTCAACCTTTTGCAGATCATTGGCGACGACCAGGTCACGCTGAAGGTCACGGTCGCCGAAGTCAGCCGCTCGGTGATGAAGCAGCTCGGCGTCAACATGGTCGGCAGCGGGGGCAGCAACGGCATTAGCTACGGTGCGGTCAGCGACAATTTCATGGGTCTCGGCAAGCAGCTATCGAACTCGGGCCTCCAGGTCGGCGCGTCGGGGCTGCAGGCCTATGTCAACGCCATGGAGCAGTCCGGAGTCATGAAGACTTTGGCGGAGCCGACCTTGACCGCCGTATCCGGCGAGAAGGCGACCTTCAAGGTCGGTGGTGAATACAACATGGTCACAAATGTCGACCAGAAGGTATCCGACGACAACCGGACTGGGTTGAAGACCTACAGTGTCGAAAAGATCGAGTACGGCATCGGCCTGGAATTCCAGCCGGTGGTGTTGTCTCCCGGCCGCATAAGCCTGAAAGTCCGAACCTCGGTTTCCGAGCCGACAACCGAGGGATCCGTGTCGTTGTCCGAAGGCGTGACGAGTTCCGGCATGAACGCCCTTTCGCTGCGTAAGCGTCTTGCCGATACGACCGTTGAACTGCCCTCGGGCGGCTCCATGATGATCGCCGGCCTGGTTCGCGACGATGTCAGGCAAGCCGTCAACGGACTGCCCGGACTGACAAAGATTCCAGTGCTTGGCGCGCTCTTCCGCAGCAGGGATTTCGTCCGCAACGAGACCGAGCTCGTCGTCATCATAACCCCCTATCTGGTGAAGCCGGTGGCACGCAACGACCTTGCCAAGCCGGACGACAATTTCAACGCCGCCAGCGATGGCGCCGCCATGTTCCTTGGCCGCGTCAATCGTGTCTACGGCACCATGCAGACCGACAAGCCCAACGGCCGCTACCACGGCGTCGTCGGCTTCATCTACAAGTGAGCGGAGAAGCGGACATGTCTCAGTCAGCATTGAAGGCAAGCACCATCGCCGCAACGATGCGCTTTGGCCGCTCGCGGGTCTGCCGGCGGTCCGTTCCGGTTCTGGCGATTGCGATGGCGGCACTGCTGGCCGGCTGCGCCCAGCGCGACAGCATCACGGTCGGCTCCATCCCGGACGATTATCGCACCAACCATCCGATCGTGATCGCCGAGAAGAACCAGAAGATAGATCTGCCGGTGGGCGCCGGTGACCGTGGCATGACGGGCTCCCAGCGTGACACGCTTTCGGGCTTCCTCGACGGCTACGACAGGAGCGCCGCCCCGACGCTGACGATTGCAATCCCGGCAGGCTCGGCCAACGAGGTCGCGGCGGCCGCTGCCGGGCGTGATTTCGCCCGGCTGGCGGTTGCCAGCGGCATCAAGCGCAACCGGATCGTCATGACCTCCTATCAGTCCGCTTCCGCCGAAGCCTCGGCCCCCATTCGCGTTGCCTATATCTCGGTGAAAGCCCAGACCGATAAATGCGGGCGCTGGCCCGAAGATCTCGTGGAGACATCGGAAAACAAGCACTATGCCGATTTCGGCTGCTCCTATCAGAACAATCTTGCTGCCCAGATGGCCAATCCGGCCGATCTGCTTGGACCACGCAAGCAGGCGCCTATCGACGCCGAGCAGCGTGGAAAAGTCATCGACGGGTACCGAAATCAACCGTTCTTTGATTGGCAAGCAGAAGGCGAAGTTAGCTACTAAAGCGCAGTTCCGGAGCACATGGACATGAACAATCTGGCCTATGACACTCCTGTGGACGGCAGCGATACCTCGCAGCAGGACATCGCCGCGATGCAGGCGTTGCGGCCGATCCCGCGCATCTCGATCCAGGCATTCTGCGAGACCGAGGGTGTTGCCAACCCGGTCGAGCGCGCCGGCGAGGACCGTCGCATGACGAAGGCGCATCTCAAGGTCCATATGGGCGGTGTTCCCACTGCCATCGAATTCTACCAATCGGCGCCGACGCCCAATCTGATCCTGCTGGAATCGCGCAGCGAGCCCAAGCAATTGCTGGAACAACTCGCCCAGCTTTCGGAATATTGCGATCCGACGTCGAAGGTGGTGGTGATCGGCCACTACAATGATGTCGGCCTCTACCGGGAACTCATCCGCAACGGCATTTCCGAATATGTGATCGCTCCGGTCTCGATGGCCGACATCGTCAGCGTGGTGTCGTCGATTTTCATCGATCCGGAAGCCGAGCCGCTCGGCCGCTCGATCGCCTTCGTCGGCGCCAAGGGCGGTGTCGGCTCCTCGACGATCGCCCACAATGTGGCTTGGGCGATGTCCTCCCTGTTCAAATCCGAAGTGGTCGTCGCTGATCTCGATCTGGCTTTCGGCACCGCCAACATCAATTTCGACCAGGATCCGGCGCAAGGCATTGCCGAGGCGGTGTTTTCACCGGAACGCATCGATGAAGTCTATCTCGACCGGCTGCTGACCCAGTGCGCCGAGCATCTGTCGCTGCTGGCGGCGCCTTCGACGCTCGAACGGGTCTATGATTTCGATCCAGAGGCCTTCGTTCAGCTCATCGACACCGCCCAGCGCAGCGTGCCGCTTCTGGTGCTCGACGTCCCCCATGCCTGGACGGGCTGGACCAAGAACACCTTGGTCAAGGCCGACGAGATCGTCATCACCGCGACACCGGAACTTGCCAATCTGCGCAACACCAAGAACCTCATCGACATGCTCAAGCGGCTTCGTCCCAATGATCCGCCGCCCAAGCTGATCATCAACCAGGCCGGCGTCCCGAAACGCCCGGAGATTTCGCCGGCCGATTTCGCCGAGCCGCTCGGTCTGTCGCCAATGTCGGTCATTGCTTTTGATCCCTTGCTGTTCGGCAATGCTGCCAACAACGGACGCATGCTTGGCGAAATGGATGCCAAGAATCCGATCGTCGCAATGATCAACGAAATGGCGCATGTGCTGACCGGGCGCAGCGAAATCAAGATCAGGAAGAAGGCCGGGCTCGGCAGCCTGCTCGGCAAGCTCTCGCGCAACAAGAAGTGACGCTTCAGCAGTGGAATCGGTAGTCGATCATGTTTGGTAAAAGAGGCAGCGACGACGGCAACCGGTTCACGCCGGAATTTCGCCAGCCAGCACCGGCGCCTGTTGCGCCGCCGGCTGCAGGTTCCGTGGACACGGCGGTTCTGACACGGCCCTCGGCGCCAAGCGCGCCTGTCGCGCCGCCGGCGCGCCGTGCGGTCGAGGCACCGCCATTGGCGCCTGAGCCGAAGCGGGCACAGCGCGAAAAAAGCGAAACCTATTACGATACCAAGAGCCAGGTCTTCTCCGCACTCATCGACACCATAGATCTGTCGCAGCTTTCCAAGCTTGATCCTGAAAGTGCGCGCGAGGAAATCCGCGATATCGTCAACGACATCATCGCGATCAAGAACTTCGCAATGACGATCGCCGAGCAGGAAGAGCTGCTCGAGGACATCTGCAACGACGTGCTCGGCTATGGGCCGCTCGAGCCGCTGCTCGCCCGCGACGACATCGCCGACATCATGGTCAACGGCTCCAGGAACGTCTACATTGAGGTCAACGGCAAGGTCGAACAGACCGGCATCCGCTTTCGTGACAACCAGCAGCTCCTCAACATCTGCCAGCGCATCGTCAGCCAGGTTGGCCGCCGCGTCGACGAATCCAGCCCGATCTGCGACGCGCGCCTCCCCGATGGCTCGCGCGTCAACGTCATCGCGCCGCCGCTCTCCATCGACGGCGCCACGCTCACCATCCGCAAATTCAAGAAGGACAAGCTGACGCTCGACCAACTGGTCAAGTTCGGCGCCATCTCGCCGCAGGGCGCCGAAGTTCTCAAGATCATCAGCCGTGTTCGCTGCAACATCGTGATCTCGGGCGGTACCGGTTCGGGCAAGACCACGCTGCTCAATTGCCTGACCAACTATATCGACCGCGAGGAGCGCGTCATCACCTGCGAAGACTCGGCCGAGCTGCAATTGCAACAGCCGCATGTGGTGCGCCTCGAAACCCGCCCGCCCAATCTGGAGGGCGAGGGTGAGGTGACGATGCGCGACCTGGTCAAGAACTGCCTGCGCATGCGGCCCGAGCGCATCATCGTCGGCGAAGTGCGCGGACCCGAAGTGTTCGATCTTCTGCAGGCGATGAACACCGGCCATGACGGCTCGATGGGCACGATCCACTCGAACAGCCCGCGCGAATGCCTGAACCGCATCGAATCCATGATTGCCATGGGCGGTTATTCGCTGCCGCAAAAGACAGTGCGCGAAATCGTCGTCGGTTCCATCGACGTGATCATCCAGGCAGCGCGCCTGCGCGACGGATCGCGCCGCATCACCCACATCACCGAGGTGATCGGGATGGAAGGCGACGTTATCATCACGCAGGACATCGTCCTCTACAACATCAAGGGCGAGGACGCCAACGGCCGGCTGTTGGGTGAGCACGTATCGACCGGCATCGGCCGTCCGCATTTCTGGGAGCGTGCACGCTATTACGGCGAGGAGCAGCGTCTCGCCATTGCGCTCGAGGCGATGGAGAAACGCGCTGACTGACGTCTGCTGGGGTGTAAGGGTTCGGGCCAATGTTTGGAATTGACGGCACAGTACTGGCGTTTGTCGTGCTCGCCGGCTTCAGCGCCGGCGCCGTCGCTTATGCATTTCTGTTCACCCGGATCAGCAACGAGAAACAGGTCGGCAAGCGGCTCGAAACAATCAGGACCGCCGAGACGGATCGCTCCGTCGTCAAGGCCTCGCGCGACCGCGTGGCGGAAGCCGCCAAGCGGCGCAAATCGGTTCAGGATTCTCTCAACGAACTCGACGCCAAGCAGAAAACCAAGGACAGCCGCGTCAAGAAGCCGCCGCTGAAAGCCCAGCTTCGTCAGGCCGGCCTCAAGACCACCATCGAGCGTTTCTATATATATTCCGCAATATGCGGCATCGTTTTGACGATGGCCGCTTTCGTGGCCGGAGCCCCGCTGATCGCCTTGCCGGGCGTGCTGCTGGCCGGGGGGCTGGGCCTGCCGCGCTGGTTCGTCACGTTTCGCCGCGCCCGCCGGGTCAAGGCATTCCTCAACGAATTTCCAAACGCGCTCGACATCATCGTGCGCGCGGTCAAATCGGGCCTGCCGCTGAACGATGCCGTGCGCCTGATCGCCAACGAATCGCCCGAACCCGTAAAGACCGAGTTTCGCCGCATCGTCGATTCACAGCAGATGGGCCTCTCTATCCCCGACGCGACCTTGCGCATGCCCGAAACCATGCCTTGCACCGAGGCAAGCTTCTTCGGCATCGTTATCCAGATTCAATCGCAAGCCGGCGGCAATCTCTCCGAGGCGCTGGGCAATCTTTCGCGCGTGCTTCGCGATCGCAAGAAGATGAAAGCCAAGGTCGCGGCGCTGTCGATGGAAGCGAAGGCATCCGCCGCGATCATCGGTGCGCTGCCCTTCATCGTCGCCTTTCTCGTCTACCTGTCGAGCCCGGCCTACCTGATGCCGCTGTTCAACACCAGCGTCGGAAACCTGATCCTTGGTTGCTCTGCGGTCTGGATGTCGATCGGCATCCTGGTGATGCGCAAGATGATGAACTTCGAAGTCTAGGATGCTGGCATGACCGAGCAAGTCATCAAGACCCTGACGGATCCGAGCTTCCTGATCGCGATGCTGGTCGCGATAGCGGTGTTTGCGACCGTCTTCACCTTGCTGCCGGCGTTTGGCGGAAACCAGCTCAAGTCACGCATGAAATCCGTTGCGCTGGAGCGCGACGAACTGCGTGCGCAACAGCGCGCCCGGCTTGCGGTCGAGGCCGACCGCCGTCGCAAGGGCTTGCGTGAGGAACAGTCGATCGGCATGCGCAACATCGTCGACCGGCTGGATCTGAGACGCGCGCTCGCCGATGAAGGCACCTTGCAGAAACTCAAGGTGGCCGGTTTTCGTGGACAGAATCCGCTGACGCGGTTTCTTTTCTTTCGTCTCGTGCTTCCTTTTGTCGGTTTCGCGCTGGCCGCAATCTACATTTTCGTGCTCGGAGGACTGCCCGACAAGCCATTGGTCATCAGGCTGTTCGTCTGCATCCTCGTTGCTTACGGCGGCTTCTACGCGCCGGTCATCTACGTCAACAACCGCGCCACCAAGCGCAAGCAGTCGATCCAGATGGCATGGCCGGATGGGCTCGATCTGATGCTGATCTGCGTCGAATCGGGCATGTCGGTGGAAGCAGCATTGCGCAAGGTCGCCGACGAGATCGGCGCGCAATCGGTGGCGCTGGCGGAAGAGTTCATCCTCACCAATGCCGAACTTTCCTATCTGCCGGAGCGCAAGCAGGCCTACGAGAACCTGGCAAGCCGCACCGGCCTGGATTCGGTCAAGTCGGTGTCGCAGGCGCTCGTCCAGGCCGAGCGTTACGGCACGCCGGTGGCGCATGCACTGCGCGTGCTTGCCGCCGAAAGCCGCGACATGCGCATGAATGCGGCCGAGAAGAAGGCGGCCGCCCTGCCGCCAAAACTTACCGTGCCGATGATCCTGTTTTTCCTGCCGGTGCTTTTCGCCATCATCCTGGGTCCCGCCGGCATTCAGGTCAGCCAACGCGGTATCTTCGGCGATCATGCGGCGCCGGCAACAAACGCCCAGTAGCGGCAAGGCAAATTCCTGCAGTACACTTCAAACGAAGAGGCCGCGCGGGGGGGGGCGCGGCCGCGTGGGTGGGGGGGGGGGGTGTGGGGGGGGGTGGGTGGGGGGTTGGGGGTGGGGGGGGGGGGGGGGGTGGGGGCGGGG
>NZ_JBVVQG010000003.1:357203-522010 GCF_055811095.1 Mesorhizobium sp. WSM4833
GGCTCCCCGCCCCCCCCCGGCGGTTGTGGCGGCCCGCGGGCGGCGCCGAAAACACCCCCCCCGTCGCGCCAAGCAAAAAGCCTCACGACAACCTCACCCCCCGCGGCCGCGCTGCATGCAGCGCGGCCTCTTCGTTGGGGCATCGGATTGTGGTCTCAGTTGGTTGCGGATTTCGGCTTGTCCTGGTCCTTGAGCTGGCTCCAGGCGTTCTGTTGGGCCAGCATCTGCCTGAGATAGGCGACATTTGCCTGCGCCTGTTCGGGCGACAGTTCCTGTGAGGCGATCTTCTCGGCCTCGTCGAACCGGCCTTGCAGGCCGACGACCAGCGCCAGGTTCTGGCGGACCCGGCTGTCCGCATTCGGCTGTTGCGCGGCCGAGCGCATATAGGTTTCGGCGGTGCGCAGATCACCTTCCAGCACATACGACATGCCAAGATTGGAGAGCACGGAAGGCTCGTTCGGCTTGAGGTCGAGCGCCTTGCGGTAAAGCTGGCGCGCATCGTCCTTCTGGCCGGTCTGGTCGAGAATGGCCGCTTCCGCCGACACCAGCCTCCAGTCGGGATATTCCGGTGTCTGAGCGCGGCGCACGGCGTCGAGCGCCGCCTCGAACTGGCCATTGGCGGCCAGCGCCTTGCCATAGGAGGCAAGCACGTCACGATCCTTGGGCAAAGCGATGGCGAGTTTGCGCATCACGGCCAGCGACTGGTCGGCGTCGCCATCCATCTGCAACGCCGCCGCATAGTTCGTCGCTATCCGCTTGTCGTTGGGGTTCTTCGCGTAGGATTGGCCAAGTGCGCCGGTGGCATTGTGCAGTTCGCCGGCCGACATGCTTTCAAGCGGTTTGCCGCTGGTGCGTGCGATAGAGCCGGTGGAGAGCTTGTCGGTTCCGCAACCGGCGACGCCCGCCGTCAGCGCCAGCACAAGAGCCATGGTGATGAGCCGTTTTCCCCTGATATTGATCCTGCGGTTGGTCGGCATGGCACCCTAAGCCTCCATTCATGCGCGGCCATTGCGTGGCCGTCTTCCCTCTCGCAGAAATATTCTGTTAACCCTAACGGACGGTTAAGAACGGCGACTCACACGGAGAACATCGCATGCCTGTCGAACTCGTCGGGAAGACATTGCCGGGCGCGTTGCCGGTCCATCTGGTCGCCAGGGACGGTCTGGACGCGGCCGGTCTTGCGCCGGCCGCCATCGCCTGGGCCAGGGTCAACGGCTTTTCCGGCGAGGCAGGCAGGACACTGGTCGTGCCCGGCGAAAACGGGGCGCTCGGCGGCGCCTTGTTCGGTATCGGCGATGGCGAAGGCGCGCTTGCCCTCGGCGCATTGTCGAAAGCCTTGCCGGAAGGCGACTGGCATTTCGCCTTGGCGCCAGCCGAGGCCGAACTCGCGGCGATCGCGCTGCTGCTCGGCGGTTATGTCTTCACCCGCTACGGCAAGAAGCCAGGCAGGGCGCTGCGCTTCGGCCTGCCGGCCGACGTCGATGCCGGGCGCGTTCGCCGCATTGTCGATGGCGTCTTCCTGACACGCGATCTGGTCAACACGCCGACCAGCGATATGGGTCCGGAAGATTTGGAGCAGGCGGTGCGGACCCTGGCCGCCAGGCACAAGGCCGAAGTCTCGGTGATCAAGGGTGACGATCTCCTCGACCGGAACTTCCCGATGATCTATGCGGTCGGCCGTGCGTCGACCAGCGCACCGCGCTTGCTCGACATGCGATGGGGGCAGCAAGACGCACCGAAGGTGACGCTGGTCGGCAAGGGCGTCTGCTTCGACACGGGCGGCCTCGACATCAAGCCATCGTCCGGCATGTTGCTGATGAAGAAGGACATGGGCGGTGCCGCCAATGTCCTTGGCCTCGCCTCGATGATCATGGCTGCCGGGCTGAATGTGCGGCTGCGCGTGCTCATTCCCGCGGTGGAAAATTCGATTGCCGGCAACGCCTTCCGGCCTGGCGACGTGCTGGTGAGCCGCAAGGGCATCACTGTCGAGATCGGCAACACGGATGCCGAGGGACGGCTGGTGCTGGCCGACGCGCTGGCGCTGGCCGACGAGGAGGAGCCGCAGCTTCTGGTCGACATGGCGACGCTGACCGGGGCTGCCCGTGTCGCGCTCGGCCCCGATCTGCCACCGTTCTACACCGGCGACGAAACGCTGGCATCCGATCTGGCGGAGGCTTCCGTCGCGACGGAGGATCCGCTGTGGCGCATGCCGCTGTGGCGGCCCTACGATGCAAAACTGTCGTCGAAGATCGCCGACATCAACAATGTCACCACGGACGGTTTCGCCGGCTCGATCACAGCGGCGTTGTTCCTGAAGCGCTTTGTCGAAAAAACCGCGGGCTGGGCGCATTTCGACATCTTCGCCTGGAACCCGGCTGACCGTCCGCATGGCCCCGCCGGCGGCGAGGCACAGGGCATCCGCGCGCTGGAGCGGATCATCGCGAAACGCTATGGCTGACAGTCGCAGGCGAAAGACGGCAATCGCTTTGACTGAAACGGAACCGAAACAATTTGCCGTCATGCTGGCGCGATGTCGATTGCGATGCGCCCGAGCCAGGCCTTGCGACTGTGGCAGCAGGTGATGCTGTCGCAGGTGCGCGACGACGCGCCCGATCTGACCATGCGCCAGACGGCGATCCTGTTCACCATCTATCTCGATCCGCCGCCGCACACCGTGCGCGGGCTCGCCGCCCGGCTCAATGTGACCAAGCCGGTGATCACCCGCGCCCTTGACACGATGGGCGCTTTGAAACTCGTCTCGCGCCATCGCGACGAGCTCGACAAGCGCAATGTTCTGATCAGGCGCACGGTCGAGGGCGCGCTCTTTGTCGAGCGCTTCGGCGATGGTATCATCGCCAAGGCGCTCGAACTGCCTATGTGAGCGACCTTTTCAACAGAGTGCTCGATTTGACTGCCAGGGATGCCCGCCTTCACGCTTTTCGCTCCGACCTTGCCGATGCACGGCTGAAGGGTGAGGTCGCCGCTGACCGCTTCGTCGCCGGCCGGCCGGCGCGGGTCATCGCGTCAGTGGCCGATATGCGCAAGGCGCCGCGGCCGGATGCCGGCGTCAACACGCAAGCGCTGTTCGGCGACGATGTCCTGGTCTTCGATGTCGCTGAAGGCTGGGCCTGGGTCCAGGCCGAACGCGACGGCTATGTCGGCTACGTCGCTGACACGATGCTGGGCAAACGGGACCATACGCCGACGCACATCGTCTGCGTGCCGCGCACCTTCCTCTACCCCGGGCCGGATCTGCGCTTTCCGATCGCCGGACAATTGTCGATGGGATCGACGGTGACAGTGACGGAGGCGGCCGAGGCGCGCGGTACGCACTATGCGGTCCTGCCGTCCGGCGAGGCGCTGATCGCAGGTCACCTGCGGCCGCTCAGTGAAGCTGTGTCCGACTATGTCGCGGTTGCCGAGGCGTTTCTAGGAACACCCTATCTCTGGGGCGGTACTTCCGGTTTCGGCATCGACTGTTCGGGGCTGGTGCAACTGGCGATGCGTATGGCCGGCAGAGACGTGCTGCGCGATTCCGACATGCAGGCGGTGACACTTGGCGAGACGCTGGAACCGGGACCTGATTTCTCCGGCTTGCGACGCGGCGATCTGGTGTTCTGGAAGGGCCATGTCGCCGTCATGACCGATGCCGACACGATGATCCACGCCAACGGCCACACCATGCTGGTGTCGCGCGAAGGCCTGAAGGATGCGGTTGACCGCATCGGTTATCTCTATGGTGGCCCGACAGGGTTCAGGAGGCCGTAGTGCTGTTTCTTCCTTCTCCCCTTGTGGGAGAAGGTGTCGCCGAAGGCGACGGATGAGGGGTGTTCCAGGGAACGCCAACGTCTCACTCCGCTGGAACACCCCTCATCCGTCTCGGCGCTCCGCGCCGATCCACCTTCTCCCACAAGGGGAGAAGGGAAGGGGGTCACGATCACCTTTTGTTCCGATTTTCCTTGGCGTTCGCGCGCCGTCGCGCTACCTCTGGCGGGTGACAGTTGAGCCGCGCCTTGCCGAACAGAATGCCGCCGTGGCCCTGCCCGAACCATTCCTCAGATGGTTTGGCGAGAAAGGCTGGTCGCCGCGCGCCCATCAGATCGAACTTCTGGCGAAGGCCCAGGCCGGTCAGTCGGTCCTGCTGATCGCGCCGACCGGCGCCGGCAAGACGCTGGCCGGCTTCCTGCCTTCGCTGACCGAACTGGCCAATCGGCCAAAGAGAAAGCCGGGCCAGGCGCAGCGCGGTATCCACACGCTCTACATCTCGCCGTTGAAGGCGCTTGCCGTCGATATCGAGCGCAATCTCGGCAAGCCGGTGGAAGAGATCGGGCTGCCCGTCACCATCGAGACGCGCACCGGCGACACGCCGGCGCACAAGCGCCAGCGCCAGAAACTGGTGCCGCCCGATATCCTGCTGACCACACCCGAACAACTGGCGCTGCTGATCGCGGCCGGCGATGCCAGACGCTTCTTCGAAGATCTGCGCTACGTCGTGCTCGACGAGCTGCATTCGCTGGTGACATCGAAACGCGGGCATCTGCTGGCGCTCGGCCTGGCACGGTTGCGCAGCTTTGTCCCTGGTCTGCAAACCATCGGGCTATCGGCGACGGTGGCCGAACCGGACGAGTTGCGGCGCTGGCTGGTCAGCCAGAATCCACCCAATGGTTCGACAGGCCATGACATGGCCGAACTGATCGTCGTCACCGGGGGTGCGAAACCGGAGATTTCCATCCTCGACTCCGAAGAGCGCGTGCCATGGGCAGGACATTCTGCGCGCTACGCCACGCCGGAAATCTATCGCGAAATCAAGCACCACAAGACGACCCTGCTGTTCGTCAACACGCGCAGCCAGGCGGAGCTGCTTTTCCAGGAATTGTGGCGGGTCAACGAGGACACCCTGCCGATCGCGCTGCATCACGGCTCGCTCGACGTCGCCCAGCGCCGGCGCGTCGAGAAGGCGATGGGCGAAAACGCGCTGCGCGCCATCGTCGCCACCTCGACGCTCGATCTCGGCATCGACTGGGGCGATGTCGATCTGGTCGTGCATGTCGGCGCGCCAAAGGGGGCGAGCCGGCTGGCACAGCGCATCGGCCGTGCCAACCACCGCATGGACGAGCCGTCCAAGGCGATCCTCATCCCCGCCAACCGCTTTGAGGTGCTGGAATGCCGGGCCGCCCTCGACGCCAACTATCTAGGCGCGCAGGACACGCCTCCGTTGATCAATGGCGGGCTCGATGTGCTGGCCCAGCATGTGCTCGGCTGCGCCTGCGGCGCGCCGTTCCGTGCCGATGACCTGTACGAGGAGGTGCGAACGGCAGCACCCTATGTCAGCCTCGACCGGCCGACATTCGACCGCGTCATCGATTTCGTTGCCACCGGCGGCTATGCGCTCAAGAATTACGAACGCTACGCCCGCATCCGTTTGAACAAGGATGGGTTGTGGCGGGTGTCCAATCCGCGCGTCGCCCAGCAATACAGGCTGAATGTCGGCACCATCATCGAGGTGCCGGCGCTGAATGTTCGATATGTGCAGGCCGGCAGCAAAGGCACGGCTTCGCGTGGCGGCCGGGTCCTCGGCAAGATCGAAGAGGCCTTCCTCGAAACGTTGACGCATGGCGACACGTTCATGTTCGCCGGCAAGGTGCTGCGCTTCGAGGGCATCCGCGAGAATGAATGCTTCGTGTCGAACGCGCCGGGCAGCGATGCCAAGGTGCCCTATTATGGAGGCGGCAAGTTTCCGCTTTCGACCTATCTCGCCGAACAGGTCCGCATCATGCTCGATGACCCGCAGCGATGGAAAAAGCTGCCCGAGCAGGTCGCCGACTGGCTGCGCTTCCAGGCCGACAAATCGGTGCTGCCCAAGCGCGACGACCTGCTGATCGAGACCTTTCCACGCGGCAATCGCCACTATCTGGTGGCTTACCCGTTCGAGGGCAGGCTGGCGCACCAGACGCTCGGCATGCTGCTCACCCGCCGCCTCGACAGGGCAGGAGCCAGGCCGCTCGGCTTCGTCGCCACCGATTATGCGCTGGCTATATGGTCACTGGGCGACATGGGCGCGATGTTCAAAGCCAGGAAGCCTTCGCTGAGCGCACTTTTCGACCAGGACATGCTGGGCGACGACCTCGAAGCCTGGCTGGCCGACAGCTGGCTTCTCAAGCGCACCTTCCGCAACTGCGCGCTGATTTCCGGATTGATCGAGAAACGCCACCCTGGCCAGGAGAAGAGCGGCCGCCAGGTCACGGTCTCGACCGACCTGATCTATGATGTGCTGCGCAGCCATGAACCGGACCACATCCTGCTGCAGGCCACACGCGCCGATGCGGCGACCGGCCTGCTCGATGTCAGCAGACTTGCCGACATGCTCTCGCGCATCCAGGGTCGAATCGTGCATAAGGCTCTCGAACAGATATCGCCGCTCGCCGTGCCGATCATGCTCGAGATCGGCAAGATGCCGGTGAACGGCGAAGCCGATGAGACATTGCTGATGGATGCGGCGACGCTGGTCGCAGAGGCCATGGGGCCGGAGATGGTCGAGGAATGAATTTTTCGCTGGCGCGCACATCGCTGATCGCCGAGGCCGACCTTGTCGGCATATCAGGCGAATGCGCCGTCTGCGACCCGCGCGGCGTGCTTTATTTTCCGGATCTGCGGCTTCTGGCCGTGTCCGACCTGCATCTGGAAAAGGGCTCGTCGCTGGCACGCCGCGGCACGCTGATTCCGCCCTACGACACCGGCGCGACCTTGCTGCGGCTTCAGGCCGTCATCGCTGACTACCAGCCGTCGATCGTCATCAGCCTGGGCGACAGCTTTCACGATGGCGGTGGCGCCCAGCGCATGCATGCAAGCTTCCGCGAGCGGCTGGAGGCGTTGATATCAGGCCGGCAATGGTTCTGGGTCGCCGGCAATCATGACCCGGAAGCGCCAGCCGACCTGCCTGGCGAGACGGTGCGTGAACTTGCCATCGGCTCGCTGCTGTTCCGGCATGAGCCGTCGAAGCAGCGTGTCGAAGGCGAAATAGCGGGCCATCTGCATCCCTGCGCCCGCATCGTCCAGCAGGGCCGCTCGGTGCGGCGCCGCTGCTTTGCCGGCGACGGCGGCCGCATGATCATGCCGGCCTTCGGCGCCTATACCGGTTCGCTCAACGTTCTCGACCGCGCCTATGCCGGGCTGTTCCGGCTGGACACGCTGATGGCCTATATGCTGGGCGCCCAACGCATCTTTGCCATTTCCGGCTCGATGCTGCGGCCGGGCTAAACAGCCCTACCTGCCGTAATAAAGCGTAACCGTGTGCTTCGCCTCTGCAAAAAACAGCCAGCGCTCGACCAGCATGCCGGCGAACTGGATTGCAGCAGCGAGTACCGACAGCAACGCTGCCAGCGGCCAGGGCAGGGCGAACACAATGGCGAGCAGCCCCAAGGGCAACGCGAAGGCCAGAAGCTGCGTGATCTGGCGCAGCCGCGCGCCATGCTTGCGCGCGATGCGGAAACCCATTTCCTTGAGCAGGTAATTCTCTTCGGTATGCGGCCATTCCAGCGACCGCACCGTACCTCCCGCCAGCCCGGTCGCGGTGTTGGCGGTGGTCGGGATCTCCAGCCGGTCATTGTAGCGCCAGGTCGCCAGCTTCCAGCCCCAGCCGGTCAAGGTCAGCAGCAGGCAAGCCGCCAGCTGCACCTTCGAACCAAGCGCAAAGCCCTGCAGCAGCGCGTTCAGCAGCACGCTGCCGGTCATTGCCGAGAAGATGAGATAGCCGGGCAGGGTGAAGCGGCTATGCCATTGGGCGATCGGCTTCAGCGACGCATAAATCATGCCGGTGGTGCAGACGGTGATGATTGCGCCGATGGTGGCCAGAGATCCGGCGATGCCGACCCAGCCATCGGTCTTGCCGAAGAATATCCAACCGATGCCGAACAGTCCCGCCGGAATGAAGGTGATGACCGAGGCAACACCTTCGCGCGACAGCCATGAACTGCGCCATTGTGAGAACGCCCGCCAGGCGCGTTCGGGGCGGCCGAGATGACCCGTCGAGGACAACAGGCCGGCTACGATCAGGCCGAGCGCCAGCCCCATGCCGATGAAGCCCAGCCAGAAATCGGGTGGGATGATCTGGAAGCCTCCGAGCGTGCCCAGCAGCGCGAGCAGGCCGTAGCCCGCGCCGGTGGCAGTGGTGAAGAAGACGACGGAGAAGGCTGGATGCATGGGTCAGTTCGAAAGCATGCGGTCGACCCAGCCGAGGAAACCGCCGTCGGCCCGCACCGGTTCCAATGCCGGCGCGGCCACCGATGCGGCGCGCGCGGTGTGGGCGCGTGGCGGCAAATATTTGTTGGTCGGGCGATAGCCGAGCTCCGGCATCAGGTCGACGCCGCCACGCTCGGCCACCAGTTGCGAGACCGCCGACAGGGGATCGCCGAGATCACCGAAATGCCGGGCGCTGGTCGGGCAGGCGGCGACGCAGGCCGGCACGCGGTCTTCTTCGGCCAGATTGTCATTGTAGATGCGGTCGACACACAGCGTGCATTTCTTCATCACCCCGACATCGGTGTCGAATTCGCGTGCTCCATAAGGACAGGCCCAACTGCACAATTTGCAGCCGATGCACTTGTCCTCGTCGATCAGCACGATGCCGTCCGAAGCCCGCTTGTAGGAGGCGCCAGTCGGGCAGACGGTGACGCAGGCCGGCGTCTCGCAATGCAGGCAGGAGCGCGGGAAGTTCACCGTCCGTCCGCCCATCTCGGTGGTGTGCTCATAGCTGTGCACGCGGTTGAACCAGACGCCGTCGACATGGCCGCCATAGGGATCGATGTCGGTCAGCGGCGCCATGTGGCCGCCGGTGTTCCATTCCTTGCAGGCGGTGACACAGGCCTGGCAGCCGACGCAGGTATCGAGGTCGATCACAAGGCCGAGTTTCTTGTCGCTTTGACTTGGCAGACAGGTCATTTGGTCGCCTCTCTCGCCCTGCGGAATTCGGCGCCGAAAGTCAGTCTGTCGGGCGAGGGTTCGAAATGCGGCGGCTGCAGGAAACGCTGGAACTGCGGCTCGGTGAACCCGGCTTCTTCGGCTGCGCATTTGACGATGCGCACGCGCAGGTCGAACCACGCAGCCTGGCCCGTCACCGGATCGGAATTCGAATAGCGTTTGCCCTGCGCGTCAGCCGAGGTCTGGTCGCCGATGATATGGTTGAGCAGGAAGCCGCGATTGCTCTCGGCCGCGTCGTCCTTCAGCCCCCAGCTGCCGCGCCTTTTGCCGATGGCGTTCCAGGTCCAGACCGTGCTTTCGTTCACCCCGTCGATCAGCTTGATCTGCCCCTTCACTCTGCCGTTGATGCTTTCGATCCACACCCAGTCGTCATCGACAAGGCCGAGACCGGCTGCCGTCCGGTGATGCACGAACAGCCGGTTCTGGCTGGTGATCTGCCGCAGCCACGCATTCTGCGAACCCCAGGAGTGGTACATGTGCATCGGCCGCTGCGTCAGCGCATGCAGCGGATATTTTTCGAGGTCGACGACCGCTTCCTCGAAGGGCATGTGCCAGAACGGCAGCGGGTCCATGTAGGTCTCGGTGCGCTGGCGATCGCCTTTCGGCGGCACCACACGGCCATGGCCACGCGCGGCGAGCCTGAAGCGCTGCATAGGCTCCGAGTAGAGCTGGAAAACGATCGGTTCGGCTTTCGGGATAAAACCCATCTGCACCGCGAAGTCGAGATAGGAGCGGTTGGCCATCTTGTAATAGCGCTGGTCGTCCGCGAAATCATGATGCCAGAAGCCGCCATTGTCGATGTAGCGCTGCAACTGGTCCGGGTTGGCCTCACCCCTGCCGGTCGAGGTCCCATCCTTGCCGCGCCAGCCGGCGAGCGGGCCGATGCCGGGCGTGCGCTCATGGTTGACGATGTAGTCGGCATAGTCGCGGTATCTGGGCGAGCCGTCCTCATCGACGAAACCAGGCAGGCCGAGCCGGGCGCCGAGTTCGATCAGCACCGACTGGAACGGCCGGACGTCGCGGTCGGGCTCGATGACGGGATGGCGGATGGCGTCGCCCGGTCCGTCGGCATGACTGATCGGCCGGTCGAGCAGGCTGATGCAGTCGTGGCGCTCAAGATAGGTCGTGTCCGGCAGCACCAGATCGGCGAACGGCACGGTCTCGGAATAATAGGCGTCGGAATAGATGATGAAAGGGATCTTGTAGTTGCCCGCTTCGTCGCTGTCGGTCAGCATCGCCATGGTCTCGACGGTGTTCATCGAGGAATTCCACGCCATGTTCGACATGTACATCATCAGCGTGTCGATCTTGTAGGGATCGCCTGCCCAGGCGTTGCGGATGACGGTGTGCATCAGGCCGTGCGCGGCCAGCGGCGCGTCCCACGAATAGGCCTTGTCGATGCGAAGCGGCGTGCCGGCCTCGTCGACCAGCAAATCGTCCGGCCCGCAGACGAAGCCGAGCGGCATGCCGTCGAGCGGCGTCATCGGCTTGACGGTCTTGCCCGCCGGCTTCGGTCCGGGCGGCGCGGATCGAGGGTAGGGCGGCTTGAAGCGGAAGCCGCCGGGGACATCCACCGTGCCCAACAGCACCTGAAGGAGATGGATGGCGCGGCAGGTGTGAAAACCGTTCGAATGGGCAGAGATGCCGCGCATGGCGTGCATCGAGACAGGCCGCCCCTTGATCGTCTCGTGGCGGCGCCCGGCCCAGTCGGTCCAGGCGATCGGCAATTCGATCGTCTGTTCGAAGGCGACATGGGCGAGTTCGGCGGCGATCCTGCGGATCGTGTCGGCGGCAATGCCGCAGCGCTCGGCGACCGAGTCCGGTGCGTAACTCTCATCGAGGTAGCTGTCGGCGATCAACTGGAACACCGGGACGCAGCGGCGCCCGCCGATCGTGAAGCTGCCGGTCAGCGCCGGTTTCGCACCGGCATCGGCGGCACTGACCGGTGTTTTGGCCACTCTGTTCCAAGCCAGCGGATTTCCGTCGGCGTCGCGCACGAACAGCCCGTCATCGGCAGCACCTGGCTCCTGCACGACGAGAACATGGGCATTGGTGTAGCGCAGCAGATACTCGAGATCGACGCGACCCGCCTTGAGCAATTCGTGGATGAGGGCGAACACGAACAGGCCGTCTGTTCCGGGTCGGATGCCGATCCAGTCATCGGCAATGGCATTGTAGCCGGTGCGGCACGGATTGATCGAGACGACCTTGGCGCCGCGCGCCTTGAGCTTGCCGAGACCGATCTTGATCGGGTTGGAATCGTGATCCTCGGCGACACCGAACAGCATGAAATACCGGGTGTTGTCCCAGTCGGGCTCGCCGAACTCCCAGAACGAACCGCCGATCGTATAGAGGCCGCCGGCCGCCATGTTGACCGAACAGAAGCCGCCATGGGCGGCGAAGTTCGGCGTACCGAACTGGCTCGCCCACCAGCCGGTCAGCGACTGCGACTGGTCGCGGCCGGTGAAGAAGGCGAGTTTCCTGGGGTCGGTCCGGCGGATGTTCGACAGCCGTTCCGTAGCGATAGAAAACGCCTCCTCCCACTCGATCTCGCGGAACTCGCCGGAGCCGCGCGGGCCGGCGCGCAGCAATGGCTTCTTCAGCCTTGCCGGGCTGTAATGCTGCATGATGCCGGAGCTGCCCTTGCCGCAGATCACGCCGCGATTGACCGGGTGGTCCTTGTTGCCGTTGATGTAGCGGACCTTGCCATCCTTGATGTGTACATCGATTCCGCAGCGGCAGGCGCACATGTAGCAGGTCGTCTTGGCGATGCTGTCGGAAACGGCAGGCGAGGTGTCGACGCCGTCGCCTTCGTCGGGCGCTCGCGTGTCGGCAAGCGGGCGTTGCGATGGTGCCGAATTCGCGCCGCGCGGCGGTCCCTGCATCATGATCCGGTGGCGCCTGTACGGCGCATGGATTTGGCCCGCGTCTTCGGTCCGGGGCCGCGCATGTAATGCTCTTCCGGGTGGTAGCGATGACCGGCAAGCCGCCGCCTTATGCCGCGGATCCAATGCGCAAGCAGGGATCTGAAACGCCCGATCATTCTGCTCTCTGCGATCTTTCGGCGAATTTTTTCTAACTTCGCCGGAAAACTTAGAATAAAGCTATCGATCTGTCTAATCAGTTGTTCTTGTAAATTCGATCGATATTGGTTCTTAATACGGACATGACCCTGGACCAGTTGCGGATTTTCGTCGCCGTCGCCGAGCGCGGCCATATGACCAAGGCGGCGGAACTGCTGGGCATTTCGCAGTCGGCGGCATCGGCGGCCATCCGGGCGCTTGAAGAACAGCACGGCGTCCACCTGTTCAACCGCGTCGGCCGCAACATCGAGCTTGCCCAGACCGGCCATCGGTTCCTGCCCGAGGCCAAGGCCGTGCTCGAACGGGCCGCCGCTGCCCGCAATGTGCTGGAGCATGTCTCGCAGACCGTCACCGGCAGCCTCTCGATCGCCGCCAGCCAGACCATCGCCAGCTACTGGCTGCCGCGCCGGCTGGCTTCCTTCCACGAAGCCTATCCGGCCGTCAGGCTGAGCGTCTCCATCGGCAACACCAGGCAGGTCGAGGCCAATGTCCTCGATGGCGCGGCGGATCTGGGCCTGGTCGAAGGCCGCACCGAGTCCGATATCCTGCGCCGCACCAAGGTCGACGTCGACAGGCTGATGCTGGTGGTTGCCAGCGCGCATCCGGAGATCCCCGAAGTCGCGCCCGGCCGCCCTGACATCAAGGGCCTGCGCTGGATCATCCGCGAGGGTGGTTCGGGTACGCGCGAGGTGCTGGAGGATCTGGCACGCCACGAAGGGATTTCGCTCGCCGACCTCCAGATATTCCTGGTGCTGCCGAGCAATGAAGCTATTCGCCAGGCGGTCGAGGCGGGGGCCGGCGCCACCATCATCTCCGAGCTTGTCGCGGCTCGCGCCGTGGCCGAAGGCAGTCTGAGATCGGTGCCGCTCGAACTGCCGAAACGCGACTTCGCCATGATCACCCATCGCGATCGCCAGGCAAGCCTGGCCCAGATGGCGCTCAAGGCGCATCTGGGTACGTCGGACCGACGGTGAGGGTTCGCTGAGATTCAGGTCAGGCCGAGTCGAAAATGGTTGGTTCCGAGAACCGGAACGGAGCGTACGTTCGGGTACGCGAGTACCGGAAGCGCAGAAGACGGCCATTTGCAGGCCGGCATCACCTGAATATCAATGGACCCGGTCAGCCGAACTTGCGTTGCGCATCCAGCGCCAGGCCAAGTCCGACCGAGCCGAACATGTCGCCTTCGATGACGGATGCCTGCGGCACCAGCGACAGGATCTCTCGTTTGGCCAGCGGGATCGCGGTCGATCCGCCGGTCAGGAACACCGCGGTGATGTCGGACGGCTTCACCTCAGCGTCCCTGATAGTCTGCCCGACCGTTGCGGTGACCCGCTCGATGTCCCTGGCAATCGTCGCGTCGAGCCCGCTGCGCGTGATTTCGGCGGTGAACTCCGCACCCGGCAGCTTCACAGCGACCTCTGCGGATGACCTGTCGGTCAGCTCTATCTTGGCCTTCTCGACACGTGCGGCCAGCGCGTGTCCGTAGCGGTGTTCGACGACGTGGATGAAACGGTCGACCAGGTCGGCGCGCTCGGCCTCGTAGCGGATCTGGCGCAGATGCGTCATCGCCTTGGCGGTGTAGACCAGGTTGATGCGCTGCCATGTGGCGAGGTCGATGAAATAGCTTGCCGGCAGGTTGCGCTTGCCGTCCTTGGTCGGCGTCAAATAGCCGAGCTGCGGCATGACATGGGCGATGCTCAGCAGCCGGTCGAAATCCGTACCGCCGATATGGACGCCCCGGCTGGCCAGGATGTCGTCCTTGCGGTCCGGCGAACGGGAGCGCTGCGGCGAGACCCGCACGATCGAGAAGTCCGACGTGCCGCCGCCCATATCGATGATCAGCGCCAGTTCCTCGCGTGTCACCTTCTGCTCGTAGTCGAGCGCCGCCGCGATCGGCTCGAACTGGAAAGCGATGTGCTTGAAGCCCTGGGCACGCGCGGCGTTCTCGAGTTCGCTTTGCGCCTTCGCGTCGGCATCGGCATCGTCATCGACGAATTGCACCGGCCGGCCAAGAACGACGGTCTCGACCGTATCGCCGGCATCGGCTTCCAGCCTCTTCTTGAGATGGCCAAGGAACATGCCGACGATCTCCATGAAGCCGATCGACCGCGATTTGATGCGGGTCTTTTCATGGGCCAGCGAACTGCCGAGCACGCTCTTCAGCGAACGCATCAGCCGGCCTTCGATGCTGTCGGTGTAATTGGCGATGGCCTGGCGGCCAAAGCAGGTGCGGTTGTCCTCGAAGTTGAAGAACACGGCACTGGGCAGCGTGACCTGGCCGTTCTCCAGCGCGACGAGGCGCGGCTGCCCGTTGCGGACCACGCCCACGGTGGAGTTCGAAGTGCCGAAGTCGATGCCGCCGAAGGCTGGTCGCATGACAAGTTCCTGCATTTGTCGTCGGCGAGCCGACAGGCGCCATGAGAAATCGCGCGCTGTCCGGGGACGGGCTGCTCTGCCGAACCGAATTGTTTGTGTCTGCCATTTGGCTGGGGAGCGCGGTCTACCGCATGCCTCGGCAAAGGGAAACCACTTTTCGGGGAAAATCCTAATCTCGCCGGAAGATCAGCCTTCCGAGCCAGCCGGTCAGCATGGCCAGCGATATCGCGAAGACACCGTAGAGGAAGGAATAATTGTGCGCGACACGGAAGATCGACTGCTCGAAACCGGATTTGCGGATTTCGAGCTGGGCCGAGCTTTCCTTGATGAACAGACCGCTCTTGAACAGGAACGCGCGGGCTTTGTGGGTTCCAACCGGCACATTTGGCGCCAGCCTCACTGTGGCGCGGAAAAGGTTCTGCGACAGGAATTGCACGCCGCCGACATTCTCGCTGTAGAGGCCGGTCGCCGACTTGCGCTCCCGCAGTGCTGCCGTGAACTCCTCGATCGTCGCCGGGCTGTCGCCGGCATCGGCGGGCTGCATATAGAGGTTGGAGGCGCCGAGCGACAGCTGCTTGTAGCTGTTGGGTTCGGTGATGTCCTGCAGCGGCCGCGTCGTCGCCACCGAATAGGAGACCGGCACGTTTTCGAAGGTCTCAGAGTCCAGATTGACCCAGACGCCGAGCACCCTGTCCTTGCGGCGCACCACCACCGGTTTGGGCGGACCTTCGAGCACGACGATGACGTCGTAGCGGCCCTGGCGCGCGACGAGTGGATCCGGGTTTTCCAGCGAACCGAAGATGGTCAGATCGGCCCCGGAAAAACCGGCGGTGATCGAGACGTTGTCGGTGGAGAGACCGATCTGGATGCCTTCGGTCAGCGGGATCTGTGCCTTCGCCGGCACGGCGGCCGCAAGCAGCGACAGGACAATGGCGGTTGCGAATGTGCTGCGAGCCTTCATCAGTTGAGGCCCGCGGCAGACAGCGAATAGAGGTTGGGCGGGGTGACGAAAAGATCGATCGCCAATCGTATCGCCACCGCCAGCACCAGCAGTGCCAGCAAGGCCCTGAGCTGCTCGCCGCGCAGCCTCTGGCCGGCCTTGGCACCGTACTGCGCGCCGGCGACGCCGCCCGCCATCAACAGGAAGGCCAGCACGACATCGACTGTCTGGTTGGTGGTGGCGTGGACCAGCGTCGTGTAGGCGGAGGTGAAGATGATCTGGAACAGCGAGGTGCCGATGACGACATTGGTCGGCACTTTCAGCAGATAGATCAGTGCCGGCACCATGATGAAGCCGCCGCCGACACCCATGATCGACGACAGGAAGCCGATGCCGGCGCCAAGCCCAAGGACGGGGATGACGCTGACGAACAGTTTTGACGCCCTGAAGCGCATCTTCAGCGGCAAGCGGTGGATCCAGTTGTGCTGGCCGGATTTCTTCAGCACCGGCGCCGCACCGCTGCGCGTCGCGCGCAGCGCATTGACGCTTTCGACCAGCATCAGCCCGCCGACGGTGCCGAGCAGCACGACGTAGAGCAGCGAGATGAACAGGTCGAGCTGGCCGAGCCTGCGCAGGAAGGCGAAGACGTAGATGCCGCCGGTGGAACCGACAATGCCGCCGGCCAGCAACACCCCGCCGAGCTTGAGGTCGAGCGTCCCTCGCTTCATGTGCGAAAGGACGCCCGAGACGGAGGAGGCGATGACCTGGTTGGCGCCGGTGGCGACAGCGATCGCCGGGGGGATGTTGTAGAAGATCAACAGCGGCGTGATGAGGAAGCCGCCGCCGACGCCGAACATGCCCGACAGGAAACCCACCGCCGCGCCCATGGCCAGCAGGACGAAGATATTGACGGAAATTTCCGCGATCGGGAGATAGATGCCCACCCGTCAGTCTCGATCAGTTCTGCCTGTCGGCGAATGCAACCGTTGCGGGCATCTTGGACCGACAAGCCAATTCGTTCTTGCGCCGGAGGTGCTGCGAAGTCAAACCGCGCTACGCCGCCGAAACAAAAAACATCTCAATCAGTTAACAGGCGAATGTGTGGCAAGGGCGTCGTGGAAGCGACGCCTCTGCCGTTATTTGCGCGCCAGCAGTGCCTTCACCAGGTTTTCGTCGACTTCGCCGGTCGCCGCCATCTTGTTGTCGGTCTGGAAAGCCATGATCGCGGTCTTCGTTTTCTGGCCCATCTTGCCGTCGGCGCCGCCGGCGTCGTAGCCGTTCTTGTTGAGAATGCGCTGGATGTTCTGGACGGCCTTCTTCATGTCGATGCTGGCGGTCGTCTGCGGCGCGCCGTCCTGCCAGGACTCGGGAATGTCGGCCGAGTTGGCTGCCGCATCCAGCGGCTTCGCCTTCCACAGCTCGGTCGCGGCGCGGGCGCGCTCGAGCTGCTCGGGCCGCAGCGCATTGGCGATCTCGTCACGCTTGGCCGCCGCATCCTTGTCGCCGGTCTTGGCGACGAGCGCGAACCATTTGTAGGACTCCTCGAGGTTCTGCTTCATGCCGACGCCCTTGGCGGCGAGGATGCCGAGATTGAACTGGCTGTCCTTGACGCCGACGTCGGCCGCCGCCTGGAACCAGTGCGCGGCCGATTCATTGTCGGTCACGCCGTCAGCCGCCATGGCAAACAGCACGGCCAGATTGTGCATGCCGCTGGCGTTGCCCTGTGCCGCGGAAAGCTGGTACCAGGTCTTCGCCTTCTTGATGTCGCGCGCGACGCCGATGCCCTTTTCGTAGAAATTTCCGATACGGTATTCGGCCGGCGCGAAGCCGAGTTCCGCCGATTTCTCGTACCATTTGGCCGCTGCCGCCATGTCTTCCTTGACGCCGCGCGACTCGGCATAGCGCGAGCCGATTTCGAACAGCGCCTTGGCGTCGCCGCTGGCAGCGGCATCACGCAAGGCGGCCGGGCCGGCGTCAGCAGGAATGTCGAATTTTGCCGTCGTCGCCGGCGAAGCGTCCACCGGCGGAACCGCGCCCGTGGTGTCCTTGGCGGTGGTCGGCTCTGTCGCCACAGGCTGGATGCCGGTGGCGGTATCGGTATCGGCAGGTTCGGCGGCGACCGGAACGGTCGAGGCCGGCGCAACCGAAGCTGTCGTCGTTTCGGACGCCGCTGGGTTCGCATCGGCCGATGTAGCCAAGGCGACGGGGGCGGGAACCGGTTCTGCGATCGGCGCGGCACCCGTCGACGGCTCGGCGCCTGGCGGCGCGGCAATCATGCTTTGCGCGGCCATGTCGTCCTTGGTTGCCGGTGCGGATGGCTCGGCCTGTCTGACGGTGCGGTCAGGCATGCTTTCCACTGCCGCGGGCTGCGCGTCCGTCTTTGGCTGGCTCGCGGCATCGAGCGAGGCGGTTTGTACCGGCTGCGAGGCGACGATCGGCGCAACGTCGTTGCTTGCCACCTGGGCGGGATCGGCGAAGAAGGCCTTGCCCAGTTGCAGGGCGCCCAGCGCCAGCAGGATCGCGGTTGTCCCCATCAGGATCGGCTTGCGCCGTGCCTTGAGCAGGTCGCCGATCCGCAGTGCCTTCACCGGTCCGGTCACCGTCGACTGGCGCTTCAGCGCATCGGCCTCGGCGGCCGCGGCCTGCGCCGCGCGCCGGGCAGCGGCGATGAAATCCGATTTCGCGGCATCGGTGTCGCTGGGCTTGGCCGGCTGGCCGCGCTCGTCACGCACGCGCTTCATGATGGCATTGAGGTCAGGTGCGCCGGAGCCGGGCTCCAGCGGCCGGTTGGCCATTTTCGGATCGAGCGGCTCGTCGAGATCGACGCTCGGTATTGGGGCACTCGGCGCTGAGCCGGCCAGTGGCGGGATATCCGCCTCCTTCTTGCCCTTGAAGGCGCGGGCCAGCCCGCCGAACAACGATTTGCGGCCGCCGGCCTGTCCGCCTTTCTCGGCGATCGTGTCCGAACCGAGCGCGGCCATGGCCGCCGCCGCGGCAGCCTCGGCCGGCGTGCGCGTGCCAATGCCAATACCCAGGTCGCTACGCATACCCAGGTCGCCGCGTGCACCCGGCTCATTGCGCAGGATGGCGGCGGCACGGCCATCGAGATCTGCCATGTCCCCAGTCAATGGCAGGGGCTGATCGATATCCATCGACGGCGCGTCGACGGCCATTTTGGGTCGGCGCACGCCGCGCCAGTTGCTCGGCTCGGCCGGTGCCGCATCCAGCAATTCGCTCATCGCCTCGACCGGCTCGCCGGGTTCGAGCGAACCCAGCCGGTCGACGATCTTGAGCAACGTATCGTGGATGGCCTCGAACGTTCTCGAATTGCGTTCGTCGGAGCGCCGCGTCAGTGTTTCAAGCGTCTTCAAATCCTGGGCGAGGCCGGAAACCGCGGTCGCATTGGCGCTCGAACCGGCCAGCGATTGCACTGCGTTCTCGGCCGCTTCGCGCGCCGCGCCGAGAATGGAATCGCGGGTTCCTGCGAGCGACTTTTCAATTTCGTTGAGACGCGGGCTGATGTCCTCGAATTCCGGCAGCGGGGTGCTGGGCTTGGAAAGATGAGCCGACAGGCCGGCAACCTGTGCTTCCAGGCTGCGGATCAGCGCCGGATCGATGCCGGCGACCTGTGCGGCCGACGCGTCCAGCCGGCTTGAAATGTCTTCGAGCCGGCTCTCCAGTCCGCGGATCGCCGCTTCGCCCGCGGGATCGGGCACACGCGTTTCAAGGCGCTTGGCGAGCGCCGTAAAGCGGGCATCGATGGCTTCCATGATGCCGACGCTGTCGACCTGCGGCATGCGCTGGTCGAGCCTGTCAGCAACCTCGTCCAGCCTGCGCTCGAGATCGCGGAACAGCATGTTGCCCTGTTCGATGGCGTCACCCTGGCGGCGTTCCATCATGCTCGACAGCACGTCGAAGCGTTGCTCCAGCCCATGGAAGATGTAGTCGGCGTCAGGCATGGCGGGTGCCTGGTCGATCTTGTCGGCGATGAATGCGATCTGCTTGGCCAGGCGCTCCATCGCCTGCTCCGGCAGATTGGCGCGGCCGGCGAGTTCGTCGACCCGGCCCGACAGCGTGCTCAACCGGTCCATGACCGCGTTGCCGGGACGATCCTGCGCCACTTCCTGGATCTGGCCGGCAAGCGAGTCGATCCGTCTCTCTATGCGCTCGAAAGCCTCGTGGTCGAATGAATTGGCTTGCGCGGCGACCGTCGATGCCACGATGGCGCGGGAAATCTCGTCCAGCCGCTCGTCGATCATGCCAAGCGTGTCGCTGCCGCGATTGTCTTGCTGGCTGGCGAAATGGTCGACAGCGCCGGCAAGCGTGCGCACCTTCTCCTCCAGCGAGCGCAGCGACAACGATTCCGGCAAATTGTTGACGGCATTGCTGATCTGCTCGAGCCGGGCGGTGAGAGCAGACAGGCCCGGGTCGTCCGAGCGCTTGCGCTGGTCGGCGTCGACGCGGTCTTCGAACGCCGTCCAGCGGCGATCGAAATCGTCCCAGCGGCGGTCGACCTTCTGCACGCTCTCTTCGCGTGCCAGCGTTTCGAGTGCGGCTTTGACCTGTTCGAGCTCGAGCCGCAGCATGTTGACGCTTCTGTCGTCGCTCTTCTCGGCCAGGGTCTGGATGGCGCCCGAAAGACGCTCGAACTCAAGGCCGAGTTCAGCACTGCCCTTGGCCGAAGCACCGGGCCTTGCGCCTGACTGGAAGGCCCGCTCGATGTCCTTGCGCAGCGCTTCGAATTCCCGCTGCAGGCCTGCGGTCATCTGGTGGCGCAATTCCTCGCGCATGCCGCGCAATTCGCCGGCGATCTTGCCGACCATGGCAACGCCATCCTCCTGGCCGCGCACGCGATCGATATCGCGGGCAATGGCCTGGTAATTCTGCTCGAAAGCGGCGGCTCCCTGCATCGGGCTCTTCGGACGCGACGCGGGCTGCGGGTCCTCATACCAGCGCTGCTGGCCAGAGGGCCGGGCGGCGGGGTAGCGCGCATCGGCACCATATTGGCGGGGATCGGGTTGGCGGAGTTCGGGACGTGCCATCGGATCCTCGCGCGTCCGCTCCAGCCGCTGCTCCAGTGTCTCCAGCGACTGGTTCAACTGATCGAGCGTGGTCTGCGGCCTGCGCTGCCTGCCGGCATTGAGTGTATCGAGATAGGACCGCTTGCTGTTCATCGGTGCGTCCGTCTTTCAGAATGGCTGGCTCGCGGCCAGTTCCCCCAGGTCCCTATCGGAACGAAGGCGACCGGCGGCGATGCCGCGGCGGAAGACGAGCTTCCCGGGCTCTCGCCCGCGCTCCGAAAAACCGTGAAAAATTCGATACAGGATAAACACGGGTAGCCGACGCGCCCACATTTCCCCCAACGTGGTAAACAACGCGTTAACCAAACTTAAGAAATCGAAAGGATGTTGGCTGCCGGCCTGACGGTGCGGCATAAAGGGCGGGGCGCAGAACGCCCTTGCGTCATCCTGCGGCAATCGGTATAGAATTGACGTAAACGTAAAAGGCGCATTGAGCGCATGTTTGCGATTTGTTTGTTGAAACCACGACTGGAAGCAGGCCCCCGCTTCCAGTCAGGCGACGCACGGTCCAGGACCGCGACGCCACCAGACGGGGAAAGCCAGTGACCATGAAGCTTATCTCGGCCGGCGAGACCGCGGCCAATACCAATATGTCTGCCGAAGCCGGCGAGGACCTCGTCCGCATCGGCGAGATGGCGAAGAAATATGGAGTGACGCTGCGCACGCTGCGTTTCTACGAAGACAAGGGCCTGCTCAACCCGCAGCGCGACGGTTCGACCCGTCTCTACACGCGCCGCGACAAGGCCCGCCTCAAGCTGATCCTGCTTGGCCGCAAGGTCGGATTCTCGCTGCGCGACGTCAAGCAGATGATGGATCTCTACGATCCCACCGGTTCAAACACCAAGCAGCTCAAGCTTGCGCTGGACAAGTCGGAAAAGCAGCTTGCCCGCCTGCAGAAGCAACGGGCGCTGATCGACGACGCCATCAACGAGCTCAGCGGCTCGATGTCGGCGGTGCGCCAGATGCTGAGCGAGCGTTCGGCGCCGCAGGCGAGCGCCGCCAGCTGAAGCAATTCCGTCAGGAATTGCGCCAGACACCAAGTCGTCTGCTGATTGTCCGAGTTCTGTCTAGCCGCATGGCCTGCCACGCGGCTTTTCGTTGTCCTGGCCCACTCTTATGGCCTTTCGGCGCTGGCTTGCGCAACGTCGCGCCGCTACGCTCATTGCTCCAGGGGGCGGGGAATCTTGTCGCATCGAGAAAATTGACGTTTACGCAAACGTCAATTTTTGCTATCCCGCTCCCAATATGGGTCCGCATGCCGCCCTGGCTTGTCTTCGGGGCATTCGGACCGGGTTTGCAGGGTGGAGAAAAAGCATGCCGACATACAGGGCTCCGGTCCAGGATACGCTGTTCGTGCTCAACGAGGTTCTGGGTTATCAGCGTTATTCGAACCTTCCCGGATTTGCCGACGCCACGCCCGATGTGCTCGAGGCGATCCTCGCCGAAGGCGCCAAGCTCGCCGAAAACGTCATGCATCCGCTGAACCGTGTCGGCGACATGGAAGGCTGTGTGCGTCACGACGATGGCTCGGTGACCACGCCGAAAGGCTTCAGGGAGGCCTTCGACCAGTACCGCGAGGGCGGCTGGATGGGATTGGCCGCACCCGTCGAGTTCGGCGGCCAGGGCCTGCCCTATGCCGTGCACACCGCCGTCGCCGAATATATGGTCTCGGCCAATATGTCCTTGATGATGTATCCGGGCCTGACGCAAGGCGCGATCGCGGCAATCATCACCCACGGCACCGACGAGCAGAAGGCGACATGGTTGCCGAGGATGATCGAGGGTGCCTGGACCGGCACCATGAACCTGACCGAGCCGCATTGCGGCACGGATCTCGGCCTGTTGCGGACCAAAGCGGTGCCGAACGGCGATGGCACCTATAAGATTTCAGGCCAGAAGATCTTCATCTCGGCCGGCGAACACGACATGTCGGACAACATCGTCCATCTGGTGCTGGCCCGCATCGAGGGTGCGCCGGAAGGCGTCAAGGGCATCTCGCTGTTCATCGTGCCGAAGCTCAAGCTCGACCCGTCGGGCAATCCGGGCAACAGGAACACCGTCTCCTGCGGCTCGATCGAGGAGAAGATGGGCATCCACGGCAATTCGACCTGCGTCATGAACTATGACGAGGCTGAGGGCACGCTGCTCGGCGAGCCCAATGGCGGCCTGAAGGCGATGTTCACGATGATGAACGAGGCGCGCCTCGGTGTCGGCCTGCAGGGGTTGTCGCTGTCGGAGATCGCCTATCAGAACGCTGTCGGCTACGCCAAGGACCGTTTGCAGGGCCGCTCATTGTCTGGGCCGAAGGCGCCGGACAAGAAGGCCGATCCAATCATCGTCCATCCCGACATCCGCCGCAGCCTGATGACCATGAAAGCCTTCAACGAGGCCGGCCGCGCGCTGGCGCTGTGGACGGCGATCAAGTCCGACATCGCCCACCGCTCCGGCGATGACAAGGATCGCCAGGCCGCCGACGACTACACCGGCCTGATGACGCCGGTGGTCAAGGGCGTGCTCACCGACAAAGGGTTCGACCACGCCGTCATGGCGCAGCAGGTGTTCGGCGGTCACGGTTATATCGAAGAGTACGGCATGAGCCAGTTCGTGCGCGATGCCCGCATCGCCATGATCTATGAAGGCGCCAATGGCATCCAGGCGCTCGACCTCGTCGGCCGCAAGCTTGGTTTGCATGGCGGCCGCGCCGTGCAGGCCTTCTTCAAGGAGGTTGGCGAATTCTGCGAGGAGAACCGCGCTAACGAGAAGATGGCGCCGTTCACCAAGGCGTTGAAGAAAGGTCTCAACGATTTGCAGGCGGCGACCATGTGGCTGGTGCAGAACGGCATGGCCAAGCCCGACAATGCGGGTGCCGCCTCGACCGACTACATGCATCTCTTCGGCCTGGTCGCTCTGGGCTATATGTGGGCGCAGATGGCCAAGGTGGCACTTGGTAAGACGGACGCCAATGGCGCGCAATCTTTCTACGACAACAAGGTCGTGACGGGGCGCTTCTTCATGGAGCGGATCATGCCGGAGACATCGGCTCATCTCGCCCGCATTTCGAGCGGCGCCGACACATTGATGGCACTGCCGGCGGAAGCGTTCTAAGCTCGACCTCACTGGCCTTTCTGTCTGTCGATACGCGGAGGAAATCGTGGCGACAAATCCCGCCGAAGTGCTCTCTTTGCCGAAGCCCGCCTGGGCGGCGGACGAAGTCGGCATGCTCTACGACATGGCGCATCGTTTCATGTCGGAGGAGATCGCGCCGCGCTACGACGAGTTCGAGAAGAACGAGATGGTCGATCGCGAAAGCTGGCTGAAGGCAGGTTCCGCCGGCCTGCTCTGCGCTTCTATGCCGGAGGAATATGGCGGCTCCGGCGGCACCTTCGCGCATGAGAGCGCCATCATCGAGGCCATCGGCCATGTCGGCGTCGACGGGTTCGGCATCGGCCTGCACAATTCGATCGTCGCCCCTTACATCCTCCACTACGGCTCCGAGGAGCAGAAAAAGAAATGGCTGCCGAAGCTGGCGACCGGCGAGCTGATCGGGGCCATCGCCATGACCGAGCCCGGCGCCGGCTCCGATCTGCAGGGCGTCAAGACGCGGGCGCAGAAGGATGGCAACCAATACAAGATCAATGGTTCCAAGACCTTCATCACCAACGGCCAGCTTGCGAACTTCATCATCGTCGTTACCAAGACCGATCCGGAGAAGGGGGCCAAGGGAACCTCGCTGATCGTCGTCGAGACCGACGAGGTGGAAGGTTTCCAGCGCGGCCGTAACCTCGACAAGATCGGGCTCAAGGCCAACGACACGTCGGAGCTGTTCTTCAACGACATGCGCGTGCCGACCTCCAACCTGCTCGGCCACGAGGAAGGTCAGGGCTTCGTCCAGTTGATGCAGCAACTGCCGCAGGAGCGGCTGCAGATCGGCACGGGCGCCATCGCCATGATCGAGCGGGCGCTGGCGCTGACCATCGACTACGTCAAGGAGCGCAAGGCGTTCGGCAAGGCGATCATCGATTTCCAGAACACCCAGTTCAAGCTGGCCGAACTCAAGACCGAGGCCACCATCGGCCGCGTCTTCTACAATGATTGCGTCACCCGCCACATCGCGGGCGGCCTCGATCCCGTGACAGCGTCGATGGCCAAGTACTGGCTCAGCGACCTGCAGGGAAAAGTCGTCGACGAATGCCTTCAACTGCATGGCGGCTATGGCTACATGAATGAATACCCGATCGCCCGCATGTTCCGCGACGCCCGCGTCCAGCGCATCTACGGCGGCACCAACGAGATCATGAAATTGCTGATCGGACGCTCTCTCTGAAGGCGACATCAGGCAAACCCAAGGAGCAAGCAAATGGCTGAAGCTTATGTCTATGACGCCGTGCGCACACCGCGCGGCAAGGGCAAGAAAGACGGATCGCTGCACGAGGTGCCGGCGGTGCGGCTTGCCGCCAAGACGCTCGAAGCGCTGCGCGACCGCAATGGGCTGGACACTGCAAACGTCGACGACATCATCTTCGGCTGCGTCGATCCGGTCGGCGAGGCGGGTTCGGTCATTCCGCGCGCCGCCGCCTTCGAGGCCGGCTACGACACCAAGGCGCCCGGCATGCAGATCTCACGCTTCTGCGCTTCCGGGCTCGACGCCATCAATTTCGGTGCCGCCAAGATCGCGCAGGGAGCGGACGAGATCGTCATTGCCGGCGGTGTTGAATCGATGTCGCGCGTCGGCATGGGCGCCTCGGGCGGTGCCTGGTTCATGGATCCTTCGGTCGGCCTGCCCGGCTGGTTCGTGCCGCAAGGCATCTCGGCCGACCTGATCGCCACCAAATACGGCTTCAGCAGAGACGACGTCGACGCCTATGCGGTCGAGAGCCAGAAGCGCGCCGCCAAATCCTGGGCGGATGGCCGCTTCAAGAAATCCGTCATCCCGATCAAGGACCAGAACGGCCTGACCATCCTCGACCATGACGAGCATATGCGCCCGTCGACCGACATGCAGTCGCTGGCCTCGCTCAACCCGTCCTTCGTCATGCCCGGCGAAATGGGCGGCTTCGATGCGGTCGCGGTGCAGAAGCATCCCGAAGTGGAAGAGGTCAACCATGTCCATCATGCCGGCAATTCGTCCGGCATCGTCGATGGTGCGGCGGCCGTGCTGCTCGGTTCGAAGAAGGCCGGCAAGGCGATGGGGCTGAAGCCCCGCGCGCGTATCCGCACCTTCGCCAACATCGGCTCCGAGCCTGTGCTGATGCTGACCGGTCCGGTCGACGTCACCGAGAAGCTGTTGAAGCGCGCCAAGATGAAGCTCTCGGACATCGACCTGTTCGAACTCAACGAAGCCTTCGCTTCGGTGGTGCTGCGCTACATGCAGGCTTTCGACATTCCGCATGACAAGATCAACGTCAATGGCGGTGCCATCGCCATGGGTCATCCGCTCGGCGCCACCGGCGCGATGATCTTCGGCACGGTGCTGGACGAACTCGAGCGGCGCGATCTCAACACCGCTCTGGTGACGCTGTGCATCGGCGCCGGCATGGGCACCGCAACCATCATCGAACGCGTCTGACGGGGAGAGAAACGATGAGCTACACCAATTTCACCCTCGACACCGACGCCGACGGCATTGCGCTGGTCACCTGGGACATGCCCGGCCGTTCGATGAACGTCTTCACCGAAGAGGCGATGCGGGAATTGAACGCCATTGTCGACAAGGTGGCTGGTGACGCCGCCATCAAGGGCGCCGTGATCACCTCCGGCAAGGATACCTTCTCCGGCGGTGCCGATATCTCTTTGCTGCAGAAGATGCTGACGACCTTCGCCGCGGAAAAGGGCAAGGACGCCGAAAAGGCGACCAAGGCGCTGTTCGACAATGCCGGCATGATGACCGGCCTGTTCCGCAAGCTGGAAACTTGCGGAAAGCCGTGGGTGTCGGCGATCAACGGCACCTGCATGGGCGGCGCCTTCGAATTGTCGCTCGCCTGCCACGGCCGTGTCGCCGCCGATAGCGACAAGGTGAAGATGGCGCTTCCCGAGGTGAAGATCGGCATCTTCCCGGGCGCCGGCGGCACCCAGCGCGTGCCGCGGCTGACCGATCAGCAGCAGGCGTTGCAGATGCTGACCTCCGGCCAGACGCTGTCGCCGCAGAAGGCCAAGTCGATGGGCCTGATCCATGAGATCGCCGAGCCGGCCAGGTTGATCGAGACCGCCAAGGCGATGATCAGGAATGGGCTGAAGCCGGTGGCGCCATGGGACGAGAAAGGTTTCAAGCTGCCCGGCGGCCAGATCTATTCGCCGGCCGGTTTCAATCTGTGGCCGCCGGCGATCGCCATCCTGCGTCGCGAGACCTATGGCAACTATCCGGCCGCCGCCGCGATCCTCAAATGCGTCTATGAAGGCCTGCTGGTGCCGTTCGACACCGCCTTGCGCATCGAGCAGCGCTATTTCACCGAGATCATGCAGACCAGGGAAGCGGCGGCGATGATCCGCTCGTTGTTTGTGTCGCTACAGGAACTGAACAAGGGCGCCCGCCGCCCGGCCGGCGTGCCCGAAACCAAGTTCAAGAAGATCGGCATTCTCGGCGCTGGCTTCATGGGCGCCGGCATCGCCTATGTCACCGCCAAGGCCGGCATCCCGGTGGTGCTGCTCGACCGTGATCTGGAGTCGGCCGCCAAGGGCAAGGCGCATTCCGACAGCCTGGTCTCGGATCAGGTCAAGAAGGGCCGCGCCAAGCCGGAGGACAAGGACAAACTGCTGTCGCTGATCACGCCGACGGCGGACTATGCCGACCTTGCCGGCTGCGATCTGGTGGTCGAGGCGGTGTTCGAGGATTCGGGCGTCAAGAAGAGCGCCACCGAACAGGCGGAAGCCGTGTTGAAGCCATCGGCGATCTTCGCGTCGAACACCTCCACCATCCCGATCTCGTCGCTGGCCAAGAATTCGGCGCGGCCGAAGAATTTCATCGGCATCCATTTCTTCTCGCCGGTCGACAAGATGATGCTGGTGGAGATCATTTTGGGCAAGAAGACCGGCGACAAGGCGCTGGCCACCGCGATCGACTTCGTTCGCGCCATCAAGAAGACGCCGATCGTCGTCAACGACACGCGCGGCTTCTACGTCAACCGCTGCGTGCTGCGCTACATGTCGGAAGCCTACAAGATGCTGATCGAAGGTGTGCCCGCGCCGATGATCGAGAACGCGGCGAAGGCAGCCGGCATGCCGGTCGGCCCCCTGGCACTGACCGACGAAACGGCCATCGACCTTGCCCAGAAGATCATGAAGCAGACCATCAGGGATTTGGGCGACAAGGCGGTCGATCCCAAGCAGATGGCGCTGATCAACACCATGGTCGACGATCACGGCCGCTTCGGCCGCAAGAACGGCAAGGGTTTTTACGATTATCCGGCCAAGCCCGCCAAGAAGAAGCTGTGGCCGGGCCTCAGGGATCTCTATCCGCAGCTTGCACCCGAGAAGGTCGATTATGAGGAACTGCAGCAGCGGCTGCTGGTCACCATCGCGCTCGAAGCGGCCCGGGTGATGGAAGAAGGCATCGTCACCGACCCGCGCGAGGCCGATGTCGGCTCGATCCTCGCCTTCGGCTTCGCTCCCTATACCGGCGGTGCGCTGTCCTACATCGACGGCATCGGCGCCAAGGCGTTCGTCAAGATCGCCAGAAACCTGCAGAAGAAATACGGCGCCGAGTTCAAGGCGCCCAAGCTGCTGCTCGACATGGCCGAGAAGGGTGAGAGCTTCTATCAGCGCTTCGATCCCTATGCGAAAGGCGAGACCAGGAAAGCGGCGTGAGTAAGCCTTGCACTGTGGACAAGATGGCGGTCCGGGGTTAGAACAGGGAAGGTATTTTTTCCTGTTCAAAGGAGAGCGACACATGCTCTCGCATGACCGTGTCTGGGCTGCCATTGATGCTCTTGCCGAGCGCTATTCGCTTTCGGCCTCGGGGCTGGCCAAGCGTGCGGGGCTCGATTCCACCGCCTTCAACAAGTCGAAGCGCCTGTCGTCGGATGGCCGGCCGCGCTGGCCCTCGACCGAATCACTGGCAAAGATCATGGAGGCAACGGGCGCTTCCCTCGACGAATTCACCGGTTTGATTGAAGGTCGGGCCGGGGCCAGCCATGCGGCTTCGGTCGCCCGCCGAAGCTCCGTGCCGCTGCTCGGCTTTGCCCAGGCCGGCGCCGGCGGCTTCTTCGACGATGCCGGCTTTCCAGCCGGGCAGGGCTGGGATCTGATCGAACTGCCGACGCAATCGACCGAGAGTTCCTATGCTTTGCAGGTGCAGGGCGATTCCATGCTGCCGCTCTACCGCAATGGCGACGTCCTCATCGTCGAACCGGGCGCCGTTACCCGCAAGGGCGATCGCGTCGTCGTCAAGACCACATCAGGCGAAGTGATGGCCAAGGTGCTCGAGCGCCAGACCGTCAGGTCGATTGCGCTGGTCTCGCTCAATCCCGATCATCCCGACCGCGATATTCCCATGCGCGATGTCGAATGGGTGGCGCGGATTGTCTGGGCAAGCCAATAGGTCAAGCTGGTGCGGCTTCTCCATCATGCGCTGGCGGTTCTGATGGTCCCTGTGATGGCAGCCATTGTCGTCACTGGCGGTCACACTCTGAAAGGTAGTGAAAGCGTCATCACCGTGGACCAGCTTGATCCGGGCGCCGATGCGATGGCGCAGCAGGCTGCCGGGACGCTGCCCGAGGAGCCGGCCACATCGGCCATCGCAGCTCCGCAGCCGGCGACGCATTCGAGGGCGATCGATCCCGAAATCGTCGCGCCGCCGGAACTGCCCGCCGACGGGCTTGAACGGATCGAGCCGCGCGAGCCGCTGAGCAAACTCGCGCTGGCCGTGCCGCCCAAGCCGAAAATGCCTGACGACTGGAACGGCACAAAGCTGTTCCAGCCGGTTGCGCCGGCCGCCGGCTTGATCGAGGCGAAGGGCTACTCGGTCGCGGTTTCCGGCATCGACATCGTCAGGCAGGACGAGATTTGCAGCGAGGACGGCAAGTCCTGGCCGTGCGGCGTCCGGGCGAGGACAGCGTTCCGCGCCTTCCTGCGCGGCCGCGCGGTGGTCTGCACGGTGCCGCCGCAGGGCGGCCGCGACCTGATCGCAGCCGAGTGCCGGATCGGCAAGCAGGATGTAGGTCAGTGGCTGGTCGAAAATGGCTGGGCGCGCGCCGCCAAGGGCGGCCCCTATGTCGAGGCCGGCGACAAGGCGCGCATGGGCAAGAAGGGCATTTTCGGATCGGCGCCCGATCTGTCGGGCATGCCGGCGATGCCGGCCGCGCCAGGCCCGGCACCTCAGGCGCCGGGTTCGATCCTGGAAGAGGTCGACGGCGTGCTCAAGCCAGCTGACCAGCCAGCGCCCGCTCAATGAGCGCACGCGTCTCGGCAACGCCGTAGAGTGCTGCGAACGAGCCGAAGCGCGGGCCGCGCTCCTGGCCGATCAGCACCTGGTAGATCATCTGGAAGAAGGCGCCCGATACGCCGGGGCCGCCTTCCGGGCTCTGCTTGGAATGATCCTGATAGCGCTCGATCCTGCGTGCGACGTTGAGCGAGGCGTTCTGGATCGCTTCGCCGCTGGCGTCCGCCGGCAGCGCGCCAAGTGCTTCGTCGAGGGCTGCCAGCGCTTCGCGCTCGACCTCGTCGGCGGGCCGGAAGGTTTTCGTCGGCTTCACGAAATCGTCGAAATAGCGGATCGCATGGCCGACCAGCCGGTCGAGCTCTGGATGCGTCGCCGGCGTCACGCCTTGCGTATGACGTGAAATGAACCCCCACAGCACATCCTTGTTCTGCGCGTTGGAAGCGCTGACCAGATTGAGCAGCAGAGAGAACGGCACCGGCATGTCGATCGCGGGCGGGTTGCCGTCATGCATATGCCAGACCGGGTTGCCCAGCCGCTCCTTCCAGTCCTGGCGGGGATAGGCGGCGAGGAACGTGTAGTATTCATCCACGGCCCGCGGGATGACGTCGAAATACAGCTTCTTGGCCTGCCGCGGCCGTTGGTACATGTAGAGCCCGAGGCTTTCGGTCGGCGCATAGGTCAGCCACTCGTCGATGGTCAGCCCGTTGCCCTTCGACTTCGAGATCTTCTGGCCGTTCTCGTCGAGGAACAGTTCGTAGACGAAATGCTCCGGCGCCCGTCCGCCCAGAATGTTGCAGATACGGTCGTAGACCACCGCATTGGTCTGGTGGTCCTTGCCGAACATTTCGAAATCGACACCAAGCGCTGCCCAGCGCATGCCGAAATCCGGCTTCCACTGCAGCTTCACGCGGCCGCCGGTGATCGAAAGCGTGGTCTCGGTGCCCTCGTCGTCGAAGGTGATGGTGCCGGCTTTGGCGTCGACATGCTTCATCGGCACGTAAAGCACGCGGCCGCTCTTCGGCGAGATCGGCAGGAACGGGCTGTAGGTCGCCTGCCGCTCGGGCCCGAGCGTCGGCAGCATCACCGCCATGATCTGCTCATAGCGCTCGGCAGCGCGCTTGAGCATCGCGTCGAAACGGCCGGCCTTGTAGTATTGGGTCGCGCTGGCGAACTCGTAGTCGAAGCCGAACGTGTCGAGGAAGCGGCAGAGCATCGCATTGTTGTGGTCGGCGAAGCTCGCATAGTCGCCGCCGAAGGGGTTGGGAACCGACGATAGCGGCTTGTGCAGATGCGGCTCGAGTGCGGTGCGGTCCGGCACGCTGTCGGGTATCTTGCGCATGCCGTCCATATCGTCGGAAAAGCACAGCAGCTTGGTCGCGACCTTGTCCTGCGTCAGGACACGGAAGGCATGGCGCACCATCGAGGTGCGCGCCACCTCGCCGAATGTGCCGATATGCGGCAGGCCGGACGGCCCGTAGCCGGTCTCGAACAGGACTGTTTGCGGAAAGTCGGCGCCTTTGTAGCGCTCGATGATCTTTTTGGCTTCCTCGAACGGCCACGCCTTGCTTTCGGTCGCGGCCGCCAGTAGCTCGGGGTTGAGATCGATGATGTTTGATCCCGCCATGTCACAGTTTTCCAAATCATCTGCCGGCCCGAAGGCGGGCCGCAGCAAGGGTTTTTCAACCGGTCTCTAGGCGTGCAGCGCCGGAGCGTCAACGCGTGCGGCGCTTTTTCCTTGCGGTGCAGAACGGGCGTTCCTAACTTCGAGGCCCGGTTCAAGGAGAAAAAATTGCCGACACCTCATGAAGCCCTGATCTATCTGATGGTCATCACCTCGGCCTCCGACCGCGACATGACCGATGTTGAACTGGCGCGGATCGGCGAGGTCGTCCGCTCCTGGCCGGTGTTCGAGGACTTCAACCACGACAGGCTGGTCGGCGTCGCCCAGGACTGCCAGAAGCGCCTGCACGAAAAGGATGGGCTGGAGGGTGTGCTGGCTGAAGTCGCCGAGGTCTTGCCCGAGCGGCTGCGCGACACCGCCTATGCCGCCGCCTTCGAGGTTGCCGCCGTCGACCTCGAAATGCGCATGGAAGAGGTGCGGGTGCTGCAGCTGATCCGGCGTCAGCTAGATCTCGACACGCTGACGGTTGCTGCCATCGGCCGCGCGGCCAAGGCGCGGCTGCGTACCCTGACCTGAAAGTCCTTGGCTTTAGAAAAAACTGACGGGGAAATAGCGCAGATAAAATTCGGCGAACGTGCCTTTCATTGAAATTTCCTGCAGCGCGTAGTCGATCGCTGCGGCCAGCGCCGGATTGTCCGCTTTGGTGGCGATGGCCATGCCCGTGCCCAGATATTCGGGCGCCAGATAGGGCCCGCCGGCAAAGCGGCAGCAGCCCGCCGCGTCCGAGCCACCCAGCCAGAAAGCCAGGCGCATGCCGTCGCCGAAGGCGGCGTCGACCTTGCCGGCCTTGAGATCGGCATACAGTTCTTCCGGCCTGTCGAAAGGGACGACCTGGACCGTGTTGAAATAGTCGCGCAGCATGCGCTCATGCGCCGAGCCTGATATCACGCCGACTCGCTTGCCGTGCAATTTGTCAAAGACGGGCTCGGTCAGCGCCTTGCCCTTCGGCATGATGAAGCGCGCCGGAAACTGCAGATAGGAGCGTGAGAAGGCGTAGGTCGCGCGCGATTCCGGTGTTGCGGCGATGCCGGCGATGATCGCCTCGCCTTCGCCTTTCTGCAGTGCGCCTTCCAGCTCGGCCCAGGGCAGGGCCTGGATCTGGCATTTTTCGACAATGCCAAGCTCGGCGCAGATGGCGCGTGCCAGATCGATGTGGAAGCCGGACAGCTTTCCCGCACCGTCGAGGAAGTTGAAAGGCGGGAAGTCCGTGGTGGTGAGGAATCTCAGCCGGGGCAGCTTCGAAAGGTCTGGCTTGGGCAGCCGCTCCTTGGCATCCCACAGCACCGGAACCTGAGGCGCCGCGGCGCGCGCACCGTCGGCGAACGACAGCAACCCGATCAGCATCGCAAAGGCGAAGGACCTCCACCGGAACGCCAAGATAAAACTCCGCCACAGTCGTGCTCGCACCGGTTTTGGTACGAAAATGGTACAGGCACAATGGTTTTTGATTTCAACACGCCGATTTCAGGATATGATTTAGCCGGTTTGCAAATCAGCTTCGGTCGCCTCGGTGAGAGGGAGCCACAAAATAAGTCTGCGATTTGCAATCCGTGGTCGGTGGCGAAGTGTAAATCAGGCACGCATCATTGGCCGCAATGCACAAGGCAACATGGGGTTGATGTTGCGATGGGTCAGTTCGATCGCACGCTGGAATACATAGACCAACTGCAGCACGCCGCAACGGCGGCGGCGGTCTGCGAAAGGCTGCTGGGCATAACATCGGATTTCGGTCTCACCGCACTGATGGCGGGAACCGTCCCGCAGCCAGGCACGCCGGCCGGCCAGCAAAAGCAGCATGTGCTTCTCTGCGATTGGCCTGGCGAGTGGCTGGAGCGCTATGTCGCGCGCAACTATGTCGATCATGACCCGGTCGTCAGCCATATGAAACAGTTGCAGGCGCCCTTCCAGTGGCACGAAGCGTCCCAAGGCATCCGCATAGACAAAAGCAGCGGCGAGGTGATGGGCGATGCCGGCGCCTTCAAACTGCGCGATGGGTTGGCCTTTCCGCTGATCACGCTCGACGGCCAGATCGTCATGGTGTCGCTGGGCGGCGAGGCCGTGGAATTGTCCGCCGCCGAATTCGGCCAGGTGTCGCTGGTCTCGACCTACGCGGTTGGCCGCGCCATGCAACTCCACACCATGGCGAACAAGACCATCGATCATATCGTGCTGACGCCGCGCGAGCGCGAATGCCTGCAATGGGCCGCCGTCGGCAAGTCCGAATGGGAGATTTCGCAAATCCTCGGCATTTCCGAACACACCTCGGAGAAACATCTTCTTAACGCCAAAAGCAAACTAGGTGCCGTCAACAGGGTGCAGGCCGTCGCGGAAGCGATACGGCGCGGCTACATTAGTTAGGTCGGCCGTGCCGACCTGAAATCCTTGCCTACGCGATCACGCAATTTTCTCATCAAAGCACGGCCGTATCTTCCTCTGAACGCAGGAGACGGCGGAATGCTTTTTTCCCTTACAACCCAGGAATTGATGGAACGTCCCGACCTTTGGGAGGCCGTCCATCGTTTGCGCTACAAGATATTCGTCGAGGAGATGGGGTGGGATGACCTCAGGCGCCCCGACGGGCTCGAACTCGACCAGTTCGATCACGACGAGGCGGTCCATCAGATCGTCATCAGGGGCGGTGAAGTGGCGGGTTATCAGAGGATGTTGCCGACGACGCGGCCACATCTGCTGACCGAGGTCTTGACCGATCTTTCTGAAGGAACGCCGCCGTCGGGTCCAAACATCTGGGAATTGACCCGCTATGCGGTGGCTCCCGGTTTTCGCGATGGCCGTCGCGGCGTTTCGACCGTCGGCACCGAACTGATTGCCGGTTTCGTCGAGTGGGGGCTGAAGCGCGGCGTCGACAAGGTGATCATCGAGTTCGAGCCGATGTGGGTGCTGCGCGCCTTGCAACTGCATTTCCTGGCGACCCCGCTTGGCTATCAGCGCACCTATGGCAACCAGCAGGTGGTCGCCACCTTGCTGACCTTCAACGAGCACACACTCGATGTGGTGCGGTCGCGCCGCAATCATTTTGCTCCCGTGCTGGCCAGGGGATATCCCGACATGCTCGGGCAAAGGCGTGCGTCATGAGATCGGAGACAGTCATGAGCACACATCCGCAACCTGAACTTCGCAACCACACGCTGGTGGTCACCGTGTCGTCGAGTGACGGCCGGCCGGTGCTGGACAGGAGGGCCTATGAAAGCCTGGCAAGGACCTTCCATGAAGCAGCCGACAATGAGGAGGTTCGCGTCGTCGTCTTGCGCGGCCTGGCAGGCTGTTTCTGTCTGGGCGGCGACTTCTCCGAATTCCTCGACGCCACCAAGCACCAGAAACTGATCGCCGCCGTCACCGACCTGTTCCGCACGCTGGCGACGTTTCCAAAGCCCATCCTTGCCTGCGTCGATGGCGATGCCGTCGGTGTCGGCTGCACCATCCTGTTCCATTGCGACATGGTGATTGCGTCCGATGAGAGCACGTTCAGGGTGCCGTTCGTCGATTTCGGCCTGGTGCCGGATGCGGCGACCAGCATCCTGGCGCCGCAAAAGCTCGGCTACGCCGGTGCCTTCCGCTTCTTCTGCCTCGGCGACACGCTTCGCGCCGAAGATGCCAGGGCGCTCGGCCTGGTCGCGGAGATCGTGCCGGGAGGCACCGTCGAGGAGGCGGCCCTTGGTCGGGCAAGACAGCTCGTCAAGAAGCCGGTCGCCGCCCTGCTGCAGACGCGCGGCCTGCTGAAAGGGAACACCGAGGCCCTCTGCGACCGCATCGATCAGGAGATCTCGCTTTTCCAGCAGGCGCTGCAGGATGATACGACGCTGCGGCGATTGCAGCGTATCGCCAGGCTGGCGGCTTAAGCATCATGATTGCGTCGCGCGGTTCCTTGCCGCGCGACGCAAAAAAGCGTCAATCCTGTTTTCCCAGGAATGACGGCCCTTCGCCGATGATCTTCTTGTCTTCCTTGCCGATGATTTCGAGATCGCGCCCCTCATAGGGCAGAGACGACAGGATGCGCCGCATGACCGCAAGCCGCGCGCGCCGCTTGTCATTGGCCCGTACGATGATCCACGGCGCGAATTCCTTGTGGGTGCGCTCGAACATTGTGTCGCGCACCTTGGTGTAGTCGTCCCACTTGGTGATGCCCGCAACGTCGATGGGCGAAAACTTCCAGCTCTTCAGCGGGCTGTAGCGGCGGTCGTGGAAGCGCTCGAGCTGCGTTTCCCGGCCGATGTTCAGCCAGAATTTGAAGAAGTGAATCCCCTCGTTGGAGATCATCCGCTCGAAATGCGGCGTCTCGTCGAGAAACTGCTCGTGCTGCTGCGGCGTGCAGAAACCCATCACCGGCTCGACGCCGGCGCGATTGTACCAGGAGCGGTCGAAGGTGACGAATTCGCCTGAAGTCGGGAAGTGGTCGACATAGCGCTGGTAATACCATTGCCCCAGTTCGGTCGGGGTCGGCTTGGTCAGCGCCACGTTGCGTGCCGTGCGCGGATTGAGGTACTGGCGCACCACGAAGATCGTGCCGCCCTTGCCGGCAGCGTCGCGGCCCTCGAACAGCGCCATCACCCGTTTGCCGGTCGACTGCAGCCAGGCCTGCGCCTTGACCAGCTCGATCTGCAGCTTCTCGAGCGTCTCGTCATACTCATCACTTTTCATCTTCTTGTCGTAGGGATAGCCGCCGGCAGTCAGCTTGTTGTCCTCGACCCAGTCGGGAAGCACGGGGTTTTCGATGTCGAACTCCCGTTCCTTGCCGCCGATCCTGATCTTCAGCGGCCCCGAAGTTGGCGCGGCGGGACTTTCCTTGGCTTTTTTCATCGAGACGAACCCTTTCCAGCTTCCGGACTCATGCTATGGGGAGCCTCCGGAACGGTCTAGTGGAAGTTTTTCCGCCACCGTGGACCGGGTGCGAAGGCATGGGGTGCGGGCCCGCGGGCAGATGGCTGACCTGGACACAGAGCAGAGAGGCACCACGCAAACCATGGCCGCACGGCTGTGGAACAGCCGCTGGCTGCTTGCGGCCGGCGTCGTCGCGGTCGTCGCCGTTTATGCCTTGGCCGAGATTTCATCCTATATCGTCCTCGCGGCGCTGCTGTTGCTGCTTGCAGCGGCAATACTGCCGGCCGCCGGCGCGCGCCAATCCACCGGCAGCGGAGCTGCCATCGAGGCCACCGGCCTGCAGAGGCTCTCGGGTGAGTATCTTGCGGCCGCCGTCGCCGATCCGCTGATCATCTTCGACCGGGCTGCCACCATCGTCCATGCCAACGCCGCCGCCTTCGCCGCTTTCGGCGGCATCGCGCCAGGCATGTCGCTGTCGCTGAAATTCCGGGCGCCGGAAATGCAGACCCTGCTGGATGGCGTGCTATCGGGCGACGTCGCCTCCGATGTCGTCGACTACATGGAGAAGCTGCCGGTCGAACGGGCTTACCGGGTGAGCGTGTCCTCGGTCGGTCACGCCACCGATCTCTATGTGCTGGTGTTCAAGGACCAGAGCGAAACGCGCAGGATCGACCGCATGCGCGCCGACTTCATCGCCAATGCCAGCCACGAACTGCGCACCCCACTTGCCTCCATCGCCGGCTTTATCGAAACGCTGCGCGGGCCAGCCCGCAACGACGCGGCGGCGCGCGACCAGTTTCTGCAGATCATGCAGAGCCAGACCGGCCGCATGGCGCGTCTGATCGACGATTTGTTGTCGCTGTCGCGGCTCGAGATGAAACCCTATCTGAAGCCGGGAACCGAGGTGGACCTGCGCCAGACCGTCGACAGCGTCATCGACTCGCTCGGACCGCTGGCCAGCGAAAACGCCGTTGCCATCGAGCGGCGCTACGCCGACGGACCGGTTCATGTGCCTGGCGATCGCGATGAGCTTTTCCAGGTTTTCGAGAACCTCCTGGAAAACGCCTGCAAATACGGGCAGTCGGGTGGGCGCGTGGTTGTATCCATAGCGCATAGCGATGCCGGACCAGAGCCGGGCATCGACGTGACGATCAGGGACTTTGGCCCTGGCATTCCCGAGGAGCACATTCCGCGCATTACCGAGCGCTTCTACCGCGTCGATGTCGAGACCAGCCGGACCCAGAAAGGCACCGGCCTCGGCCTGTCGATCGTCAAGCATATCCTGACGCGCCACAACGCCCGGCTTTCGATCAAGTCCGAAGTCGGCAACGGCGCGGCATTCTCGGTTCATTTGCCGGCGCACTGATATCGCCCTAATTCAAGGGGACTGTTTCTTTTTTCTGTCATCCGGCTAGCGTATCAGCGGGGATTCGAGGAAACGACTCAAAATCAAAACACCCCGTGGGAAGGCATTTTGCCATGCAGTCCGTGCACATCGTCAGCGCTTATGACGAGGAGTTGAAATATCTGTCGAAGCGCATCGCCGCGATGGGTGGCCATGCCGAGCGCATGGTCGAACAGGCGGTCACCGCTCTCGTCAATGCCGACCCGGGCCTTGCCCAGAAGGTCATCCGCGACGATACCGTACTGGACGAGGGCCAGCGCGAAATCGACGACAAGGCGATCATCATCATTGCCAAGCGTCAGCCGATGGCGGCGGATTTGCGCGAGATCGTCGGGACCATCCGCATCTCCGCCGACCTCGAACGGGTTGGCGATCTCGCCAAGAATGTTGCCAAGCGGGTGGTCGCCGTCACCGACGGACGCCAGCCGACCAGCCTGTTCCGCGGCCTCGAGGCCCTCTCCAACCTGGCGTTGACCCAGCTCAAGGAAGTGCTCGACGTCTACGCGTCCCGTTCGGTGGAGAAGATCGGCTTCGTGCGCGATCGTGACGACCAGATCGACGCCATGTACACATCGCTGTTTCGCGAATTGCTGACCTACATGATGGAAGATCCGCGCAACATCACGCCCTGCACGCATCTGCTGTTTTGCGCCAAGAACATCGAGCGTATCGGTGATCACGCCACCAACATAGCCGAGACCATCTACTACATCGTCACCGGCGATCAGCTGCCGGCTGAGCGGCCCAAGGGCGACAAGACCGACAAAATCAGCCTTTCCGAGACGCAGCCGGTGAAGTGAACGCCGCCTCTCGAACCGTCACCCGATTTACGATAAGCTTTCCGGGCTTTGCCTCTATCCTCGTCCGTGGATTTGCTCCGGGAGGTCGTGATGGAAAATGTTCGGAACCTGACCCCTGCGCCTGCGCCGATATCCGGCATTATCGCTTGCGGCGTTTACACGGCGGGGCGCCGCATCGCCGACATTCCCATCGAGGAAGCCGGCGAATGGGCAAAAAAATCCGGTCACGTCGTCTGGATCGGCCTGTTGGAGCCCGACCGTAACCTGTTGCTGCGCGTCCAGGCGCAGTTTCACCTGCATGAGCTGGCGATCGAGGATGCCGAGCACCCGCACCAGCGGCCGAAGATCGAGCAATATGGCGACGCCTTGTTCATCGTCGCCCGCACCGCGCAGCTGATCGAGGGCCGGGTCACCTTCGGCGAGACCCATTTGTTCGTCGGCTCAGGCTACATAGTCAGCGTCAGGCACGGTCCCTCGACGTCCTATGCCGCCGTTCGTCAGCACTGGGAAAGCTGCCCGCACTCGCTGGCCAAGGGCGAGGATTTCGTCCTCTATGCCATCCTCGATTTCATCGTCGACAATTACATGCCGGTGCTCGAGCAGATCGAGGACGAGGTCGAGGCGATCGAGGACAAGGTTCTGCTGAAGCCGATGACCGCTCCCGACATAGAGCGGCTCTATATGCTGCGCCGCGATCTCCTGCGCCTGCGCAATGCCGCGCTTCCGCTGGTCGAAGTCTGCCGAAGGCTGACCAGCGCCGAGCTGCCGCAGATCCACACCGCCATGCATCCGCTGTTCCGCGACGTCACCGATCACATCCGCACCGTTCAGGAGAAGATCGACAGCCTGCGCGAGGTGCTGGCATTCGCTTTCGAGGCGAGCTTGCTGGTCGGCCAGAGTCAGGAAACGGCCAACACCAAGAAGCTCGCCTCCTGGGCCGCAATCCTGGCGGTGCCGACGGCGCTCGCCGGCATTTACGGCATGAACTTCAGCGACATGCCGGAACTGAAGATGGAATACGGCTATCCGGTGGTTCTGGCCACGATCGCGCTGATCTGCGCGTTTCTGTATTGGCGGTTCAGGAAGAATGGCTGGTTGTGAAGTAGGGCAGTAGGGCAGTAGGGCAGTAGGGCAGTAGGGCAGTAGGGCAGTAGGGCAGTAGGGTGGCATTTCGTGAGCGCGACTTTCCGCGCACATACTGCCCTACTGCCTTACTCCCCTATTCCCTTATCTACCTGCTCCGCCGCCGCTCCGATGCCGGCTGGAATGCCACGCGGGCGTGGTACTTGCAGTAGGGACCGGTTTCGGCGGCATCGTTGCCGCAGAAATGGAAGTCCTCTGAAAGCGGATCGCCGTTCGGCCATTTGCAGGTCCGCTCGGTCAGTTCGACCAGCTGCAGATGCCGCGAGATCGGCAGCACGACATTTTCGACCGGGCGGATGTAATGGCGTGCCACGGGTTCGGCGTCGAACTGCGTCTGCAAAGCAGTGGCGCCGACCGATGTCGTGACATGGCGTGCCGTGGTTGCGGCGCGTGATACCGATTTCTGGACAGTCGATCCTTGCGCTGCCTTCTTCTGGCGTGTCGGCGTGGCGGTCGAGCGACCGCGGCCCGACAGTTTCAGCCGATGCACCTTCCCGATGACCGCATTGCGGCTGACCCCTCCAAGCTGCGCAGCAATCTGGCTTGCGCTCAGACCCTCCGACCACAGTTTTCTCAAGAGTTCTACCCGCTCGTCAGTCCAGTTCATGAGACCGCGCTCCTCTAAGCGTGCGGCAATCGGAATCCTTCTCCCGACCCGGCAACATTTGCCAGGGCAGACACCACATATATCTGGTGATTAGGTCCGCCGCACGAAATCTAGCTATTTCTCGACTACAACTACTCTATGCGCTGACTCGGTGACAAGAGTCCCAAGTGCAACACGAATCGGTTTTTTCGGTTTTCCCCAACTTGCCCGGTCGCTTATGAGCCGGCGTCCCGTTGGGGGGGCTTGCCGCGCGCCACTACGCGACGTTTTCGTTGACTTCATGGCCGAAAAACAGGATAAGCCGCACAGGCCGCCGCTTTGGCGGCTTTTTTGATTTTCCGGTACCGGAGACGCATATAATGAGCGGTTCGGCGCTTTACGAGACCTTTGCTCGCGCACCCCTGGCCTTCGACCACGGGGAAGGCACATGGCTGATTACCGACAAGGGCGAGCGATATCTCGATTTCGCCGGCGGCATCGCCGTCAATTCGCTGGGCCACAGCCATCCGCACCTGGTCGCCGCACTCACCGAGCAGGCAGCCAAGCTGTGGCATGTCTCCAACCTCTACGAGATCCCCGGGCAGAGCCGGCTTGGCGAACGGCTGGCCGACGCCACCTTCGCCGACAAGGTGTTCTTCACCAATTCCGGCGCCGAGGCGCTGGAATGCGCGATCAAGACGGCGCGGCGCTACCATTTCGTCAAAGGCCATCCCGAGCGCTTCCGCATCATCACCTTCGAAGGCGCCTTCCACGGCCGCACGCTGGCGACCATCGCGGCTGGCGGCCAGTACAAGTATCTCGAGGGCTTCGGCCCCAAGGTCGAGGGTTTCGACCAGGTCGGCTTCGACGACATTGACGCCGCCGAAAAGGCGATCACGCCGGAGACGGCCGCGATCCTGATCGAGCCGGTGCAGGGCGAGGGCGGTATCCGCCCGGTGCCGACGCAGTCGCTGAAGCGGCTCAGGCAATTGTGCGAGCAGCACGGCCTGCTGTTGATCTACGACGAGGTCCAGTGCGGCATCGGCCGCACCGGCAAGCTGTTCGCACATGAATGGTCGGGTGTAACGCCCGACATCATGGCGATTGCCAAGGGTATCGGCGGCGGCTTCCCGATGGGCGCCTGCCTTGCCACGGATGAAGCGGCGGTCGGCATGACCGCCGGCGTGCATGGCACCACGTTCGGCGGCAACCCGCTTGCCATGGCGGTCGGCAACGCCGTGCTCGATGTCGTGCTGGAAGACGGCTTCCTCGAAGATGTCCAGCGCAAGGCGCTGCTGATGAAGCAGGGTCTGGCGTCGGTCGCCGACGAGTTTCCCGAAATCATCGAGGACATCAGGGGTGCCGGGCTGATGCTCGGCCTCAAATGCGCCATGCCCAACACCAAGGTGAACATGGCCTTGCGCGACCAGCACCTGTTGACGGTTCCGGCCGGCGACAACGTCATTCGCCTGTTGCCGCCGCTCACCGTCACCGACGCCGAGATCCATGACGCGCTCAACCGCATCCGCGCCGGCGCCAAGGGCCTGGCGGAGGCGATCGCTTCCGCCGCGGCGAAGTAATCCCGGAATCATTGCTGATGTCAGTTCGCCATTTCACCGATCTTTCCACCGTTTCCGAAGGCGACCTGCGCTTGATGCTGGACGACGCGGTGGTGCGAAAGGCGCGGCTCAAGGCCGGCGAGCGCACCAAACCGCTCGAAGGCAAGGTGCTGGCGATGATCTTCGACAAGCCGTCGACGCGCACGCGCGTCTCCTTCGACGTCGGCATGCGGCAGCTCGGCGGCGAGACCATCATGCTGACCGGCACCGAGATGCAGCTCGGCCGTTCCGAGACCATCGCCGACACCGCCAAGGTGCTGTCGCGCTATGTCGATGCGATCATGATCCGCACCACCTCGCATGAGCGGCTGCTGGAATTGACCGAGAACGCCACCGTGCCGGTGATCAACGGACTGACCGACGATACCCATCCCTGCCAGCTGATGGCCGATATCATGACCTTCGAGGAACATCGCGGTCCGGTAGCCGGCAAGACCATCGCCTGGACCGGCGACGGCAACAATGTGCTGCATTCCCTGCTCGAGGCCTCGGCCCGGTTCCGCTTCAACCTCAACGTCGCCGTTCCCGAAGGCAGCGAGCCGGCGCAGAAGCATATCGATTGGTCGCAGGCGCATGGCGGCAAGCTGCACTTCACCCGCTCGCCCGAGGAAGCCGTCGACCAGGCCGACTGCATCGTCACCGATTGCTGGGTGTCGATGGGCCAGGAGCATCGCGCCCGCGGCCACAATGTGTTCTCGCCCTACCAGGTCAATGCCAAGCTGATGGCGAGAGCCAAGCCGGACGCGCTGTTCATGCATTGCCTGCCGGCGCATCGCGGCGAGGAAGTGACAGACGAGGTTATCGACGGACCGCATTCGGTGGTCTTCGACGAAGCCGAGAACCGGCTCCATGCCCAGAAGGCCGTGCTTGCCTGGTGTCTAGGCGCTTGAAGTGTCTGGGCGCTTGATCCCTGGGAGCTTGATCTGCGGGCGTGTGATGCCTATTTGCGCCGCATCACGCAAATCAAGCGCGTTTCGACGCATGCGCCCCGGAGGGCGGCATGGCCGCGCCCTGGAGCTTTGTCATGTTGGAAACCTATCAAGTGACTGAACATCACCCCAAACTCGGCGAATTCGGCTATGCCGGCGACGATCACGTCGTGCCGTTCGAGGTCGGCCCTCTCGACGTGCGCGGCCGCACGGTCCAACTCGGGCCGATGCTGGACGCCATCCTCAGCCGCCACGATTATCCCGAGCCGGTCGCCCGCCTGCTGGCGGAGGCCTGTGTGCTGACCGTGCTGCTCGGCACTTCGCTGAAGTTCGAGGGCAAGTTCATCCTGCAGACCCGCACCGACGGACCCGTCGACATGCTGGTTGCGGATTTTTCCACGCCCTCGGCGCTGCGCGCCTATGCGCGTTTCGATGCCGACCGGCTGGAAGCGCTGGTCGCGGCGGGCGAAACCTCCCAGCAGACGCTGCTCGGCAGTGGCGTGCTGGCGCTGACCATCGACCAGGGCGCCCATACGCAGCGCTATCAGGGTATCGTCCAGCTCGATGGCGAGACCCTGGAAGACGCGGCACGCACCTATTTCCGTCAGTCGGAGCAGATCCCGACGGATATCAGGCTGTCGGTGGCCAAGCTTTTGACGCCCGGTCCCGGCGGCGCCCGCGAGCAATGGCGCGCCGGCGGTATCCTGGCGCAGTTCCTGCCGCAGTCGCCCGAGCGCATGCGCGTCCCGGACCTGCCGGGCGGCGATGGCGATCCGCGTGAGGAGATCCACGATCCGGTCGACAATTCCTGGCAGGAGTTGCTGGCTCTGCTCGGCACCATCGAGCCGACCGAACTGATCGACCCGACGATCGGCGCCGAGCGGCTGCTCTACAGGCTGTTCCACGAGCATGGCGTGCGCGTCTTCGGCGGCGTTCCGGTCGCCGACCAGTGCTCGTGCTCCAGGGACAAGATCCGCGGCATCCTCGAGGGTTTTTCCGCCCAGGAGATCAAGGACAGCACCGAAGACGGCGGCATCCACGTCGCCTGCGAATTCTGTTCGAAGCAATATGATTTCGACCCGGCGGAATTCGCGGCCCAGTAGAGTAGAAACCACGCCTCACCGGTCGCTCCGCGGCCGGTGAGGCGAAATCAATTCACCGTCCGCCGCGTCCCCGGCAAGTCCAGCGAAAACGCCGGAATGGCGATGTCGAACGTCTCGCCCCGCTTGTTGCGCATCGTGTAATGCCCGACCATGATGCCGGACGGTGTCGAGAGCGGGCAACCGGATGTGTACTGGTAGCTGTCGCCGGGATTGAGTTCGGGCTGGTCGCCGACCACGCCGGGGCCGCGCACTTCCTCGACCCGGCCGGTGCCGTCGGTGATGTGCCAATAGCGCGACAGAAGCTGCACGAAATCGTCCGACTGATTGTCGATCGTTATCTGATAGCCCCAGACATAGCGGTTCTCCGAGGGATCCGAACGGTCCTCCAGATAGAACGGCCTGACCTGCACTTCGATGTTGCGCGTGACGGCGCTATACATAAGCGGCTCCAAAAAACGGTTCCAGCGGAACTTTCGGCGCTCCGTGCGGTTAGGTCAACCGATCGAAGCCTCCTCTGGCCGGCCTCGCGGGCAGGTGCCGACAAAGAATGTCATTTAAGTGACATATGACAATGATGGTGTGCGCGGACTGGTGACGCGCGACTCGGGCGCTCTGCTGAACTGTTGAAACCGGCCATCTTGCGGACCGGTTTTCCTGGAGTGACCGGACCTCGATGCAACTCACTCTCATAGCCGCCACGCTTTCAACCGTCCTCATCCTCTCGAATCTCGCCAGCATCGTGCTCGCCGCGTCGCGTCTGAGACGGCGTCGCACCATTGCGCCGCCGGCCGGCAAGCCGCGGCCAGTGTCGATCGTCGTGCCGTCGCGCGGCGTCGAGCCGTTCACGCAGGAGACGCTGGAACGCGCCTTCTCGCTCGACTGGCCGCGCTATGAGCTGATTTTCTGCGTCGCCCATGCCGACGATCCGGTGGTCAAATTGATAAACAGGACGATCGTCCGGTTTCCGAAAGTGCCGGCCCGGCTGCTTGTCGGCGACGACCGCATCAGCGCCAATCCGAAACTCAACAATTGCGTCAAGGGCTGGGAAGCGGCGCGGCACGACTGGGTCGTCCTGGCCGATTCCAACGTGCTGATGTCGAGGGACTACATCCAGCACCTGATGGCTGCCTGGCGGCCCGGCACCGGCCTTGTCTGCTCGACGCCGATCGGCTCGCGGCCGGCCGGCTTCTGGGCCGAGGTCGAATGCGCTTTCCTCAACACGCTGCAGGCGCGCTGGCAATATGCCGGTGAGGCGCTCGGCCTCGGCTTTGCCCAGGGCAAGAGCATGCTCTGGAACAAGCCGATGCTCGACGCCAATGGCGGCATCCGCGTGCTGGCCGCCGAGATCGCCGAGGATGCCGCTGCGACCAAGCTGGTGAACAGTCTCAGCCTGCGCGTCAATCTCGTCGCCGCCCCCTTCGAGCAGCCGCTTGGCCGGCGCTCGTTTGACGAGATCTGGTCGCGTCAGGCCCGTTGGGCGCGCCTGCGCCGCGTCACTTTCCCGCTGTTCTTCGCACCCGAAATCCTGACCGGCGCCGTGGTGCCGCTGGTGCTTGCGCTGATTGCAGCAGCAAGCGCCGGCTTCAGCCTCTGGGCAACCGCCCTTGCCGTGCTGGCGGCCTTCTATCTTCCGGAGTGCGCCCTGGCCTGGTCCAAGGGCTGGTACCTGTCGCCACGCATGGTCGCCGCGATCATGGCGCGCGACCTGATCCTGCCGGCGATGTGGGCGCGCGGCTGGCTCGGCGGCGCCGTCGACTGGCGCGGCAATGCGATGACCATCGGCACCAAGACGGCCGAGCTGGAAGAGACGCCGTCCGGCGCCTGAAGGCCTCCTACCTGGCCTTCAGCGCCTGCGCGATGTCCTCGAGCAGATCGTCGGCATCCTCCAGGCCAACCGACAGCCTGAGCGTGCCCGGCCCGATGCCGAGCTCGGCGCGCGCCTCGTCGCTGAGATTCTTGTGCGTCGTCGTCGCCGGGTGGGTGATCAGGCTCTTGGCGTCACCGAGATTGTTGGAGATCAGGACGATGTCGAGCGCGTTCTGCAAGGCGAAGGCCGCCTGCTTGCCGCCCTTGACGTCCAGGCAGATCAGCGTCGAGCCGCCCGACATCTGCTTCTTGACGATGTCGGCCTGCGGATGGTCGGCGCGGCCGGGATAGATGACGCGCGCGATTTCCGGCCGTTCGGCCAGAAAATCCGCGATCCGGCCGGCACTTTCCGTCTGCTGGCGTACGCGCAGCGGCAGCGTTTCCAGGCCCTTCAGCAGCGTCCAGGCGTTGAAAGGCGAAAGGCTTGGGCCGGTATGGCGGAAATAGTCGTGCAGGTTCTCGTCGATCCACTTCTTGTCCGACAGGATGACGCCGCCGAGACAGCGCCCCTGGCCGTCTATGTGCTTGGTCGCCGAATAGACGACGACATGGGCGCCGAGCTGCAAGGGCTTCTGCTGCAGGGGCGTGGCGAAGACATTGTCGACGATCAGCCTGGCGCCGATCGAATTGGCAAGCGAAGCGACAGCGGCGATATCGACCACTTCCAGCGTCGGATTGGTCGGGCTTTCCAGGAAGAACAGCTTGGTGTTCGGCTTGACCGCCTTTTCCCAGTTGGCGATGTCGGTGCCGTCGACCAGCGTCGCCTCGATGCCGTATCTCGGCGCCAGCGTCTCGACCACCCAGCGGCAGGAGCCGAACAGCGCGCGTGCCGCCACGATATGGTCGCCGGCCTTGGCGCTGCACAGAAGGGCGGCCGTCACCGCGGCCATGCCGGACGCGGTGGCGCGCGCGTCTTCCGCACCTTCCAGCGCGCACATGCGCTTCTCGAACATGTCGACTGTCGGATTGGCGTAGCGCGAATAGATGAAACCCGGCTCTTCGCCCTTGAAACGGGCTTCGGCGGCTTGCGCCGTTTCGTAGACATAGCCTTGGGTGAGATAGATCGCTTCTGACGTTTCGCCGAAACCGGAACGCAGCGTTCCGCTGTGCACGAGTGCCGTCTGAGGCTTCCAGTTGCGCTTCTTGGTGCTCATCGCTTTTCTTCCAGACACAAAAAAACCGGCCGCGAAAGTCGCAACCGGTCCATACGGCCTTGCGGCCCGACGGTCCTTTAGCGACTTGTTTAACGTGGCTGCAAGCCGACCGGCCAAATCACCACGGGATAACGACCCTTTAGACCCGCACCGCGCTTGCGTCAATTGCCGGCTTCATTAAGAGGTTTGTACCAAGCAGGAGTGGAGCCTTGCGGCAGACAGGCATTCTTCCCGACCAGGACATATCGGCGCTGCTCCAGTCCGGCGCGCTGAAGTCGGCGCGTGCGCTCGATGCCGACCAGATCCAGCCGGCCAGCCTCGATCTCAGGCTCGGCGACAAGGCCTGGCGGGTGCGCGCTTCCTTCCTGCCCGGCCCCAACCACAAGGTCTCGGAAAAGCTCGACCGGCTGCAGCTGCACGAGATCAATCTGGCCGAGGGCGCGGTGCTGGAGACCGGCTGCGTCTACATCGTGCCCCTGCTTGAAAGCCTGGCGCTGCCGGCGGACATTTCAGCCTCGGCCAATCCGAAGAGTTCGACCGGACGGCTCGACATCTTCACCCGCGTCATGACCGATCGCGGCCACGAGTTCGACAAGATCGCGGCCGGCTATCATGGCCCGCTCTTTCTGGAAGTCAGCCCGCGCACCTTCCCGATCGTCGTCCGCACCGGGTCGCGCCTGTCGCAGATCCGTTTCCGCACCGGCAATGCGCTGCTCTCCGAAGCCGAGTTGCACGACCTGCATCGCACGCAGATGCTTGTCGCCACCGAGCCGCCGAACATTTCCGGCGGCGGCATCGCGCTGTCGATCGACCTCAACGGCGATCAAAGCGGCTTGGTCGGCTATCGCGGCAAGCATCACACCGGCCTCGTCGATGTCGACAAGCGCGCGGCCCAGGAAGTCGTCGACTTCTGGGAACCGATCCACAAGAGCGGCGCCGGCGAACTGGTGCTCGACCCCGATGAATTCTACATCCTCGTCAGCCAGGAGGCGGTGCATGTGCCGCCGCTCTACGCCGCCGAGATGACGCCCTTCGATCCGCTGGTCGGCGAATTCCGCGTCCATTATGCCGGCTTCTTCGATCCGGGCTTCGGCCATTCCGCATCCGGCGGCACCGGCAGCCGGGCGGTGCTGGAAGTGCGCAGCCATGAAGTGCCGTTCATCCTCGACCACGGCCAGATCGTCGGCCGGCTGGTCTACGAGCATATGCTGAAGCGGCCGCAGGCGCTCTACGGCACCGATCTCGGCTCCAACTACCAGGCGCAGGGCCTGAAGCTGTCCAAGCATTTCCGCGCCGCGCGCTGACCCTCATTGCCCCAAGGCAAAATACTTGCCTGTGCCGGCTCGCCATGCTTGGCTGCCTTGCCGCCCGTCAAGCTGGCGGCGTTCAAGGGGAACCAAGAAAATGCGATTTTCGAAATGGGTCATATCGGCGGCGGGCGCTGCCATGCTGGCAACACTGGCCGGCTCTCTGTCGGTGCAGGCGGCGGAGAAAATCAAGATCGGCACCGAGGGCGCCTATCCGCCGTTCAACACCATTACCGCCGACGGCAAGGTCGAAGGCTTCGACATCGACATCGCCAATGCGCTGTGCGCGCAGATGAAGGTCGAATGCGAGATCGTTACCCAGGACTGGGACGGCATCATTCCCGCTTTGCAGGCCAAGAAATTCGACGCCATCATCGCCTCGATGAGCATCACCGAGGAGCGCAAGAAGCAGGTCGCCTTCACCAACAAATATTATACGACACCGCTGGCTCTGGTGGCGCCGAAGGACACCGATCTCACCTCGACCGAACCGGCGGCCCTTGCCGGCAAGACGATCGGTGCCCAGGCTTCGACCACGCAGGCCGACTATGCCCAGAATGAATATGGCAAGGCGGGCGCGGAGGCCAAACTCTATCCCACCCAGGAAGAGGCGATCACCGACCTGACCAACGGTCGTCTTGACGCTGTGATCTCGGACAAGTTCGTGCTGATGGACTGGCTGAAGAAGGCAAGCGACGGCTGCTGCAAGCTGGTCGGCGACGTCAAAGGCACCGAGACCCAGGCCGGCATCGCCGTGCGCCTGGACGACACGGCCCTGCGCGACAAGCTCAACGCGGCCATCGACGCGATCGTTGCCGACGGCACCTACAAGAAGATCCAGGCCAAGTATTTCGACTTCGATATCTATTGAGGCAGAGGCGCCTTTTTCCTTCTCCCGCAAGGGGAGAAGGACAGGGCGCGCTCTCAAAGCGCCTTCACAGCCACCTTCACCGGCTGCTCGATCTCAAGCGGGTTGCGCAGCGGCAGGCCGAAATCCCCGGCCTCGATCTCGAAGACATCGCCGGCCTCGGTCGTGATGCCGTCGGCGAAGGACAGTGTCGCCGTGCCGAACATGTGCACATGCACGTCTCCCGGCTGGCGGAAGGCCGCGTATTTGAAATGATGATGTTCGAGATTGGCGATGGTGTGCGACATGTTCGCTTCGCCGGACAGGAACGGCTTCTCCCACAGCACCTCGCTGTCGCGCACGATGCGCGAGGTGCCGCGGATGTCGGACGGCAGGTCGCCGATCAGGATCTCCGGCCCGAACGAGGCGTTGCGCAGCTTGGAATGCGCGAGGAACAGATAGTTCACGCGCTCGGTGACGTGGTCGGAAAACTCGTTCGACAGCGTGAAGCCGACGCGGAAAGGTGCGCCGTCGTCGCCGATGACATAGATGCCGGCGACTTCGGGCTCTTCGCCGGCGTCCTTGGCAAAGGCCGGTGACAGGAGTGCGGCGCCTGGCGCCACCGCCATCGTGCCGTTGCCTTTGTAGAACCATTCCGGCTGCACGCCGATCTGGCCTTTCGCCGGCTTGCCGCCCTCCAGCCCCATGCGGAACATCTTCATGGAATCGGTGAGCTGCTCCTCGCCGTCGGCGCTCAGCTTCTTGTGCATGGAATCGCGCGTCGCGGCGGAGCCGAGATGCGTCAGCCCGGTGCCGGTCAGGTGCAGATGCGCCGGATCGGGGTGATTGATCGGCGACAGCAGCCGCCCCTTCTTGTAAGCGGCCTCGAGATCGACCGTCTCGCCAAGCCCCTTGCGTTCGATCAGCGCGACGAGGCCGACGCCGGTGCGGGCGGCCTCCATCGCCAGCGAATAGACGCTGCGGGCGCCATTGATGATCCGGGTCTTGCCGCCATTGCGGGCGACGACGCGGATGGTCTCGGCGTCGTCAAGGATCTGGGAGATCAGCATGATGAATCCTCTCTCATTTGCCTTGGCAGGGCTGCCAAAACGGCAAACCTTGCTCAGCGCGGCCGGGACCTCGTCCATGCCACGGTTTAAATTCTCAGTTCGGATTGCGCTCGCGGGCCTGGTCCCTCAGGGACTTCTGTTACCGGCGGGTTGCCGGCAGCGTCGCGATCGTATGCCTCCTGCTTTCCTCGACCAGAGCAGTTCACCGTTTCACGGAAACGGCGAACCGCTCTAACTCATTGTCTTGGCGCAATTCCGGGCGGAAAACCGTTTCACACTTTTCCTGGAATTGCTCTTAAGTCCGTTCAAGCCTTGTTCTTGTTGTAGACGTCGAAGATCACGGCGCCGAGCAGCACCAGGCCTTTGACCACCTGCTGCCAGTCGACATTGACGCCCATGATCGACATGCCGTTGTTCATCACGCCCATGATGAAGCCGCCGACCACCGCGCCGATGACCTGGCCGACGCCGCCCATCGCCGAGGCGCCGCCGATGAAGACGGCGGCGATGACGTCGAGCTCGCTGCCGAGGCCCGCAGCCGGCACCGCCTGTCCCAGTCGCGCCGCGATGATCAGGCCGCCGAGCGCCGACAGCACGCCCATATTGATGAACACCATCAGCGTCAGCCGCTCGGTGTTGATGCCTGACAGCTGCGCGGCCTTGGCATTGCCGCCCATGGCGTAGATACGGCGGCCGATGGTCATGCGCTTGGTGACGAAGACGAACAGCGAGATCAGCACGCCCATGACGAGCAGCACGACCGGCAGGCCTCTGTAGCTGGCGAACTCATAGACCAGGAACAGCGCCAGGGCGCTGGCGACCAGCGTCTTGACGACGAACAGGGCAAAGGGCTCGGCCTCATAGCCATGGCGTTCGCGCTTGCGACGCGTCCTCACCCCGAAATAGGCATAGGCCAGCACGGCGATCAGGCCGAGCACGACTGTCGTCATGTGCAGGGTCACGCCGCTGCCCAGGATGGTCTTGCCGGCCGCGTTCACCACCGGCGGGACGAGCGTCAGCGGGCCGATCACATCAGGGATGAAGCCGGAGCTGAGCATTTTGAAGTCGTCCGGAAGCGGGCCGACCGAAGAGCCGCCGCCGAGCAGCGCCTGGCAGATGCCGCGGAAGATCAGCATGCCGGCCAGCGTCACAATGAAGCTCGGTATCCGGTGATAGGCGATCCAATAGCCTTGCGCGGCGCCGATCAAGCCACCCGCAACCAAGCAGACGATCGAAACCACCAGCGGATTGCTGAGCGGTCCCAGCTGCCAGATGACCATCATGTTTGCCGCCAGCGCGCCGATGAAGCCGGCGACCGACCCGACGCTGAGGTCGATATAGCCCGATACGATCACCAGCAGCATGCCCAGCGCCATCACGATAATGAAGGAGTTCTGCTGCACCAGATTGCTGAGGTTGACCGGTTTGAACAGCGTTCCCGACGTGGTGAACTGGAAGAACAGCATGATGACGATCAGCGCGATAATCAGACCGTATTCGCGCAGGTTCGTCGCCAGCGCCGAGACGGCGATGCGCGGGCGCTGTTCCTCGGCGACATTGCCCTGCGGGGCGGGGGCGGTTTCGGTGCTCATGCTGCTTTTCCTTCTCCCCGGACGATGGCGCGCATTATTTTTTCCTGGCTTGCTTCCGCCGCCGGCATTTCGCCCACCATGCGCCCTTCGTTCATGACGTAGATGCGGTCGGTAATCCCGAGCAATTCCGGCATTTCCGACGAGATGACCACGATCGCCTTACCCTCCGAGGCAAGGCGCGCGATGATCGTGTAGATTTCATACTTGGCGCCGACATCGATGCCGCGTGTCGGCTCGTCCAGGATCAGCACGTCAGGGTCGGCAAACAGCCATTTCGACAGCACCACCTTCTGCTGGTTGCCGCCGGAAAGATTGCCGGTCATCTGATAGACGCTGGACGCACGGATATTGGTCTTCTTGCGATAGTCGTTGGCGACGGCGAGCTCGCGCATGTCGTCGATCACGCTGTGGCGCGACACGCCGCCGAGATTGGCGAGCGTAATGTTGTGCTTGATATGGTCGATGAGGTTGAGGCCGTAGGTCTTGCGGTCCTCGGTGACGTAGGCAATGCCGTGCTGAACCGCCTTGCTTACCGACGAGACATCGACCGGCTTGCCCTTGAGCATCACCTCGCCGGTGATGCGGCGGCCATAGGAGCGGCCGAACAGGCTCATGGCGAATTCGGTGCGCCCGGCGCCCATCAGCCCGGCAATGCCGACCACCTCGCCCTTGCGCACATTGATGTCGATGCCCTTGATCACCTGCCGCTCGGCATGGAGCGGGTGATAGACCGACCAGTTCTTCACCTCGAACACGATCTCGCCGATCTTGGGCTCACGCGGCGGATAGCGGTCGTCGAGCGAACGGCCGACCATCGAGGTGATGATGCGGTCTTCCGAGATATCTTTCTTGGCCAGCGTCTCGATGGTGCGTCCGTCACGGATGACGGTGACCTTGTCGGCGACCCGGTTGATCTCGTTGAGCTTATGCGAGATCAGGATCGAGGTCATGCCTTGCCGCTTGAATTCGAGCAGCAGGTCGAGCAGCGCCTGGCTGTCCTTCTCGCTGAGCGACGCTGTCGGCTCATCGAGGATCAAAAGCTTGACGTCCTTGCTCAGCGCCTTGGCGATTTCGACCAATTGCTGCTTGCCGACGCCGATATTGGTGATCAGTGTCTTGGGGTCCTCCTTGAGGCCCACCTTCTTCAACAGGGCGGCGGTGCGCGCCTCGTTGGCATCCCAGTCGATGACGCCGAATTTCGCGTGCTCGTTGCCGAGGAAGATGTTTTCGGCGATCGACAGCATCGGCACCAGCGCTAGCTCCTGGTGGATGATGACGATACCCTTGTGTTCGCTGTCCTGGATGCCCTTGAACTGGCATTCCTGGCCTTGGAAGATGATCTGGCCGTCATAGGTGCCGGAGGGATAGACGCCCGACAGCACCTTCATCAGCGTCGACTTGCCGGCGCCGTTTTCGCCGACCACGGCGTGGATCTCGCCTTCCTCGACGCTGAGGTTGACGTTCGACAGCGCCTTCACGCCGGGAAACGTCTTGGTGATGTCGCGCATCTCCAAAATCGTCGGGGCCATGGGGACTACCGCTCCTTGAGAGCTCGGCAAACATTGCCGGCGAGGTCGGTGACAATACCGGGCTCGCTGGTGAACGAAAAGGGGCCCTGCGTTGCGCAGGACCCCCTGACTTTGTAACCGGGATTACTTCAGTTCGTCGGCCTTGATGTAGCCGGAGTCGACGACCAGCGCCTGGTAGTTCGACTTGTCGACTTCATGCGGCGTCAGCAGGATCGAGGGAACGACCTTGACGTCGTTGTTGTAGGTCTTTTCATCGAGGCCGTCCGGCTTGCCGCCCGAGAGCACCTTGTCGACGAGCTGGACGGTGGCCTTGGCCAGTTCGCGGGTGTCCTTGAACACGGTCGAGTACTGCTCGCCCGAGATGATCAGCTTGACCGAAGCGGTCTCGGCGTCCTGACCGGTCACGATTGGCCAAGGCTGAGCTTCGGTGCCGTAGCCGACGGCGCGCAGCGAGGCGGTGATGCCGCGCGACAGGCCGTCATAGGGCGACAGAACGCCATCGACGCGGCTGCCGTCCGAATAGTTGGCCGACAGCAGATTGTCCATGCGCGCCTGGGCGGTGGCGGCGAGCCAACGCAGCGTGCCGACCTTGTCCATGCCGGTCTGGCCGGACTTGATCTTGATCGAGCCGTCGTCGATCAGCGGCTGCAGGACGGAGATGGCGCCATTGTAGAAGAAGAAGGCGTTGTTGTCGTCGGGCGAGCCGCCGAACAGTTCGACGTTCCACGGCTTGGTGTTCGGGAAGCGTTCCTTGAGGCCCTTGACCAGCGAATTCGCCTGGATCACGCCGACGCCGAAATTGTCGAAGGTGGTGTAGTAGTCGACATTGGCGGTCTTCTTGATCAGGCGGTCATAGGCGACGACGACGACGCCCGCGTCAGCGGCCTTCTGCAGAGCATCCGACAGGGTGGTGCCGTCGATCGAAGCGATGATCAGCGCCTTCGGGCCTTTGGTGATTTCGTTTTCCAGCTGGCTGAGCTGGTTGGGGATGTCGTCCTGCGCGTATTGCAGGTCGACGGTGTAGCCGAGAGCCTCGAGCTGGGACTTGACGGCGTCGCCGTCATTGATCCAGCGCTGCGAGGTCTTGGTCGGCATCAGCACGCCGACGAGACCCTTGTCGGCTGCGTGCGCCGAGTAGGTCATGGCAGCGATGCCAAGGGCCGCGACGGCGGCCAGTGTCTTGATGATTTTCACTTTAACTCTCCCTGTTTGATGGACGCGGCACCCCGGGGGTCGCGGGCCGCGCAATCGTGCAGAAGCGCCAAGGCACCGCTGCCGTCATATCGATCTCCGGTATCCTCCCATGGCCCCGAGACGCTGATTCAATCGATACGATTTTTCTCGTCGGCGACCGTCACGTCTTGGAACGCGCGGAGGGTGTGGGTCTTTGCCATAACTGTCAAATGCGATCTTTGATGGTTGCTATATCATGGTTGGTATAAGTATTGCGGCGTGACGGGCTGACCCCGATGTCGGTCGTACACGAGCAGAAGGCAGGGAAAGCGATGGCGCGGCCAGCGAATCCGACAACAGCTTCAGATGGTCACAGAGAAGCACCGGGCGATGGCGAAACCCTGCTGCGCAGCGGTCTCAGTCTGCGTCACATGCGCATGATCGTCGCGCTCGACGACCATGGCCGGGTCAGCGCGGCAGCCCAGGTTCTGAACATTTCGCAGCCGGCGGCCTCGCGCATGATCGCAGAGATGGAGGCGGTGCTGGAGGTCAGGCTGTGCGAGAGGCTGCCGCGCGGCATCACCTTGACGCCATACGGCAAGGCTTTGGCCAGGCGGGCGCGCTCGATCCTGCTGGAGATGCGCGAGGTCGACCGCGAGATTTCCGAGCTCAAGGCGGGCAAGGGTGGTTCGGTTTTCCTGGGTGCCGTGACCGCGCCGGCAATCGAGCTGGCGGTGCCGGCAATTCGTGAAATCCGCCGCATCTATCCGCGCATCGAGATCACCATGCAGGTCGAGACCTCCAATGTGCTGGCACGCGAACTGATCGCCACGCGCCATGACTTCATCATCGCGCGCATTCCTGACGACTTGAACCCACGGCTGTTCGAATCCCGTGTCATCGGCGTCGAGAAGGCCTGCCTGATCGTGCGCCGTGGCCACCCGCTCACCAGGGGCAGCGTGGTGCGGCTGGAAGACACCGCCGCCTATGACTGGGTCTTCCAGTCTGGCGGCTCGCCCTTGCGCCAGGCGATGGAGAGCAACTTCCTCAACCGCAACATCGCTTTGCCGGACCGTATCCTGAACACCAGTTCGCTGCTCCTGACCCTGGTCATGGTCGCGCAATCCGATGCCATCGCACCGGTCTCTGTCCAGGTGGCGAAATTCATCCAGAACCCTGACGGGCTGGCCGGCGCCATCGACGTCGTCCAGACCGAATTCGACATCGAGGTCAGGCCCTACAGCCTGATCACGGTGAGGAATCGCGCGCTGTCGCCGGCCGCCAAGATGCTGCACGACTTCATTCTGAGGGAAGTGGGATGATGGCTGGATCAGGTAAGCTTCTCCGGCGAAAGCGCCGCCAGGCCGAGGCCAGCGAAAGCGAACTGGGAACATTATTTCCCGCCGATGCGTTCATGATCTTGCAAGGGACGATTTCTTCTGGAGGCTGAACATGCGCAGCTTCGAAATCATCGACCTGCTTTGCGTGATCGAGGCCTGCAAGCACGATCGATCGGTCGGCAATTTCGTGTCCATGGCTGAAGGCGTGGAAGAATTGCGGGTGTTGACCGGCGATTTCGTTTCATCGGATGACGCGGCGGCAAACGCCCTCGCAACGGTGGCGCTGGCGAGAGGCTGCTCGGTTGTGTTCGACGAACAGGCAGGCGCTGAAATGGTTCTGACGCCTTAGACTGGAGCGGGTAGCGGGAATCGAACCCGCGCGTTCAGCTTGGGAAGCTGACAAGCTACCATTACATCATACCCGCGTGCGCCCTCGTTAGCATGAGGGTTGGCCTTCGGGCAATCGCAAAGCGGTCCGTTTCGGCACGACGCCGTCGTGCTGCGGATCACGGCGCGCCTGCGGCCGTGAATTGCCGGTTTGCCTTCGCGGCCTTGTCGCTGGTGGCGAAACTTGGCCAGTATTTCGAGATGGCCAGCGTCGCGCCGGCGGAAGAGAAGTGGCCATAGTCGAAGTAGAGAAATTCATTGGTCTTGGCGTCGGCGTATGAACAACCGGCCGAGTCGCACAGATACGTCAGCGGATCTATGAAATCGGCCCCTTTGGTGAACGGCAGAACCCGTGCGTTGATGCCCGGATCCATAGCCATGGGCCAGGATGTGGTTGCGGCATGCTCCCGCTTCACGAAAAAAGCGATCTTCTGGACGTCGGCGATGAATTCCGGAGACTGACCGACGGTATAGATCTTGACCCCCATCTCGCGAAGCCGGTCGATCGTCTTCTGCAGGCCGTCGAAGCCCCTGGCCTGGTAGTCGGTCCATCGGCCGCTCAGGATCACCGCCTGGATGTTTGCGTCGCGAATGATCGACAAGGCCCGTTCGTTGAAGCGGGTGCAGGCGGGCCGAGCATAGGAAAAATAGGTCAGGTCGGGCGGACAGCCGGCATAGGTGTATTGGATGACATTGGCCTGGATTTTCTGGGCGTTGGGCTCAAGTCCCGATACATAATGGGCAGCGAAAGAATCGCCCCACAGCAGCACATTGGTGGCAAAGCCCGTAGTACGGGTGCAGTCGGCGAGATTCCAGTCTTCGATGCGGGTCCCGTTTTCGTTGAAGCAGATGCCGTTGCGCCAGTCGCCGACCCGGATACGTTCGGTCGAGAAGTCCGGGAACCGTTGCGGGAAACCGTTGCCCAGTGCACCGGCCAAACCACCGGCGCACAGCAGCGCGATGGCCGTCGCCGAAAAGGCGAAGATAGGCAGCGGTGCGGTATAGGCTCGTTTCTGGCGGAAGGGCTGCTCGATATATTTCCAGGAGAATGCCGCCAGGGCGAAACTGGCCACCGTCATCGCGACAATCGTTGGCACACCGACGGTCTTCAGCGAGAGATAATGGACGAACGAGTTGATTGGCCAGTGGACGAGGTAAAGCGAATAGAAAATCAGGCCGACCCAGACCAGCGGCGCCAACCGAAGCACGCGAGTGGCGACAGGTGCCGGCCTGTCGGCGTTATCCTGGCCAGCATAGATCAGCAGTGCTGTTCCGATGCAGGGGAATAGGGCATTGTAGCCGGGAAACGGATCGCTGTCCGAAATCATCACAAAGCCAAACGCAATCAGGGCAAAGCCGGCGAGGCCGATCAGTTCCACCGCCAGCCGACCGGCTGGGACCGGAGGCTTCCGCAACATCAGCATGGCGCCCAGCGCCAGCTCCCATATGCGCGTCGGCAAGAGATAGAAGCCTGCCGTCGGTGCCAGCGAGGTTGCTATGACTGCCAGGGCAAAGCTGCCGACGGCCATCGGCAGAAGTACCGTCAGCCAGCGCTTCGAGACGTATCGGTGGATCAGACAAAGCAGGATCGGCGCGAAGATATAATACTGCTCTTCCACCGAAAGCGACCATGTGTGCAGGAGCGGCCGCAGTTCGGCGTCGATGGAGAAATAGTTCGTCGTTTTCCAGAAATAGATGTTCGACCAGAAGGTCGAGGCGGCGATCACGCTAAGGCTGAATTCGTGGAGATCCGAAGGCAGAAGGATGAACCAGGCGGCAATGCTCGCGAGCAGGATGACGAAAGTCAGCGCCGGTAGGATGCGCCGGGCGCGGCGCCAGTAGAAGCGGCCGATCGAGAACTGGCCCCGCTCAAGATCATCGAGCAGGCTGCCGCTGATCAGATAGCCCGATATGACGAAGAAGATGTCGACACCGGTGAAGCCGCCAGGAATGGCGGACACGCCGAAATGGAAGAGCACGACGGGCAGCACCGCAACGGCCCGCAGGCCGTCGATGTCGCGCCGGTAGTTCATCCGACCGGCTCGCGCGCGACCAACATGATCCGTGCGGCCGCACCCGACACGCTCACGCGGCGATGCCTTCGGTCGTGCTGAAAATCCCGCTCGTCGGTCTCACAGGCTTACCCTCAGGCAGCAATTTTGCTGCGCTGCAACATGGGTGCCAAGGCATATATTGGCTGTCGCGAAATCCGCCAGGAACGCACAGGATCAGGCGCCGGGCAGATAGATTACCGCGTAATCGTCCGAGTAGGCCCGTTTCCAGCCCAACTGGTCGAAGAAGGGAATCCGGCTGTCGTCGGCCGACAGCAGCGCCCAATCTATTGCGTATTTCTTCAGGCGGGCTTCGAGGAGCGGCTTGCCGTCTCCGCGTCCGGTGTCGTTGTCGCTCTTTGTGAAGCCGCCCAGGAACAGCTGGTCCGTCCGTCCGTCGATATAGGTCTTGAACCCGTGGAAAATCAGCGTGCCGCCGAAATTGTAGGAATTCAGCACATTACCGGACAGATGATGGCTTTGCGCAAAGGCCAGCGCCCCGCTGGCCGACGTCTTCGGGCTCGGCGTGACCTGATAGGCGCTGCCGAGCACGGCGACCCCGCCGATCAGCAGAACGGCTGCCGTGCCGCAGATGGCGTAGAACCGTCTGGCTAAGAATCTCTCCAGCCCGTCGCGCTTTTCGGCCAGCCATGCGGTGGCTGAAAGCGAGGGATATTGCTGTGCGACTTCGACCGCGATCACCAAGGGGACCAACAGGAAGAACAGATACATGAAACGCACATGGGCGAGATAGACATGCAGGGTGAAGACGACGAACAACGCCTTGGCCCAGCCAATTCGCAACCGGGACACCAGAAGCCCGAAAAGTCCGAGCAGCATCGCCACTTCCTGGACAGGGCTGTCCGGCGGATTGAACGGTTTCCATTCCATGATCAGCGGCACAGCCTCATTGCCGTAGGCCACGGTCAGAGTCGCCAGGATGGCCTGGACGCCATAGGGGTGGATCAGGCTCACCAGCGGGCAAAGCAGACCGAATGCGACCCATTTCGCCAGCAGGGCGGGTTTCGACAGGCCGGTGCGCGCCAGCAGATCGAGACCGGCGAAAGCCGCGATGACGAAGCTTAAGGTGAAGGTGGCGTGCAGGTTCGCCCACAACACGACGAGCACGAGCAGCCACCAGGGCGGCGCCCGTTCTTCCCGCGCCGCACGAAAGAGCATCTCCGTCCAGATGACGATGATCGGGAATGTGAAGACATGCGGACGCGCCGTGAAGATCGGGTTGATCAGGAACACCGCCGCGAAGGCCAGTGTAATCGCCAGGATCGGCTTCAGCCATGCGCTGAGAAACCACCCCATCAGGAAAACCGTCAGGGAGATCGAGGCGATGATCGCGGTGACGACCCCGTTCCAGCCTCCTGTCTGGTAGGCAAGAGCCAGCAGGACCTGCCCCAGCCATTCCTTGGCAATCCATGGCTGACCGGCAAACGTGTAGGAATAAGGATCGACCGTCGGGAATGTCCGGTTTGCCAGGAAATCCAGACCGACCTTGACTTGCCACCAGCTGTCGGGATCCTGCAGGGTGGCGCCTGCCTGGGCACCCAACGCACCCGCCATCGCCAAGGCCGCGAGCAGGCAGAAGATCAGCCTGCTCCGCTCGTTGTATGTCGCGGCCGCCGCACTGGCCTGAGCGTCGTTCATGCTGCGCCGCCTCTAATCGGTTCCGGTGACAGTTGGGTGTTCAAGGTGTTGGATTGGCGGGCTGCCGCCGAGGCTTGTCGGCCACCCGAACTGTGCGGTCGGTGCTGTCGTCCCCACGCCCCACAAACACGAAGCGAGCCGAGCCAAGATAGAAAACAACCGAATAGACGCAGATTCCCGCGAGGTGGACCAGCGGGTTTTCGACGATGCCTGCTGAACGGGCGGCGATTACGACGGCCAGATTGATGCTGTAGGCGACCAGAAAGACACCCCCATAGCGCAGCGCGGTCCCGGGCTTGAAGCCATCGGCTCTGCTGAAGGTCCATTGGCGATTGAGGAAGAAGCCGAGGACAAGGCCGGCGGCATAGCCCGTGGCGTTGGCAAGGATGTCGCCCAGACCCAGCGCAAGCCCGGCCAGAATGACCGCGTATCCCAGCGCCGTGTTCAACAGACCGACGGCGCCAAATCGCAGCATCCTCGGGAAGTCAAACGGCAGGCTTGACCACATGCGCAAAATATTGGGCTCCGACAGGTACCTTGGTGAGGAAGCGCTCGAACGGCCTCAGTCTCGCAAGCATCCGAGGAAAGAAAATCCGGTAGACGATCCTCGTATTGGCAAGGCCCGCCTCGGCCATGCGCCCGCGCATCTCGCGCGAATTTATCAAAACCGCGTTTTCGTCGAAGGCACAGTTCCTCACCGCGTGCGTGGTCAGCGGGTTCCAAGGATTGTGTTCGAAGACGAAGAAGCTGCCGCCATAGGCCAGCACCCTGCCGATCTCGGCGAACAGTCCGATCTGCAGGTTCTCGGGGATATGGTGGAAGACGCAGGCCGCGAAGGCCAGGTCGAAGCTGCCGTCGGCAAAGGGAATTGTCTTGCCGTCGAAATGCGTGAAGGCGGCCTGGCCGGGAAAGCGCTTGCTGGCGATGTCGAGCGATTCCCGCGAAGGATCGAGCAAGGTGATCTCCGCGTCGGGAAACGCGTTGCGCATATGGCCGAGCGAATTGCCGACGCCGGCGCCGAAATCCAGTATTCGTCGCGGTTTGACACCGGCCCGCCGCAGCGTCGCGGCGACGTCGTCGATCTTGTACCTGGCGAAGAAATCCGGGTTTTCGCCGCTCAGCCTTATGCTTGCGGCATGCTGCTCCTGATATTCCCGCGCAAACTGGTCGAATTCCGCCTCAAGCACGTGCGGCCCTCTTTGCCATCTCCTGCAGGCGATGGACCGGCAATTCGCCGTCCTCCACCGCCTGGCTGCGCGAAACGATCTCGTTGACGAAGTAGAGCGGCCGCCGCTTTGTCTCCATGTACATGCGCCCGAGATACTCGCCGAAGATTCCAAGCACCATAAGCTGGACGCTGCCGAGGATCAGCACGATCGCGGCGAGGCTGGTCCAGCCGGGCAACACGTTTCCGACCGACCATTCGAGCAGCGTGTAGCCGAGCACGACCAGCCCCAGAAGCCCGAACATCATTCCGAGCAGCGAGGCGAACCGCAAGGGCACGATGGAGAAGCTGGTCATGGCGTCGACCGCCAGAAGAAGCATTTTCTTCAGCGGATAGTGGGTGGTGCCGGCAAAGCGGCGGTGCCGCTCATAGGGGAAAGCCACCTGTCTCAGCCCGATCCAGCTCACCATGCCGCGAATGAACCTGTAACGTTCTGGCATCGCGTTCAGATGGTCGAGCGCGCGACGGTTCATCAGTCGGAAATCACCGGTATTCGGGGCTATGTCGACGTCGACCATCCGGCGCAGCAAGCGATAGAACATGGATGCGGAGGCGAGCTTGAACCAGCTTTCGCCATCGCGCGTCAGCCTCTGGCCGTAGACCACATCGAAGCCTTCGTTCATCTTCGTCATCATCGCGCCGAGCAGTTCAGGCGGATCCTGCAGGTCGGCATCGAGAATGAGAATGCGCTGGCCGCGACAGAATTCGAGCCCGGCGCTCAACGCGATCTGGTGGCCGTAATTGCGGGCAAGGTCGATGGCGACGATATGGTCGTCCTTTTCGGCCAGCTGCAGAATGGCCTCGCGCGTACCGTCGGTCGCGCCATCGACGACAAGGACGATCTCGTAGGAAGGGCCTTGTCCAAGGCATGCGGCCGTTACCCGCCGATGCAGTTCGGCCACGCCATCCAGCTCATTGTAGCATGGGATGACCACCGACAGCATGACGCCGCGTCGCGCGGTGTTTTTCTCCGTCTCCACCAAAGCCTTGCTCCCGCTATCCGATTGGGAATAGCGGCAATTGGTTAGAAAACAGATAAGCCAGCGGGATCGGCCGCAACCGTGGGCCGGCCATCATTTCTGCCGCACGCGGCCACCGCCCGAACCGGCAACTCCATGCGGATGCGGGCGCCTTGCCAGGAGCCGGCCAATATCCGGATGGAGCCATAGTGCAGCAGTGCGATCTGCCGGGCAAGGTTCAATCCCAGGCCCGCGCCGCGCGATTGCGGCCGCAGTCGGTAGAAGGGCTCGAAAACGTTCTCGTGCTCATCGGCTGGAATGCCTGGGCCTTCGTCGCGGATTTCGACGCCGCCGGTTTCATCGATCGCTATGGTGATCGTGCCGGAACCGCCGCCATGATCGATGGCATTGCGCACGAGATTTGCCAGCGCCCGCTCGATCTGCAGCACGTTGATCTCGACATGGACCTTGTTGGCTGGCGGCTCGAAGGCAAGATCGTAGCCTGCTTCGATGGCGAGCGGGGCGAAGTCGGCCGCGACCCGGCTGACAAGATCGCAGAGGTCGATGATCTGGCGCTGGTCCGCCGGGCGGTCGAGCAGCTGGTGGTCGAGCAGCTGTTGCGCAAGATGCGACAGGCGCTCGATGTCATGCAGCAGGCGCGCGCTTTGCGGCTCCTGCTTCAGCAATTCGGCGCGCGTGCGCAGGATGGCGATCGGCGTGCGCAGTTCGTGCGCCGCGTCGGTGAGGAAGCGGTTGTGCCGGTCATAGCCCTGGGCGAGGCGCGCCAGCGTCTGGTTGAAGGCATGCACCAGCGGCGCGATCTCCTGCGGCACATTCTTGACCGGCAGCTGCATCGCACGGGTGCCGATGTCGATGCGCGCGGCCTGCTGGACGGTGTCGACGAGGCCGGCAAACGACCGGCGCACGACGGCTGGCGTCGTCACCAGGGTCGTGGCTCCCATGACGAGGACGATCGGCAGCAGCAGGATGACGATGATGGCCGCGAGAGCGGGAAGCGCCTTCTCCCAGTTCCTGCTGCCGTCCGGGTTCTTGGCGACGTCGATGGTGGCCGAAATGGTGACTTCGAGGCCATCGGTCTCTTCCCGCGACGATCGCGTCGCGGCAATGATCTGAACCGTGCCAGCCTTGGTCGAAACTTTTTCGAGGTAGGCCTCCGGCCTCAAATCATCTTCGGAAAATCCGATGGTGGCGTGATCGGCCTGGCCCAGCAGATCGCCAAAATTCCTGGTGTAGACGTCGGGTATGCTGCCGAAGCGGATGCTCTGGCCGTTGTTGTCGCGGATGATGTACCAGACATTGGGGAAACCCTCACGAAACGAACGCAACCCATCGGTCTCATGGACGATCAATTTGCCGTTGCCGTCACGATCGACGGCATCCTTGAGGGCGGCGACGGCAGCCTCGTTGTCGACAAGAAGCCGTGGATCGGCGATCCACAGCGCGGCCGCGCACAGCACGATGAAGACAAGAAGCGTCGCCGCCTGCAGCAGGATCATCCGCCGCACCAGCACCCATTGCAGCGATCGCGCGCGCGGCTTCTTCACGAGGCGGCCCGCAAGAGATAACCGAGGTTGCGGATCGCCCTGATCTCGATGCCGGCAGCGACGTCGTCGAGCTTGCGACGCAGCCGCGAAATGTGCGCATCCAATGCATTGGAGCCGATCTCGTCGTCGAGAGCATAGACGGCTTCTTCCAGCGCCCCGCGCATGATCGTCCGCCCCGGCCTGCGGATGAGCGTTTCGAGCACCAGCCGCTCGCGCCGCGGCAGTTCCAGCGCCTGGTCCTCGACAAGCGCCTCGCGATGGCGGAAGTCATAGGTGAGGCGGCCGACCATCACCTGATTGGCACGCGTGGTGAACGAACGCCGGTGCAAGGCATTGAGCCTGGCGACCAGTTCCACCGTGGCGAACGGTTTGACCATGTAGTCGTCGGCGCCGGCGTCGAGCCCCGCCACGCGATCGTCGAGCCCGCTGAGCGCCGTCAACGCGATCACCGGCACGTCCAGATGCAAGGCCCGCAGGCGCGGGATCAGGCTGAGGCCATCGCCATCCGGCAGCCGGCGGTCCAGCACCACCGCGTCATGGTGGCCGAGCCGCGCCACGGCTTCGGCATCCGCCAGTGTCGCGGCATGGTCGACGATGATGTCCTGGCGCTCGAGCGCGGTCTTCAGCACCGAGGCCATTTCCGGCTCGTCCTCGATCAGCAGGATGCGCATGCGCACTCTCCGTCACAGGCAGCCGGCACGCTGTGGCAATTCATTCGCATTCCAGCTTCGGTTGACGAAAATTGGTGATGAACCATCGGCCGCCCGAGGCGCGGGCATAGAACGTATAGAAGCATTCCTGGCGCTCGATATAGCCAGGCGTTTCGGTTTCTTCGTAGACGGTTCCGTGTTTTGTGTGGCGAACTTCGCCGCTGGAGCTTCCGGAAACCGCATTGGTGGATATTTTCCGCCATTGATAGGCCCGCTCGCCCCGGCCGAGATCAACGACGGCGGTCGGCGGCCCGTAGTCCAGAATGACCGATTCGACCGGTTGCCCGATGTAGTTCTTCATGATGTCGGAGGCGCATCCCGTCAGCACCAGCACGATTGCGGCGAAGAACGCCTTGGGCATCCACACCAGATGGTTCGCGTTGCGTTTGGACATATCCGATTCCCGTCATCAAGGTCATCCGCGGCACCGAATGCATGTCGCCCAAAAGCGGTCCCGGTTTTGGGGCAACGACATGCACAAAACAAAACCTGAAGCGGGCCGCATGATCCGTTTCGATGCGACGCGCTTTAGGACGTGAAGATTGCATCGGCATTACGCAGGACCTGGCACACAAATGCGGTCTGCCGACACGCGTCGATGACGGTGCGGATGGAGGCAAAGCAATTGCGCGGCCCCGTTGCATCCGGGCGCCGCGCAAGGTCGTTCAAGCAGAATACAGAACAGGTTCAACGGAACCCATGGCCTGCCCTAGAACCGGTAGTTGATGCCGGCCTTCAGTTCATGGCTGCCGATCGTCGCCTTGGATTTGCCCAGGGCGGACGTCGTTTCGACGCCTGGGGTGCGCACATAGTCATATTCGACCTTGGCCGAGAGGCCGCCGGCAAAACCCTGCTCGATGCCGCCGCCGACCAGATAGCCGAGTTTCCATCCGTCGATATCGTTCACCTTGTCGCCCTTGTCGAATTTGGTCATGGCGACGCCGCCGGTTCCAAACAGCAGCGTCTGGTCGAAGCTCAAGCCGGCCTTGGCCTTGGCGGCACCGCGCCATTTTTCCTTGATCTTGCCGCCCCGGACGTCGTGCTCGGCGCCGCCCAGATAGGAGCCCTCGATCTCGGCACCGAGAACCGCTGGACCCATCTGCTGGTTGTAGCCGGCCTGAAAGCCGCCGCTGAGACCATTCCTGCCGGCAAACGGGTTCGGCATCCCGGTGAACGCCGTGCCGCCATGCACGCCGACATAGGCGCCGCTCCACTGGAACGTGGGGGGATCATTGTAGGCGGGCGAAAGGTCGGCGGCCATCGCCGGCCCCAGGAGGCACATGGCAAGGGCACTTGCCGTCAGGATGATCTTTGCTTGAGAGAACACTGCATTACTCCAACACGCGCGCGCATCCGGCAATCGATGCGCAGGTTTCCCGAAGAACTCGACCGTTGAGGCGGTCGGGCTCCGATTTGGTGTCTTTCAGGGATGGTTGCGCGGTCCTGGGACTGGCTTTCGCCAGTTGTGGTAGGGGGTCAGATCGCCCGCGCGGCCAATCGCCTGAAAGACGCCGACCGTCTCGCAGGCGAAAATTGCACGCACATTGCGGGAAATCAAAAAATGAAGGTTTTTCGCTTTGTTTTCAATAAATTAAAGCGATGTTGTTTACGCAAATTTAACAGTCTGGCGCGGGTTTAGTCCGTTTGGCAGCACAAGCCTGCCATGCAATCGCGCGGTGCAGGCCGTTGGCATCCCGCAAAACTCCCGGCTTGAAGCGGACAAGCCAAGTGCGTATGTCTGGCCGACGCCCTCGAGCCTGGGTGCCTCAATCGGGAGACGAGCCTTGTCCGCACTGACGCGCTTTCTTGGCGACTCGCCGCTCAAGGTGATCCTGAAACTGCTGGTGGTGTCTTTCCTCGTCGGCCTGGTCATGAATGCCTTCGGCTGGTCGCCGATGGATGTGCTCTACGGCATCCGGAAGTTCTTCATGGACCTGTGGAATCTCGGCTTTCATGCCATCGACCGTTTCCTCGGTTATATCCTGCTGGGCGCGGCTATCGTCGTGCCGGCGTTCATCCTGTTGAGGCTCGCCAACTACCGGAAGTAGAGCATGATCCCGAACCGCAGGTCCGCGTCAGCGAACCCTGGCACCGGTTTTTGGACAAGATCGTACTATCGGGCGCAGCCTGCGGCGACCTCGAACAGGATGGCATGGCGCGCGGCAAGGGCGGGCACATCGGTGGAATAGCCACCGCCGATGACGCCGCAGACCGGAACGCCCTGCGCGCGAAAATGGCTGATGACCATGTCGTCACGGGCGCGCAGGCCGTCATCCGACAGCGACAGCCTGCCAAGCCGGTCATCTGCATGGACGTCGACGCCGGCATTGTAGAACACGATGTCCCAATGCGCCTGTGCGGACAGCTCCGGCAGGATGGCGGCGAGCCTCTCGAGATAGGCAGCGTCACCCGTGCCGTCGGGCAGCGCGACATCGAGGTCGGAGGCGATCTTGCGCACTGGGTAGTTGCGGTCGCCATGCATGGAAAAGGTGAACACGCGCGGGTCATCGGCGAGAATATCCGCCGTGCCGTCGCCCTGGTGCACGTCGAGATCGACGACCAGGATGTTTCGTGCCGCGCCTTCGGCCAGCAGCACCAACGCGGCGACGGCGACATCGTTGAAGGTGCAGAAGCCCGCGCCTTGCGCGCGCCGCGCATGGTGGCTGCCGCCGGCAGTGTTGCAGGCGATACCGTGGCGCAAGGCCAGCCGCGCCGCCAGCACCGTGCCGCCGGTGGCAAGCTGCGCACGCAGCGAGACGCGGGGGCCGATTGGAAAACCGATCTCGCGTTCGATCTTTTCGGGCACGCGGCAGTTGACGACCTGGTCGACATAGTCCGCCGCATGGGCAAGCTCCAGCCATGAAGCCGGCGCCGGTTCGGCGGTGCTGAGCGCCTCGGGGCCGGCGAGGCCGCGTGTCCGCAGCGCCTCCATCAGCAGGGGATATTTGCTCATCGGAAAGCGATGGTTGACGGCGAAGCCGGCGTCGTAGTCGGGATGATGGACGATCTGCAGAGGCATGAACTCGTATCCGGCTGGCTCACGCCAGACCGGGATTTCGGTTGGCCGTCAAGGGATAGGTGATTGCGCGGTGGCTGGAAAATGGGGCACATCGACGGTTCCATCAAGCCGCAATCAGCAAGGCAGCAATCCTTGGACAAAGGTGCAACCCCAGCCGACGCCGGATCCCCGATCCTCTCGGGATCGCCGCTTCACTCCGGATCATTTGTCGTCACCAACCGCTCCGTGCTCGCCATCGCGGTGCCGATGACGCTAGCCTATCTGACGACGCCGATGCTCGGCCTGGTCGACACGGCTGTCGTCGGCCAGTTCGGCGATGCCGCCTTGCTCGGCGGCCTGGCTGCCGGCGCATTGATCTTCGACGTCGTCTTCACCTCTTTCAATTTCCTGCGCTCGGGCACCACCGGCCTTGTCGCACAGGCGTTCGGGCGTGGCGATGCCCTGGAGGAACAGGCGGTGTTCTGGCGCGCCGTGCTGATCGCGGTTATCGCCGGCATCGTGCTCGCTGCCCTTGCGCCGCTGGTCGCCATCGCCGGGCAAAAATTCATGGGCGCCGAACCGCGCGTCAGCGAGGCGATGGGCGTCTACATCAGGATCAGGCTGCTTGCAGCCCCCTTTTCGCTGATCAACTACGCCATCCTCGGCTACGTGCTGGGGCGCGGCGAGGGCGGGCTTGGACTGGTGCTGCAATTGGTGCTGAACGGCATCAACATCGCGCTGTGCTTCCTGCTTGGGCTGGAACTTGGCTGGGGCGTCGCCGGCGTTGCCTGGGCGACCGTCACCGGCGAGTTCCTGGCCATGCTGCTCGGCCTGGCCATCGTGATCCGCCGGTTTCGCGCGGCCCCGCCCTTGCCGCGCCATCGCCTGCTCGACATGACCGCCTTCCTGCGCATGCTGTCGCTCAACCGCGACATCATGATCCGTTCGTTCTCGCTGCTCGCCGCCTTTGCATTGTTCACCCGCCAGGGCGCGCAGTTCGGCACGGTGACGCTGGCCGCCAACGCCGTGCTGATGAATTTCTTCCTCGTCGCCGGCTATTTCCTCGATGGCTTTGCCACCGCCGCCGAACAGCTTGCCGGTCGTGCCGTCGGCGCACGTGCCGCCGCACCGTTCCGTCAGGCCGTGCGGCTGACGCTGTTCTGGGGTTTCGGGCTGGCGGGAGCCGCGACGCTGGTAATGCTGTTTGGTGGCACCAATCTGGTCGCCCTCGTGACGACATCGGAGGACGTCCGTTCGGTGGCCGACATCTACCTGCCATGGGCGGCATTCACGGCGCTGAGCGGTGTGCTGGCGTTCCAGATGGATGGCGTCTTCATCGGTGCGACCTGGTCCCGCGACATGCGCAACATGATGCTGCTGTCGTTCCTGGTTTTCGCGGCCGCGCTGCTGACCCTTGCGCCCGCCTTCGGCAACAATGGACTGTGGGCGGCGCTGCACGTCTTCCTGCTGGTGCGAGGCTTCAGCCTGCTGGCGATCCTGCGGCTCAGGGTACGGACGGCGTTTTAGACGTGCCCCCGGAAGGCCCTGCGCCGTTCAGGACACCGAACGCCAGCTCTCGCGATAGGAATTTTTTCTTGACTCGGTGATCTCAGCTATGGTACATTTTTGCCCATGGTGCTGATTTGCGCCAATGACCCGCCGCACTGGCGGGTTTTTTGTTTGATGCGCCGTCAGCCAACGCCCGGCGAAAGCTCCGAAGGAACCCTTTGACCCGAGTTCGTTGCACCATCTGCGAGCGGGCCGTCAGCCGCGACCTGCGCTCCTGAGAGCAGTTCAGAGTTGCCTGGACGCCCAGAAGTCGAGGCGGCTGTCGCGCAACTCGCAAATCGACTTCAGCCGTTCTTTTTCGACGAAACGGGCCATTCCGGAAAGAATACGGCCTGGCAGCGAAGGCCCGGCATAGATCATGCCGGTGTAGAGCTGCACCAGATCGGCACCCGCACGGATCTTGTCCAGCGCCGTATCGGCGGAATCGACGCCGCCGACGCCGACGATGGCAAGCTCCGGCCCGAGCAGTTTGCGCATCTTCGCCAGCACGATGGTCGAACGCTCGAACAGCGGCTTGCCGGAGAGCCCCCCGCTCTCGCGTGCGGTGTCGCCGCTGCGCAGTGGCGGCCGGGAGATGGTGGTGTTGGAGACGATGACGCCGTCCACCCGCTTTTCCGTAACTTCGGCGGCGATGTCCTCCAGCTCTGCCTCGACCAGATCCGGCGCGATCTTCAGGAACACCGGCGGCTGGGCGCTTGCCGCGGCGCGCGCGGCCATGACCCGCGACAAGAGCTCGCCAAGCTGCTCACGCGCCTGCATGTTGCGCAGGCCCGGCGTGTTGGGCGAGGAGATGTTGACGGTCAGATAGCTGGCGTATTGCGCAAACCGGGCGACGCCGCGCTCATAGTCGCCGATGCGGTCGCTGCTGTCCTTGTTGGCGCCGATGTTGACGCCGACGATGCCGCCACGCCCCTTGCGCGCGGCAAGGCGCTTTTCGGCCGCTGCATGGCCTTCATTGTTGAAGCCCAATCGGTTGATCACCGCATCGTCGGCCGTCAGCCGGAAAATGCGCGGCTTCGGATTGCCGGCCTGCGCCAGCGGCGTGATCGTGCCGACCTCGGCAAAGCCGAAGCCCAGGCCAAGCAGCGCGTCGGGCACTTCGGCGTTCTTGTCATAGCCGGCCGCCATGCCGAGCGGATTGGGGAAATCGAGGCCGCAGATGCTGACCGTCAGCCTGTGGTCGCGGATCGCTGGTGCACCAACCGGAACGCCGCATCGCAAGGCCGCGATCGACAGGCCATGCGCGGTTTCCGGATCGAAGGCGAACAGCAGCTTCTGGCCGAGCCAGTCGAGCACGCTCATTGCCCCTCCAGTGCCGGGAACTGGTGCACACCATCGGAGCCAAGCGGCAGTGGCCGGACCCACAGCACAGCCTTGAGGCCGAGCGGACCATAAAGATGCGGAAACAGCGCACCACCGCGCGAGACCTCGTATCTCAGCGCAGCACCCAGGCTGGCGCCGTCGATGGCGACCAGCAGAAGGTCGGTCTGGCCGGCAAAGTGCTTTGCCGCCGTTTCCTTGACCTGCGCCGCCGTGGAGAAGTGGATGAAGCCGTCTGCGACATCAATCGGCGCGCCGGTGAAGCGGCCATGCTTTTCGGCCTCGCGCCAAAGCGCCTGCGGGGTTATCTTGTAGATAATCTGAGACATGGTTGCGCTATAGAGCAGTTCCAGGAAAAGTGTGAAACGGTTTTCCCGGGAAAAGCGCATAGCGCTTTCCCTTGGGAATTGCTTCAAAAGATTCCGAACCAGCCATTCGGGAAAGGCCACGCCAAGGGTCTTCCCCATTTCCGGCGCAAACATGCGATATCTGAGGCCTTTGCCATGGAGGACAACATGCGTCTGCAGCACATCTTGATCCCCGCCGCGCTCGTTTCGCTGGTCGCGGCTTCAGCTTATTCGGAAGAAACCGACCGCTACCGGCTGGAAAAGTCGGCCACCGGCTATATCCGCATGGACACCCAGACCGGCGCCATGTCGATCTGCGACGAACGCTCCGGCCAGCTCGTCTGCAAGATGGCGGCCGACGAACGCGCCGCTTTCCAGGACGAGGTCGACCGCTTGCAGACCTCGATGAAGGCGATGGACGAGCGCGTCACCAAGCTCGAGAATTCGCTCTCCGCCCGCCTCGAATCGAAACTGCCGAGCGAAGAGGATTTCAACAAGACGATGGGCTACATGGAGCGCTTCCTGCGCGGCTTCATGGGCATCGTCAGGGATATGGACAAGGACAACGGCGCCCAGCCCAATTCGCAGAAGACCTGAGCGTTTCAACCACGGGAGGCGGCGCACTGGCTTTGCCGCTTGAAAACAGCGCGCAGCCGCTCATAATCGTCCAGTTGAACCCGAAAAGCCAAAAATCATCGGGGATTCGGGGAGGGACATTTGCCGGCAGGCTATTCTTTCGTCATCGCCGACGATCACCCGCTGTTTCGCGGTGCGCTGCGCGAAGCGCTCGCCGGCATCGGCAATGTCGCCGCCATCCATGAAGCCGGCGATTTCGAGAGCGCCAAGGCGCTGGTCGTGGCCAACGAGGACGTCGACCTGGTGCTGCTCGACCTGTCGATGCCGGGCGCCAGCGGCCTCTCCGGCCTGATCTCGCTGCGTGGCATCCATCCGGCGGTGCCGCTGGTCGTGGTGTCGGCGCATGACGATCCGGCGACCATCAGGCGGGCGCTCGACCTCGGCGCTTCCGGCTTCATCTCCAAATCGGCCAGCATGGAAGAGATCCGCAGCGCCGTGCAATCGGTGCTTGCCGGCGATATTGCAGCACCCGTCGGCGTCGATCTCGGCACCGAGCGCGACCCTGAAATATCCGACCTGATCAAGCGGCTGCAGGCGTTGACGCCGCAGCAGACCCGGGTGCTCGGCATGCTGGCCGAGGGCTTGCTCAACAAGCAGATCGCCTATGAACTCGGCGTCTCCGAGGCCACCATCAAGGCGCATGTCTCCGCCATCCTGCAGAAGCTCGGCGTCGACAGCCGCACCCAGGCGGTGATCCTGCTGTCCAAGATCGGCAGCGACCCGCTGCAGCCGGCGGGTTAGACCCCTATTCCGCCGCCGGCGCCAGCGGCCTGACCCTGGCCATCATCGAGCGCAGTACCGCTGGTTTGAGCGGTTTGTTGATCACCGCAATCTCGAGCCCGCCGGCGGCCGTGCGCACCTCGTTGGAGCGGTCGGCGGTGACCAGCACGGCCGGCAGGGTGTCGCCATGGATCGCACGCAGCCTGACGACGAGTTCGAGGCCGGTTTCGCCGTCGAGATGGTAGTCGGCAAGGACGATGTCCGGGCGATGTATCTTCGCGGTCTCCAGATCCTTTGAACCGGACGCGGTGTCGACGTTGCAACCCCAGCCTTCGAGCAGGAGCCGCATGCCTTCGAGGATGCGGGCGTCGTTGTCGATGCACAGCACGTGCAGACCGGCCAGCGAGGCTGTCGCGCGGGCGGGAGCCCTGGCTTCGATCTCGCGTCGTGCCTGCACGGCCGCGACGGGCAGGATAACGGAGAATCGCGTGCCCTTGCCCGGACTGGAAAAGATGCGGATCTCCAGGCGCAACACCCGGGCGATGCGGTCGACGATGGAGAGGCCGAGACCGAGGCCCTCGGCCTCGCGCGCGCCCTCGTCGAGCCGGGTGAACTCGCGAAAGACGGTGTTCAGCTTGTCACCGGCGATGCCGATGCCGGTGTCGATCACCTGGATCTCGGCCAATTCGCCGCGCCGCCTGACGCCAACCAGCACGCGGCCGCGGCGCGTGTATTTGATGGCGTTGGAGACAAGATTCTGGATCAGGCGGCGCAGCAAATTGCGGTCCGTCGTCACCGTCAACGATGACGGCATGATGGTCAGCTCGAGCTTCTTTTCGGCCGCGAGCGGGCGGAAGTCGTTGCCGATCTGGCGCAGCAATCCGTCGAGGTTGAAGGCGGTGTCATCCGGCTTCATCGCGCCGGCATCGAGGCGGGAGATGTCGAGCACGGCGCCGAGAATCGTCTCGACCGATTCCAGCGAGGATTCGATGTTCACGGCCGCCTTGCCGGCAGGTCCCTTGCCGGCCTTCTCGATCAGCGAGGAGCAATAGAGCCGGGCGGCGTTCAGCGGCTGCAGGATGTCGTGGCCGGCAGCGGCGAGGAAGCGCGTCTTGCCGAGATTGGCCTCCTCGGCCAGCATCTGTGCCTGCGCCAGTTCCTCATTGACCCGGGTCAGCTCGATGGTGCGCGTCTTGACGCGCTGCTCCAGCGATTCATTGGCACGCTTCAGTGCCAGGTCCTGCTCGACGCGCCCGGAAATGTCGGCATAGGTGGCGACGATGCCGCCGTCCGGCATCGGGTTGGAACGCAGTTCCAGGATGCGGCCCGAGGTTTTCAGCTCCATCTGCCATGGGCTGACGAAGCTGGTCAGCCGGTTGAGCATGGCCACACGCTGATCGGCGGGAATGTCGCCGCGCTCGGCGAGATGGCGCAGGATGCGGTCGAGCGAGACGCCGACCTGGCCCATCTCGTCGGGCAGGTCGAACAGCGCCCGGTACTGGCGGTTCCAGCAGATCAGGCGGAAATCGCGATCGAAGACGGTGATGCCCTGTTCCATCTGGTCGAGCGCGATCTGCAAGAGGTCGCGGTTGTGCTGCAGCGCCTCGGTGGCGTCGTCGAGCAAGCGGAAGGCATCTCGGGATTCGCGGTCGTGGCGCCGAAACAGCAGCGACAGGATCAGCCGTGCCGAGGAGGAGCCGACGGCGCTGGCCAGCAGCTGCTCGGAAAAGCGGATGACGTCCATGCTCGCCTGTTCGTTGCCGTGCAGCGAGGTTCCGTTGGTCTTTTCGAACGACTGGAAAGAGCGCTCGGTGCGCTCGACGCCGAGATAGCGCCCGATCGTGTCCTTCAGGTCGTTGACGGTGATGGCGGTGCGGAAACGGCGCAGGCTGGGCATCGGGCCGGCATCGCGCGGCACGAAGATCGACGCCTGGATGCGTTCCAGCGGCACCGACGCGCGCGACAGCGAGCCGAGCACGAAAAACACCGCATTGATCGACAGGCTCCATAACACGCCGTGGTTCAGCGGTTCGGCGACGGTGCCGAACAGGGCCTGCGGCCGCAGCGCCTCGAAGCCGAACAGCCCGTGCACGATGATGCCGGTATCGGCCGCGGCAAGCGACGGCAGGAGCAGTGTGTAGCCCCATACGAGGATGCCGGCGACCATGCCGAGTGCCGCACCCCGGCCGTTGGCGCCGCGCCAGATCAGCCCGCCGATCAGGGCGGGGGCGAACTGGGCGATGGCCGCGAACGACATCAGGCCGATCGACGACAGGCGCGCGCTGTTGGTGCTCTCGCGGTAGTAGAGGAAGGCGATGAACAACAGGATGAAGATCGCCCCGCGCCGCACATTGAGGATCAGCGTCGACCAATCCTCGGTCTCGGAGGTCGAGGTCTTGAGCAGGCGGCGCACGAACAGCGGAATGACGAGATCGTTGGAGATCATGATCGACAGCGCCACGCTTTCGACGATCACCATCGCCGTCGCCGCCGACAGGCCGCCGATGAAAGCCGCCATCGCCAGCACATCATGGCCGCTGAACAGGGGCAGCGACAGCACATAGAGATCGCTGCTGGTTCCGGTGCCGACCAGCGACAGGCCGGCGAAGGCGATCGGCAGCACGAACAGGTTGATCGCCACGAGGTAGAGCGGGAACACCCATGTCGCGGTGCGCAGTTCGGCCTCGCCGCGGTTTTCGACGATGGTGACGTAGAACTGCCGCGGCAGCATGATGATGGCAAAGCCGCTGAGGCACGTCAGCACCAGCCAGGTGGCGAGCGAGGTGTTGTAGCTCATCGCCTGCCGGACCTGCGCGTTCTCGGCGAGCTTGTCGAACATGTCGCCTGGGCCGCCGAAGATCAGGAAGGTGACCATCAGGCCGATCGCCAGGAAGGCGGCGAGCTTGACGACGGTTTCGACCGCCACCGCCAGCACCAGCCCGTCCTGGTGTTCGGTGGCGTCGGCGTGACGGGTTCCAAACAGCACCGCGAACAGCGCCAACAGCATGGCGACGACCAGCGAGATGTCGCTGACGAAGGGATCGAACGAAGGCGGCGATCCCGTATAGTGCTCGACCATCAGGCTGACCGAACCGGATATCGCCTTCAACTGCAGCGCGATATAGGGCACCGCGCCGATGGTGGCGATCAGCGTGGCGATCGCCGCGACGGTGAAACTCTTGCCGTAGCGTGCGCCGAGGAAATCAGCGATCGAGGTGATCTTCTCGGTCTTGGCCAGCCGCACGATACGGTTGAGCAGCGGGAAGCCGAAGACGAAGACGAGCACCGGGCCCGTATAGATGCCGAGGAATTCGAGGCCGCGTTCGGAAGAGAGACCGACCGAGCCGAAGAAAGTCCAGGATGTGCAGTAGATCGCGAGGCTGAGCGCATAGATGAAAGGCCGCCCCCGGCTCGGCTCGGAGATGGCCGAGCGGCGGTCGCCGAGGCTGGCGATGGCAAACAGCAGCGTCACATAGGCGACCGCGATGATGACGATGAACAAGCCCTGCACGCTTGGACTTTCCTCCTCTGCCGTCTTTCTATCCGGCTTGCCCGGACGCAACCACAGCTTGGCGTCCGAGTCCATTGCAGAGCTGTGCAGGACGGCTATCAGGGCGGCGCGTCGGTGTCGTTATGGTGAAGATCGCCGCTGAGCGCCGTGGAAAATACGGCCAATGACGACCTCCTCCAAACCCATGCGATAGAGGATGATGTGCTTGCCGTGGACGAACTGATGGGTCCTGCCTTCATAGAGCCGGCCCATACTCGGATAGTCGCCGAGCAACTCAAACACCGCGTCGAGTTCGCGCAGTTACTTTTCGGCCTGAGTGTGGCCGAAGTTTTCGAAGGTGTGTCGGTAAATGTCTTTCAGATCGCGTTCGGCGCGATGCGTTATCCTATGGCGCATGCGGGAGTTCGGCACGCGCTTTCCGAATAATGTCGTCGATCGACTTTTCGCTGACCGGGCTCTCAAAACCTTCGTTGATCGCCGCCTGAATCGCTTTCCGCTTCTCGTCGGGCGAAAGCGCGTCAAACCAAGCGCGCTGCTCCTTTGTTGGAGCCGCCCACGGATAAACATCAATGCTGATGGTTTCGAGCATGTTCATGAGAACATTATAGGCGAAAACGCCTATAATTTCCAGAAATTCAATGCTGGCTTTGCCGTGCCGTCAATGCGGGAAACCTTGCAAAGAGCGATTGATCGCTCGCGTCAACAACCAGGGGCCCATGCCGTGCTCGGCGGCAATCTGGTCCAGCGTGGTCGTTTTGCAGTGATTCGGCGGCATCTGTGTCGATTTGCATCGCGGGGATATGAAATTTCACGCCCTTGTACGCAACGCGTCAAATTCGGCAGAGCTGCCGCCCAAAGTGCCGTAAGGTAAGGAGAAAGCGGTTGTTTTCTCCCTTTTACCCATGTTGCGTCAGGAGGTTTTTGTTATGTTGCCTCAGGTCGATGCCGCAAGGACGGAAACGGCAGCTCGGCCAGTCACGACAAGGAGGGTCGAATGCTGAAAGAATTCCAGGAATTTATTTCCAAGGGCAATGTGATGGACCTTGCGGTCGGCGTCATCATCGGCGCGGCCTTCGGCAAGATCGTCGATTCCCTAGTTAACGATATCATCATGCCGATCGTCGGCGCGATTTTCGGCGGCTTGGACTTCAACAATTATTTCCTTGGCCTCTCCTCGGCCGTCAACGCCACCTCGCTGGCCGACGCCAAGAAGCAAGGCGCGGTCTTTGCCTACGGCAGCTTCATCACTGTCGCGTTGAACTTCCTCATCCTCGCTTTCATCATTTTCCTGATGGTCAAGGCGGTGAACAACATGCGCAAGCGGCTTGAGCGCGAGAAGCCCGCTGCACCGGCCGCTCCGCCGCCCGCCGATGTCGCGCTGCTCACCGAAATTCGCGATCTGCTCGCCAGGCGCTGACCACGGGCAGCATTTGCTGGACCAAAACCCCGGTCGTTGGCGGCCGGGGTTTTCTGTTTTCGCATCTGGTAAGGACCGCTGACGAAAACCGCAGACCAAAAACGGATCCGCCCATGACACTGATCGACAGCTTGCGCACCGAGGCCCGTGCGGCACCCGAAAGTGGCATTGTCGCCGTCGTCAATTACGGCCGCCTGCGCGAAGGCATGATTCCGCTCTGGGCCGGCGAAGGCGACCTGCCGACGCCAGCCTTCATCACCGATGCCGCGTCGAAGGCGCTGGCCGGCGGCGAGACATTCTACACCTGGCAAAGGGGCATCCCCGATCTCAGGCAGGCACTCTCCCGTTACTATGCCAGGCATTTCGGCAAGAATTTCCCGGAGGAAGAATTCATCGTCACCGGCTCCGGCATGCATGCCATCCAGCTGGCGCTCGACGCGCTCGCCGGCGCTGGCGACGAGGTGGTCTACCTGTCGCCGGCCTGGCCGAATTTCGATGCCGCAGCAGGGATAGCGGGAGCCGTTCCAGTCGCGGTCACGCTCGATCATTCCGGCAATGGCTGGTCCTGCGACGTCGAGAAGATCGCCGCTTCGATCACGCCGCGCACAAAGGCGCTGTTCATCAACACGCCGTCGAATCCGACCGGCTGGACCGCCGATCACGAGACCTTGCAGGCGATCCTCGCTCTGGCGCGCGCGAAAAACCTCTGGATCATCGCCGACGAGATCTATTCACTGTTCCACTACGGCCACGGCCGCGCGCCGTCCTTCCTCGACATAGCGTCGGCGGAAGACCGTATCCTGTACGTCAACTCCTTTTCCAAGAACTGGGCGATGACCGGCTGGCGCGTCGGCTGGATCAAGACGCATCCGAGCTTGCAGCAGGTGTTCGAGAACCTGATCCAGTATTCGAGCTCCGGCGTCGCCCAGTTCATGCAGCGCGGTGCGGTCGCCGCCCTTGACGAGGGCGACGCCTTCGTCGCCGAACAGGTGGAGCGGGCGCGCAAGGCGCGCGACCTTGTCTGCGGCATCCTCGGCGCCGCCGGCCGCGCTGGGTTTACGGTGCCGCAGGGCGCGTTCTATCTGTTTTTCACAGTCGATGGCATCACCGATTCACGCACTGCTGCCTTCGACATCGTTGACAAGGCCAATGTCGGCCTGGCGCCAGGCACCGCTTTCGGCCCCGGCGGCGAGGCGTTTTTGCGGCTGTGCTTCCACCGCCGTCTCGACCAGATCGAGGAAGCGGCGCACCGGCTGGCGAAGTGGATGAAGAACGCCTGAGCCGCTGACGAAGCCCGAATTGAAATCGCTCCGGCGAGCCAGATGGCGGCCGGAGTAGAGTTCCAAACGGCATCAGCCGCCTGACTTGGGCACCAGCAGGGGAATGATGCGGTCGCTCTTGGCCACCGAAGGCCGACCTGCCGAACCATAGGGGATGCCGAGCGCATCCCAGGTCTCGACCAGCGCATCCTGCAATTCGGCGATCAGCGCATCGGAATGGAACGGCGTTGGCGTGATGCGCAGCCGCTCGGTGCCGCGCGGCACGGTCGGGTAGTTGATCGGCTGGATGTAGATGCCGTGCACGCCGAGCAGGCGGTCGCTGGCCATCTTGCAGGCCTCGGGATCGCCGACCAGCAGCGGCACGATGTGCGTCGGCGAATCCATCACCGGCAGGCCGGCGGCCGACAGGATGTGTTTGGTTCTCGCGGCCTGCTGCTGCTGGGCGTCACGCTCGGCCTGCGAGCGCTTGAGATGGCGGATCGACGCGGTCGCGGCGGCAGCGATCGCCGGCGGCAGTGCCGTGGTGAAGATGAAGCCCGGCGCATAGGAGCGCACGGCGTCGATCACAGCGCTGGTGCCGGTGATGTAGCCGCCCAGCGTGCCGAATGCCTTGGCCAGCGTGCCTTCGATGATGTCGATGCGGTCGGCCAGGTCTTCGCGCTCGGTGATGCCGCCGCCGCGCGGCCCGTACATACCGACGGCATGGACCTCGTCGATATAGGTCATGGCGTTGTAGCGCTCGGCGAGTTCGACGATCTCTTTGATCGGCGCGATGTCCCCATCCATCGAATAGACGCTTTCGAAGACGATCAGCTTGGCGCGTTCGCGCCCCGCCGCCTGCAAAAGGCTTTCCAGATGCGCCACGTCATTGTGGCGGAAGATCTTCTTTTCGGCGCCGGAACGCCGCACGCCTTCGATCATCGAGGCGTGGTTCAATTCGTCCGAGATGATCAGGCAGTTGGGCAAAAGCTTCGCGATGGTCGAGATCGAGGCTTCGTTGGAGACGAAACCGGAGGTGAAGACCAGTGCCGCCTCCTTGTCGTGCAGGTCGGCAAGCTCCACCTCGAGCTCTACCAGCGGGTTCGAGGTGCCGGAAATGTTGCGGGTGCCGCCGGCGCCCGAACCCATCTTGCCAGCGGTATTCTGGAACGCGGCGATGACGTCGGGATGCTGGCCCATGCCGAGATAGTCGTTGGAGCACCAGACGGTGATTTCCTCGGCGCGGCCATTGGAACGCCAGATGGCGCGCGGGAACTTGCCCGCGATCCGCTCGAGGTCGGCGAAAACGCGGTAGCGACGCTCGGCATGGAGCTGGTCGATCGCTTCCTCGAAGAACCGCTGATAGTTCATGTCGACTTCCCAATTTTTGCGCGGGATCATAATCATTGGCCTGTTGGTCGTCCACCTGGCCTTTTTGGTCAAAATGCCACGCCCCGGACCTGTTCCTAACGACCGCGGATCGTGGCCTATTCCCTTGATGTGGATGAACTTTGTTTCAGGACAATGCCACTGGCCGGCAATGCCGGTTACCAGGGGTTCCAATGGCCATGCGGCGGGCTTTCCAGTAGAGCGGGGTTGAGACAGTTTCCGATAAATCTTGGATAAGCGAGGACGCGGATGACAGTTTTGGTGACAGGCGGTGCCGGTTACATCGGCAGCCATATGGTCTGGGAGCTGCTGGATGCCGGCGAAAGCGTGGTCGTTCTCGACCGTCTTTCCACCGGTTTCGAATGGGCGGTGGCGCCGGAGGCCAAGCTGGTCGTCGGCGATGTCGCCGACAAGGAATTGGTCGGCGCGGTCATCAGGGAGAACAAGGTCGACGCGATCATTCATTTCGCCGGCTCGATCGTGGTTCCGGAATCGGTCGCCGACCCGCTCGGCTATTATGAGAACAACACCTCGAAGACGCGCACACTGATCGAAACCGCGGTGCGCGAAGGCGTGCCCAATTTCATCTTTTCCTCGACCGCCGCCGTCTATGGCGGCGCCGGGCTGGAGCCGGTGCGCGAGGACGCCCGCCTGGCGCCGGAATCGCCCTATGGCCTGTCCAAGCTGATGAGTGAGTGGATGCTGCGCGACGCATCGATCGCGCATGGCCTGCGCTATACGGCGCTGCGCTACTTCAACGTCGCCGGCGCCGACCCGAAGGGCCGCACCGGCCAGTCGACGCCGGGCGCAACCCATCTGATCAAGGTCGCCTGCGAGACGGCACTTGGCAAGCGGCCGTTCATGCAGGTGTTCGGCACCGATTATCCGACGCCGGACGGCACCTGCATGCGCGACTACATCCATGTCAGCGACCTGGCGGCGGCGCATCGCCTGGCTTTGCAGCGGCTGCGCGCCGGGGGACAGAGCCTCGTCGCCAATTGCGGCTACAGCCATGGCTATTCGGTGCTGGAGGTCATCGAAAGCGTGCGCCGCGCCTTTGGCCATGATTTCGAGGTGAAGATGGGTGATCGCCGCCCTGGCGACGCCGCGGCGGTGGTTGCCAATTCGGATCTCGCCCGCGCCGAGCTCGGCTGGACCCCGCAACGCGACGATCTCGACCAGATCGTCGCCGACGCGCTCGCCTGGGAGCGCATCCTGACCGGCAAGAACTCCGCGCGCGGCTGAGCCGGGTTCTCCCAAGGGCTCGCAAGGCGGGCAGCGAAGCGCTATTGAAGGCGTTCGCGGCAAGGCGCGGAGGCGCGGCGCCGCGAGGAGATCTTGGGGGAATGGCATGAAAATAACGGTGCTCGGGGCCGGTGTCGTCGGTACGGCGGCCGCCTATTATCTGGCCAGCGACGGCCATGAGGTGACGGTGATCGAGCGCCATCCGGCGGCGGCACAAGGCACCAGCCAGTCCAATGCCGGCCTGGTGTCACCGGGTGACGCCACCGCCTGGGCCTCGCCGGCGGCTTTGAAGACCTTCCTGCGCGGGCTCTACAACCATGATCTCGGCATCAAGGTCAGGCTGCGCCTTGATCCCTATTTCCTCGCCTGGAGCCTGCGTTTCCTGCGCCAGTGCACGGTGGCGCGCCTGCGCGCCAACACCGACATCAAGCTCAGGCTCGCGCTCTATTCGCGCGACTGCATCAATGCGCTTTCGGAAGCGACCGGCATCCATTACGACGAGCGCAAGAAGGGCATTCTCTATTTCTTCCGCTCGCAAAAGAGCCTCGACACCGGCACCGACAATTACCGTTATCTTGCCAAGCACGGCCTGCCGATCGAAATCGTCGGCCGCGACCGGCTGGTCGAGCTGGAACCGGGCCTTGCCGGCGTCAAGGACAAGATTGCCGGCGGCGTCTATTCGCCAACCGACCAGACCGGAGATTCCAAGCAGTTTGTCGACAGGCTGGCCGCCTATGCGGCCGAGAAGCTCGGCGTCAAATTCCTGTTCGGCACGACAGTCGAAGGCCTCGACATCGAGGGCGACCGGGTGCGCGCGGTGATGACTTCGGCCGGCCCGGTCGCCGGCGATGCGGTTGTCATCTCGATGGGGCCGGAAAGCGGCCTGCTCGGGCGCCGTTACGGCATAGACCTGCCTGTCTATCCGGTAAAAGGCTATACCGCGACGATTCCCCTGGAGGACGAAAGCAAGGGACCGACCATGGGCGGCGCCGACGAGGACCGGCTGATCGGCTATTCAAGGCTGGGCAACCGCTTGCGGATGTCCTCGACGGCCGAATTCACCGGCTTCGACCGCACTTTCAAGCCCGCCGATTTCAAGACGATCATCAGCACCGGCAAGGATCTTTTCCCGGGTGCCTTCGACGAGAAGAAGGCTGTGTTCTGGGCGGGCCTGCGCCCGATGATGCCGAACTCGGTGCCGGTCATCGGCCAGGCGCGCTACAAGAATCTCTATCTCGACACCGGCCACGGCCACGTCGGCTGGACCATGGCCTGCGGCTCGGGGAAATTCCTTGCCGACCTCGTTTCCGGCCGCAGGCCGGAGATCGACCCGCAGGGGCTGGTCTACGGGGGCTAGTGATGTCGGGACCGCAAGTCGCCATCGACCTTGGCCGCATCGAGCGCAACGCGCGCACCATCGTCGAGCGCTGCGCGCTCTCGGGCATAAAAGTGTTCGGCGTCACCAAGGGCAGTTGCGGCATGCCGCAAGTGGCACGCGCCATGCTGCGCGGCGGCGTCGCCGGCATCGCCGAATCGCGTTTCGAGAACATCCGCCGGCTGCGCGACAGCGGCATCAACGCACCGATCATGCTGCTGCGCAGCCCGCCGATGGCGCGGGTCGAGGAGGTGGTGCGCACCGTCGACATCAGCCTGCAGTCGGAACTCGCCACCATCCGCGAAATTTCGCGCATCGCCGAGCGCATGGGCCGCGTCCACGACATCATGCTGATGATCGATCTCGGCGATCTCCGCGAAGGCATCTGGCCGAACGACCTGATCCCCACGGTTGAGCAGATCCTGCAGTTCAAGGGCGTGCGCATCGCCGGCATCGGCACCAATCTCGGCTGCTTCGGCGCCATCATGCCGACGCCGGAAAACCTTGGGCAGCTCGTCGCCCATGCCTACAAGACCGAGCGCCTGTCCGGCAAAAGCCTCGACGTGATTTCCGGCGGCGCCTCGTCGTCGCTGCCGCTGCTGCTCGAAGGCAGGCTTCCGGCCGGCATCAACAATCTGCGCGTCGGCGAGGCGATCCTGCAAGGTGGCGTCGAAACCTTCCGCGATGTGCCATGGGCCGAGCTCGAGCCCGATGCCTGCCGGCTGACCAGCGACATTATCGAGGTCAAGCTCAAGCCGTCACGGCCGATCGGCCAATCGGGCTACGACGCCTTCGGCAACCAGCCGGTCTTCCCCGACGAAGGCGACAGGCTGCGCGCCATCGCCAATATCGGCCGCGAGGACGTGCTGGTCGAGGGGCTGACGCCGATCGCCAGGGGGATCCGGGTGCTGGGCGCCTCCAGCGACCATCTGCTTTTGGACGTCGCCGATGCCGACCCGCCGCTGGCCGTCGGCGACCGCGTCGCCTTCCGCATGAGCTATGGCGCCATGCTTTTGGCAATGACCTCGGAATATGTCGAGAAGGCCCCGATGCACGACGTCGAGGATTTTTCCGGCCGCAAGATGGTGTCGATCTCCGCCGAACCGGGGGCCGCCGGGATCCTGGCCCGGGAGGGCACGGGGGCGCGGCTGGAGGCGATGAATTTCGATGTCGTGGAACTCGCCGATGTCGAGCGGCCGCCATCGGGGCTGATCCGGCTGGCCGCCGGCACCGACCGTCGCGTCGCGCACAAGGCGCTGACCGCGACGGCGCGAGCCACGCATTCCTTCGGCCTGATCTGGATCGATTCCATCGCCGCCCTGATGCCCGAGGACGAGGACGGCATCGACCTGCCGGAAGGTTCGGTCCTGGCGCGCACCCTCGGCCTCGACCACAAGGCGGGCGCGCTGCAGCCGCAGCTGTCGCCGGAGAATGTCGTCATCGTCGGCTTGCGCCACGCCGATCCGGCCGAGGCGCGGGTGCTGAAGGATTCGCGCGTCTCCGCCTTCACCATGACCGACATCGACGCCATGGGCATGCGCGACCTGATGCATGAAGCAATCCGTATCGCCACATCAGGCACGCAAGGCTTTCATGTCAGCTATTCGCCGACCGCGACCGAATTCGCCGGCTGGGCTGCGGGCTCCGGTGGGCTGACCGTGCGCGAAACACATCAGGCGATGGAGGCGATCGCGCTCTCCGGCGGCTTGCTGTCGATGGATGTTTCGGGCCTGACGGCGGATCTGGAGCCGCGGATCGGCACCGACGCGGTCAACTTCGTCATGTCTGCCTTCGGCAAACGGATTCTCTGATCAGCCCTGCACTTCCACTGCCGCCCGCCATGCGCTGACGTAGTCGACCCAGGCTGGGTCTATAGGCCGTTCTATTCTTTCGCCCTTGCCGTGCGTCGCCGGCCGATCGCATGCCAGCAATGCGGCGCCGATGCTGGTGCCGGTGGCGGCCTCCGACGCAACAACGGCGCGCGCCGTGGCTGCCGCCAGCATGCCGACAAAGAGCCGGTTGCGGGCAAAGGGGCCTTCGACCGTGGTCGGGCCGTCGGCACCGATCAAGTCGAGGCAGGTCGCCGTCATCAGGGCCAGATAGAATGAGATGGCGGCAAAGCGCTGGCCTTTGTTGATGCCGTCGGCGTCGAGCCATGCCGCGGCATGGTGCGGGAACGGCCCCGAACCTTGCTGGGTCGACGGCAGCAGCAGCGTCTTTCGCGCCAGCACAGCGCCGACATCATCCTCGGTCCACTGCTCCGGCTGATCCTTTGTCAGCACCGAAAACTCGCGGCCGCCCATGAAGCGCGCCGAGGGAACGGGATCGCCGAGCGCGTTGACATTGACCAGCGTGTCGCGCGCGGCATCCAGCGCAATCTGTTTGCCGCCGACCGCCATCGATACCACCCAGGTGCCGGTCGAGACGACGGAGAAAGGCGGCTTGTCGGAGAGAAGATGCGGCAGCAGCGAGGCGTTGGAATCATGCAGGCCGCGGAACACCGGCGTGTGCGGATCCAGTCCGGTTCGCACAGCAACGGTGGGCAGGATCGGGCCGAGGCGATCGCTGGCCGGCCGCACCGGCGCCATCAGGCTTCGCCACTCCAGCCTGTCGACCAGGGATGAAAAATCCGCTGTCCACGGGTTCCACAGATCGGTGTGGCAGCCGAGCGAGGTGACCTCGTTGGCGGCGATGCCGGTCAGGCGCAAGGCCCAGTATTGCGGGTACATCAGCAGCGCCGCGGCCCTGGCGAATTCCGCCGGGAAGCTCCTCTGCTGCCAGAAGAATTGTGCTCCGAGATTGAGGCCGAGCGGCAGGCGCGGCGTGCCGGTCTCGGCAAAAGGCGGGCGGATCGCGTCGTAATCCTCGGCCATCCCGTCGGGGCCGTCGAACTCATAGTCGAGCACCGGCAGCACCAGTTCACCCGCCGCGTCGACCAGCACGCCGGTCGCGCCATGGGTGGTGATCGAAATGGCGTCGATGCGCTGTTCGCGGTCGAGGCCGGCAAGGCTTTCGAGGATGAATGCCCACAGTGCCTCGACATCGTGATGTGGGTAAGGCGCCTGCCGCACCGGCGCATTCGCCATGCGGCGCAGCGCCACCTCGCTCAACGTGGCGAGGTCGACCAGCGCCACCTTGGCGTTGGTCTTGCCGATGTCGATGACGGCGATGTGACGCATCGCACTCATGCCATGTGGAACATTGTTTCCAGCTTCACGGCCACCGGCTCGTTGTCCAGCCTGGTCTCCATGATGTCGGCCATGTGGGCCCACCAGCGCTGCATCACCGAATGTCCGGGCAATTCGTCCATGCGGTGGTCGTCTTGCCGCCACAGCACACCGAACAGGATATTGGTCTCCTCGTCGAGATGGATGGAATAATCGGAGACGCCGGCCTGCTTCAGCAGCGCGACCAGCGACGGCCAGATCTCGTCATGGCGCTTATTGTACTCTGCCTTCATGCCGGGCTTCAGCTTCATCTTGAACGCGTATTTCTCGGCCATCAACGCCCTCCGCGCAGCCGCCGCCAGACGATCGGCAAGGCGATGACGATGATCAGCAGCAGGCCGATGAAGATCGACATGACGATGCCCGGCACATTGAGCAGGCCGAGCCCGAAGGTCACCAGCCCCATGATGAAGGCGGCGAGCACGACGCCCAGAATGCTGCCGGCGCCACCGAGGATACTGACGCCGCCGAGCACCACCATGGTGATGACTTCGAGTTCATAACCCTGCGCGATCGAGGGCCGCGTCGAACCGAGGCGCGAGGTGATCAGCACCGAGGCGATGCCCGACATCAGCCCGGTCAGGCAAAACAGGATGAACTTGGTGCGGCCGACGCGCACGCCGGAAAATTGCGCAGCGACCGGATTGTTGCCGATGGCGAAGACGCGTCGGCCGAAACTCGTGCGGTGCAAGAGGAACCAGTAGACGACAGCCGCGATCAGGAACAGCACCAGCTCGAACGACACCACCCACCAGACATAGCCCTGGCCGAAGAAGGCGAAGCTTGAGGGATAGCCTTTGTAGGCCTGGTCGCCGAGGATGATGAAGGCGATGCCGCGAAACAGGCTCATCGTGCCGATGGTGACGACGATCGAGGGCAGGCCGAGCCTTGTCACCAGCAGACCGTTGAAGGCGCCGCAGCCGAGCCCGACAACGATGCCGATTGCCACCAGCACTGGCGTGCCGGCGCCGGCCTGCACCGCCATGCCCATCATGGTCGACGCCAGCGCAATGATGGCGGCCACCGACAGATCGATCTCGCCCGAGATGATCAGCAGCGCCATGGCGAAGGCGATCAGGCCCTTCTCGGTGAAATTGAAGGTCAGATCGGACAGCGAGTACGGGTCGAGGAAATAGGGCGAGGCGAAGCTGTTGATGGCGAAGATGGCGACGGCCACCACGACCAGCAGCGCTTCCCAGGAAAAGATCGCCGAACGCAGCGGCTTGTCGAGCCGGTCGGGAAGGTGGCGCGGGGCAGGGATGTCGGTCACGCCTCCACCTTTCTGAGGATGATGCGGCCTTGCTGGCGCTCGCCGCGCGCATTGAGCACGACGGCCAGAATGATTGCGCTGCCCGAAATCGCCATCTGCCAGAAAGGCGAGATGTTGATGACCGGCAGCGCATTGGAGATGATGCCGAGGAACAGTGCGCCTAATACCGCGCCGCCGACCGAGCCGATGCCGCCGGCGATCGAGATGCCGCCGATGACGCAGGCGGCGATGATGTTGAGCTCATAGCCATTGGCGACCTCGACCGAGGCGATCACGTAGCGCGAGATCCAGAGATAGCCTGACAGGCCGCCAATCATGCCGGAGATGCAGAAGACGATGAATTTCGTCCGGCCGACATCGATGCCGGCATAGACGGACGCCGTCGGGTTGACGCCGATCGCGTAGATCGAGCGGCCGAGCGCGGTGCGTGTCATCACAACGAAGAACAGCGCAATGACCAGGATGGCGATCCACGACAGCACCGGAATGCCGAGGAAGGCCGCGCGCTGGAAGCCGATGAACTCCGGGCTCATCTTGTCGGCATTGACCCAGGCACCGCCGGACAGGACGAAGGTGGCGCCGCGATAGATGGTCAGTGTGCCCAAAGTCACCACGATCGAGGGAATGTTCAGCCGCCAGACCAAAAGGCCGTTGATGGCGCCGAGAACCAGGCCGACGACCAGCGCAATGACGATCAGCAGCGGGATCGGGATCGCCGGATGCGCGGCGTTCAGCATCGCCACCACCATGCCGGTGAAGCAGAGGTTGGACGCCATCGACAGGTCGATCGACCGGGTCAGGATGACCACCATCTGGCCAAGCGCCAGGATCATCAGGATCGAGGTGTCGTTGAACACCTGGCGCAGATTGGCCGAATCGGCGAAGGCCGGAAAACGTGTCGAGATCAGCCCGATCAAGACGATGATGGCAGCAGCCAGCCAGATTTCGCGGTATTTGAGGAAAGCCTTCATGCCGCGATCCCCGCTGCCGTCCGAACCAGCGTCTCGGCGTCCAGCCCCTTGTTGTCGTAGACCGCCGCGACAAGCCCCTCGCGCATGACCACGACACGGTCGGACATGCCGAGGATTTCGGGCAGCTCGGACGACACCATGATCACCGACAGGCCTTGCGCCACCAACTCGGCCATGAAGCCGTGCACGGCGGCCTTCGAGCCGATGTCGATGCCCTTGGTCGGCTCGTCCAGGATGATCACCTTGGGCGACGTCGCCAGCCATTTGGCGATGACGATCTTCTGCTGGTTGCCGCCCGACAGTGTGCCGACATCCTGGCTGAGCGAAGAGGCTCTGAGGTCGAGTCGCTCGGTGTAGGAGCGGGCCAGATCGAACTCCTCCGACAGCCGCAGCAGGCCGGATTTCGACGTGCGCTTGAGCGAAGGCAGCGAGACGTTCTGGAAGATCGGCAGGCCGATCACCACGCCTTGCTTGCCGCGTTCTTCCGGTACGTAGACGATGCCGGCATCGATCGAATCCGCAGCCGATTTCGGCGCGATCGTCTTGCCTTCCAGCGTGATCGTGCCGGCTGAGGTGCGGGTGATGCCCGATATCGCCTGCATCACCTCGCTGCGGCCGGCGCCGACAAGGCCGTAAAAGCCGAGGATCTCGCCCTTGTGCAGTTCGAAGCCGATATCGTTGAATTCGGTCGGATGCGACAGGCCGGAAACGGAGAGCACCGGTGCGCCGATCTCGGCCTTGCGCTGCGGGAAGATGTGATCGACCGCGCGGCCGACCATCAGGCGCACGATTTGGCTCTGGCCGGCATCCTTGATCAGGCCTTCGCCGACCATCTCGCCATCGCGGAACACCGTGTAGCGGTCGGCGATACGGTAGATCTCGTCGAACTTGTGGCTGATGAACAGGATCGCCTTGCCATCGCTCTTGAGGAATTCGATCAGCAAAAAGAGCTCCTCGATCTCCTTCATGGAAAGCGCGGCGGTCGGCTCGTCCATGATGACGATCTGCGCGTCGATCGACATGGCACGCGCAACCGCGACCAGATGCTTGTTGGCGATGCCGAGGTCCTTCAGCCGCGCGTCGGCGTCGATATGGCCGGCATGCATGGTGTCCAGCACTTCGCGCGCGTTCTTGCGCATCGTGCGCCAGTCGATGGTGCCGAAACGCGTGCGTGGCGCGTGGCCGAGAAAGATGTTTTCGGCCACGCTCAGATCGTCGAACAGCACGGTTTCCTGGTGGATGGCGGTGACGCCATGGCCGAAGGCGGCATGCGCGCTGGGCAGGGTGACGGCCTGGCCGTCTATGCTGATCGTGCCCCCGTCGGGCTGGTAGATGCCGGTCATGATCTTGACCAGCGTCGACTTGCCGGCGCCGTTCTCGCCGATCAGCGCTGTCACCTGGCCCGGATAGAGCGACAGGCTGACATTGTGCAACGCGCGCACGCCGGGAAAGCTCTTGGAGATGCCGGACAGCGTCAGGCGTGGAGCCGGGGCCGGAGGCCGCTCCTTCACCGCGCCGTGTTGGGCTGTCGTGTCCATAGTCGTATCAAGCCCTGAAACAAGGTTCGTTTAAAGCCGCGGCGGGACGTGAGCCCCGCCGCGTCAGCTCTAGAGAACTCCAGATCAATAGATCTTGGAGAACTTTTCGATGTTCGACTTGTCGAACTGGAAGGGCGGAGCCATTGCAGCCGAGTTGGTGTCGTCGAGCGTGACCTTGCCGACGCGGCCGATCGACAGCGTGGCGCCGGGCTTTGCCTCTTCCTTCTTCACCGCCAGATCATGGGCGAGGTAGACGGCCGAGTAGCCGAGGTCGATCGGGTTCCACAGCGCAACCGCCTGGCTGGAACCGTTGTCGATGAATTTCTTGAACTCGGACGGCAGTGCGAGACCGGTGACATTGACCTTGCCGATCAGGTTCTCGTCGGTGACGACCTGGGCGGCGGCAACGACGCCGACGGTGGTCGGCGCGATGATCGCCTTCAGGTTCGGATAGGACTTCAACAGGCCCTTGGCTTCGTCGGTGCTCTTGGCCGAATCGTCATCGCCGTAGACGGTGGCGACGAGTTTGATCTTGGGGAACTTCTCCGGCAGGATCTTCTTGGCCGCGTCGATCCAGGCGTTCTGGTTGGTCGCGGTCGAGGAGGCCGACAGGATGGCGACCTCGCCGCCTTCCGGCAGGTGGTCGGCGGCGAGCTTGATGATGGTCTCGCCGATCAGGCCGGTGTCGGACGGGTTGAGGTGAAGCTGGCGACCTTCCTTGGCGACGCCCGAATCCCACGAGATGACGGTGATGCCGCGTTCCATGGCCTTCTTCAGCACCGGCACCAGAGCGTCGGCGTCATTGGCCGAAATGGCGATGGCGTTGACCTTCTGCGCGATCAGCGAATTGACCACTTCGATCTGCGCTTCGGCGGTCGCCTTGGTCGGGCCGGTGTAGATGATGTCGACATCGCCGAGTTCCTTGGCCGCCTCTTCGGCGCCCTTGTTGGCGGCATCGAAGAAGCCGTTGCCGAGCGACTTCACCACCAGCGCGATCTTGACGTTTTCGGCATAGGCGGCATTCACGAACATGGCGGCTGAGAATGCAGCCGTCACCATCAATTTCTTCAAGAAGCTCATCGATTTCCTCCCTTGAGCGTTGCATTCCATCGCCGCTGCGAGCGCGAGTTGGCCTCAGGCCTGCAGTGAAGATTCTTCCTTGTTGGTTGCGGATGTGCGGGCGACGATCAGCGTCACGCCGGCGGTCTCCAGCATCTTGGCTTCACGATCGTCGATGCCGTCATCGGTGATGACGGTGGCGATGCGCGACAGGCCGCACAGGATGAGGCTGGAGCGTTTGCGGAATTTCGAGGAATCGACCAGCACCACCAACTCGTCGGCCTGGTCGATCAGTTTCTGCTCCGCCTGGATCAAGAGCGGATCGCCCTCCATCAGGCCGAGCGGCCCCAGACCCTGCGCACCCATGAACATGCGGCGCGCATAGAAATTGCGCGTCACGTCGTTGTCGAAGGGCGACAGGATGATGTTCTGCTCGCGATAAATGGTGCCGCCCGACAGCATCACCGTATTCTTGGAATGCTTGAGCAAATGCTCGGCGATGGGGAACGAATTGGTGAAGATCGGCATGCGGCGGCCGGTCAGGAAATGCACCATCTGGAAGGTGGTGGTGCCGCCATTGATGATGATCGGTTCGCCGTCGTTGCACAGCTCGACCGCTTCACGCGCAATCGCCCGCTTCTGCGAGGCGTTGATGGTTTCGTTGACGGAAAAGGGCCGGCCGGCCAGCCCGATGAACTGCGGCGGCGAGATTGCCTCGGCGCCGCCGCGCACGCGGCGCAGGCGCTTCTGGACGTGGAGAGCCGCGATATCGCGCCGGATCGTCGCCTCGGAGGACTCCGTCAGGTCGACCATCTCCTGCACCGTCACCACAGGCTTTTCCTGGACGGCGGACAGAATGATCCTGTGGCGCTCTTTTTCGTGCATGGTTCCTCCCTGCCCGGGCATCTAGGCACCCAAAACGCGCAGTGTCAATCATTTCCGATCATATAATTTCATTGTGCAGTGCAATATGATCGATATTGATCGTTTGTGATTGACAAGCCGACCGCTTCCGTGGAAATTCGGGGCCAAATGGCCGCGCCTTCTGCGTGCCTTCGGGAGGATTTCTTATGCTCGACAAGCGCACCGGCGCGCGCCTCGCCAATCTGTGGGACGAGGCCAAGGCTCACGCCATGAGCGGGCCGGAACTTCTGGTCTACCGTTCGAACACACTTGGTTCCGACAAGCGGGTCACCAACTATGGCGGCGGCAACACGTCGTCGAAGATCTGGCAGAAAGACCCGCTCACCGGCGAGGATGTCGAAGTGCTGTGGGTCAAGGGATCGGGCGGCGACAGCGCCTCGATCAAGCTGGACGGCTTTGCCACGCTCTACATGGACAAGCTGCGCGCGCTCAAAGGCCTCTATCGCGGCGTCGAGCACGAAGACGAGATGGTCGGCTTCCTGCCGCACTGCACCTTCAACCTCAATCCGCGCGCGGCCTCTATCGACACGCCGCTGCATGCCTACGTGCCGAAGCCCTTTGTCGACCACATGCATCCCGATGCCATCATCGCCATTGCCGCGGCGAAGGATTCGAAGGCGCTGACCAAAGAAATCTTCGGCGAGGCCATCGGCTGGCTGCCGTGGAAGCGCCCTGGCTTCGAACTTGGCCTGTGGCTGGAGAAATTCTGCCTCGAACACCCGGCCGCCAAGGGCGTCATCCTGGAAAGCCACGGCCTGTTCACCTGGGGCGACACCCCCAGGGAATGCTACGAGACGACGATCTCGGTGATCAACCAGGCGATCGAATGGTTCGAGCGCCGCTCCGAGGGTGTCGCTATCTTCGGCGGTGAAGCGGTCAAGTCGCTCGACGCCACTGAGCGCCGTGCCATCGCGGCCAAACTGATGCCGAGGATTCGCGGCCTGATCTCGGAAAGGAGCCACAAAACAGGCCATTTCGACGATTCCACTGCTGTGCTCGAATTCGTCAACTCCAGGGATCTGCGCCCGCTGGCGGCACTCGGCACCTCATGCCCCGACCATTTCCTGCGCACCAAGATCCGCCCGCTGGTCATCGAATTCGATCCGGCAAAGCCCGATGTCGATGCCGTCATCGCGCGTCTTGCCGACGACATCGCCGAATATCGCGTTGGCTACCAGGCCTATTACGACAGCTGCAAGCATCCGGACTCGCCCGCCATCCGCGATCCCAATGCCGTCGTCTACCTGATGCCCGGCGTCGGCATGTTCACCTTCGCCGGCGACAAGGCGACGGCGCGCATCTCGGGCGAATTCTATGTCAACGCCATCAACGTCATGCGCGGCGCCTCCACCGTGTCGTCTTATGTCGGCCTGCCTGCACCGGAAGCCTTCGACATCGAGTACTGGCTGCTCGAAGACCTGAAGCTGCAGCGTATGCCGAAGCCGAAGTCGCTTGCCGGCCAGATCGCCCTGGTCACGGGTGGCGCCGGCGGCATCGGCCGCGCCACGGCCAACCGCCTGCTGCGCGAAGGCGCCTGCGTGGTGCTGGCCGACATCGACGAGACAGCACTGGCCAGCGCCAATGACGAACTGGCGAAAGTCTACGGCAGGGACTTCGTGCGGCCGGTGCTGATCAATGTCACCTCGGAGGAGCAGGTCATTTCGGGCTTTGCCGAGACAGCGGTCGAGTTCGGCGGCATCGACATTCTGGTATCGAATGCAGGGCTGGCCTCCTCGGCGCCGATCGAGGAGACGACGCTGGCGCTGTGGAACAAGAACATGGACATCCTGTCGACCGGTTATTTCCTGGTCTCGCGGGAAGCGTTCCGGCTGTTCCGCGCGCAGAAGATTGGCGGCAACGTCGTCTTCGTCGCCTCCAAGAACGGCCTTGCCGCATCGCCGAACGCCGCCGCCTATTGCACCGCCAAGGCTGCCGAGATCCATCTCGCCCGCTGCCTGGCGCTGGAGGGCGCGGAGGCGCAGATCAGGGTCAATGTCGTCAACCCGGACGCGGTGCTGCGCGGCTCGAAGATCTGGACCGGCGAGTGGAAGGAACAGCGCGCCGCCGCCTACAAGATGTCGACCGACGATCTGGAGGAGCACTATCGCTCGCGTTCGATGCTGAAGCGCTCGGTCTTCCCGGAAGACATCGCAGAGGCGATCTATTTCCTGGCGTCCGACATGTCGGCCAAATCGACCGGCAACATCATCAATGTCGACGCGGGCAACGCCCAGTCGTTCACGCGCTGAGCGGAGGGGACGATGGAACACATCATCTCCGCCGGCCTCGTCGACAAGGACAACGCCGCGCGCAAGGCCAACCTCGAGCGCGACTATGCCTCGCTCGGCGAGCGGCTCGACCGTCGCGGCATCGCCATCGACGCTGTCAGAGACAAGGTCGAGAAATTCGCGGTGGCGATCCCGTCCTGGGGCGTCGGCACCGGCGGCACGCGTTTTGCCCGCTTTCCCGGTGCCGGCGAGCCACGCGACATCTTCGACAAGATCGAGGATTGCGCCGTCATCCAGCAATTGACGCAGGCGACGCCGACCGTTTCCCTGCACATTCCGTGGGACAAGGCCGATCCGAACCGGCTGAAGCAAGCGGCCTCGCGCTTTGGCCTCGGCTTCGACGCCATGAACTCCAACACCTTTTCCGACGCCAAGGACCAGAAGCTCTCCTACAAATTCGGCTCGCTGTCGCATGCCGACGCCGGCACGCGCCGGCAAGCGGTCGAGCACAATCTCGAATGCATCGAGATCGGCAAGACGCTCGGCTCCAAGGCGCTGACGGTGTGGATCGGCGACGGTTCGAACTTTCCCGGCCAGGTCAATTTCGCCAAGGCATTCGAGCGCTATCTCGACGCCATGAAAGAGGTCTACGCCGGACTGCCCGCCGACTGGAAGCTGTTCAGCGAGCACAAGATGTACGAGCCGGCCTTCTATTCCACCGTCGTGCAGGACTGGGGCACCAACTACATGATCGCGCAGGAGCTGGGCGACAAGGCGTTCTGTCTCGTCGACCTCGGCCACCATGCCCCAAACGTCAACATCGAGATGATCGTGTCGCGGCTGATCCAGTTCAAAAAACTCGGCGGCTTCCACTTCAACGATTCGAAATATGGCGACGACGATCTCGACGCCGGTTCGATCGATCCTTACCGGCTGTTTCTCGTCTTCAACGAACTGGTCGGCGCCGAACTTTCCGGCGCCGAGGGGTTCGACCCGGCCCACATGCTCGACCAGAGCCACAACGTCACCGATCCGATCGAAAGCCTGATGCTGTCGGCAGTCGAGGTGCAGCGCGCCTATGCGCAGGCGCTGCTGGTCGATCGCAAGGCGTTGGAAGGTTTTCAGGATAGCAATGACGCGCTGATGGCGACGCAGACGCTGAAAGCGGCCTACCGCACCGATGTCGAGCCGATCCTCGCCATGGCGCGGCTGAAGACCGGCGGCGCCATCGACCCGGTCGCCGCCTATCGAGCGGCGGGTTACCGCGCCAAGGTTGCAGCGGAACGCCCTGCAGTCGCTGGCGGTTCGGGCGGCATTGTCTGAGGCCGAGCCGGCCCCCTCATCCGGCCGCTTTGCGGCCACCGCTCTCCGGGCGTTCGTTGTTCGAAAAGCCAAGTAGTTGGCTTTTCGCCCGCTGCGCGGACCACGCCTCACCCCCGCAGGGAGAAGAGACTGGCGTCAGCGCTGACACCTCCTCTCCCTCGGGGAGAGGTCGGATTGCCCCGAATTGCCCTTCGCAATTCGGTTGGCAATCCGGGTGAGGGGGCTCTTTCTCGTGCTCCCTTAATTGTTAGTGGACTCGATCCGTCCAACACGGTCTTCTAGGCATCCCCCCGCCCGGAGAACCGCCATGCCTCTCAACCGTCGGACACTGATCGCCGCCAGTCTTTCCATCACCTTTGTCCTGGCGCCGTTGACGAGTGTCTTCGCCGCCTCGCCGGCGCCGGCCAAGGGCGAGCACGGCATGGTGGTGACGGCCCAGCATCTGGCGTCCGAAGTCGGCATCGAGGTGTTGAAGAAGGGCGGCAATGCTGTCGACGCGGCGGTTGCCGTCGGCTATGCGCTCGCCGTCGTCTACCCCAATGCCGGCAATATCGGCGGCGGCGGCTTCATGACCATCCGCTTCAAGGACGGCAAATCGACCTTTCTCGATTTCCGCGAGCGGGCGCCGCTGGCGGCGACAAAAACCATGTATCTCGACAAGGACGGCAACCCGGTGAAGGGCGCCAGCCTCGACGGCTATCTCGCCGTCGGCGTACCGGGCTCTGTGGCTGGCTTCGAGATGGCCCGTGAAAAATACGGCAAATTGTCCCGCCAGGATCTGATGGCGCCGGCAATCGGCTACGCCAAGGACGGGTTCATCCTCAATCAGGGCGACGCTGCCTCGTTTGCCGGCAGTGCCGACAGGCTGGCGAAGGACCCCGCGGCCGCCGCCATATTCCTGAAACCCGACGGCAAGCCCTATGGCATCGGCGAGCGGCTGGTCCAGCCCGACCTCGCCGCCTCGCTCGCCGCCATTTCCGAAAAGGGTACGGATGCCTTCTATAAAGGCGCCATCGCTGACGCCATCATCAAGGCGAGCGGCGCCAAGGGCGGCATTCTCGCCAAGCCGGATTTCGAGCAATATGCGGTGCGTGAGCTCAAGCCCGTGACCTGTACCTATCGTGGCTACGAGATCACCTCTTCGCCGCCGCCCAGCTCCGGCGGCGTCATCATCTGTGAAATCCTCAACGTGCTGGAGGGCTATCCGCTGTCCTATCTCGGCGCCGGTTCGGCCGAGACCGTGCATGTCATGGTCGAGGCCATGCGCCATGCCTATGTCGACCGCAATTCGGCACTTGGCGATCCCGATTTCGTTGACAATCCAGTCTCGAAGCTGCTCGACAAAGGCTACGCCAAGGACATCCGCGGCAAGATCGACCCGTTCCGCGCCGGCGTGTCGCAGGATCTGATGCCGAAGGGCTTTGGCGAGAGCAAGGAGACGACGCATTATTCGATCATCGACGATGCAGGCAATGCGGTCGCGGTCACCTACACGTTGAACGGTTCCTTTGGAGCCGGCGTCGTCGCCGACGGCACCGGCATCCTGCTCAACAACGAAATGGACGATTTCACCCAGAAACCCGGCGTGCCCAACCTCTATGGCCTGGTCCAGGGCGAGGCCAACGCCATCCAGCCGAAGAAGACGCCGCTGTCGTCGATGAGCCCGACCGTGGTCGCCAAGGACGGCAAGCCGTTCATGGTCATCGGCAGCCCCGGCGGCTCCCGCATCATCACCATCACGCTGGAAGCGATCGTCAATGTCATCGACCACGGCATGAACATCCAGGAGGCGATCGACGCGCCGCGCATCCACCATCAATGGCTGCCCGACAAGGTGTATGTCGAGCCGTTCGGCCTGTCGCCGGACACAGAAAAGCTGCTGGCCGGCATGGGATATCACCTCGATCTCGCCGACCAGACCTGGGGTCAGGCCGCCGGCATCCTGGTCGGCGGCAAGAGCCTGGCGGAAATCGAGAAAGGCGGCGGCGCGCGCTACAACGGCGCCATCGACAGCCGCGCGGCCTCTGGCGAGGCGCTCGGATACTGACAGCTCGGAGGAAAAGCTTGGAGCAGCGTGGCGATTCGGGTTGATCGCCCGCTGCTCAAGTGGATCGGCTCACACCGACTTGACCGTCACAAGACCAGCGTGAGGGTGGACGCAACCAGCATCAAGGCGGCAATGCCGACGAACAGCGCATAGATGCGCGGCCGGTCGAGCAGCAGCGCATTTCCGGAGATCCAGGCGGATGTGGCGCCGCCAAGCGCGAAGAGGAAGCCGTTGCGGTGCCCGAAGACCATCGATGCGGCCATCAGCCCGCCGATGATCAGCGCACCGAACACGATGATCACGGCAACGGCATATCTCTCGAAATCATTGCCGCTTCCCATGCTCGGGCCGATTGCGTTCAAGGTTGGCAGGTCGTCCGGATCGAAAGGGTTCGTCGACCCGTATTCGTCTTGACCGGCAGGCTCTCGCATCATTCGTTCTCCGTATAGCGGCAACAAATCATCAAGCCTTGCCGAGTGCAACCCGATCACGCTGCCTTGATGCGTTCGACCGGTCCTTGACGTCTTCAGGTGGCGGCTTGCTGCCGGCTTTTGGTTCTTGGCCGTCTTTGGTCTCTCAGGCAATCCAGGAAACGGCTGCCCAAAGGCGACCGTAGCTCCCTCTATCATGGAATGCATTCGTGGAGGAAAAATGATGCGAAGCGCGGATTGGGCTTCGCAAACCGTGATTCGGACGGTGACGTCGCACAGGGTTGTTGTACGGGCGAATCGCCTTGCGGCCAGTGGGCGTCCGCGCTTGGCATGCGGTCGCGTGAAAGTTGACTGGGCAGGCATCTTAAATGTTGACTAGTAAACTCATGTTTCATAGTCACCGGGCAGTGGTCACTGGAGACCAACCCCCGAAAAGCAGGGCCGGCCGCATTGCAGAGAGACCAAGAGCCCCAGTCGAGAGCCGCGCCCGATCATTTGCGCAGCCGAATGACCCGGCGCCAGGCGCTCGGGCTTTTTACGCTGCCGTTCGCCGGCATGGGGTCCTCCACGGCTGAAGCCCGTCCGTTGCGCATCGTCTGCCTGGATGACGGGTTGACCGAGACCTTGCTCATGCTCGGTGTCAGCCCGGTCGCCATTGCCGATCGGGAGGTCTGGGAGAAATGGGTGGTCGAGCCGCGGCTGCCGCCCGACATTGCCGATCTCGGCACGTTGCTCGAGCCCAATCTCGAATTCCTGCAGCAGCTCAGGCCCGACATCATCCTGTCCATGCCGTATCTCGACGGCATCAAGCCGCTGCTCGAACGCGTGGCTCCAGTGACAACGATCGGGCTCTATACCGAGGCCGGGCAGCCCTATCGGCGCGCGCTCGAGGCGACGCGCCAGCTCGCCGGGCTTGTCGGCAAGGAAAGCGAAGGCGAGGCGCTGATCGCGGCGACAGACGCGTATTTTTTGGAGGTTCGCCAGCAGCTGGCGCCGCTTTCGGCACGGCCGATCTATGTCGTCAGCTTCCTGGACCCGCGCAATGTGCGCGTCTACGGCGCAAAGAGCCTGTTTCAGGAGGTGTTCGACCGCATCGGGCTCAGCAACGCGTGGACGGCCGAGACCAACTATTGGGGGTTTTCGACCGTCGGCATCGACGGGCTGGCGACATCCAGCGATGCGCGCCTCGCCTATCTCGAACCCTTGCCTGAGGGCGCCGGCGGCACGCTGACCGAAAGTCCGGTCTGGAATGCCATGCCCTTCGTGCGCAACCGCTCGATCATGCGCCTTCCTGCCGTCCTGATGTTTGGCGCGCTTCCATCCGCGAGCCGTTTTGCTCGGGTCCTGGCATCGGCGATGACCGCGGAGGCCGCCCATGGCTGAGGATGCCGCTGCCGTTACTCAAGAAGGAAAGCTTGCGGCGTCAGGCCGCGCCTTGCCAAGGAGTTCTCCTGGTACTCAGCCGGTAGGCGCGATCCTGCTTTGCGCGGTGCTGCTCGCGGCTGCGGCAGCGGCAACCGTCTCGAACCTCACCGTGCAACTGCCATCGGCGCTCTGGCTCCAATCGCTCGCCGCCCCCGACATCGCTGACATGCGGCAGGTGCTCGTCCACTATGCCTTCCTGCCCCGTCTTGCGATCAGCCTTTTGTGCGGTGCGGCGCTCGGGCTTGCCGGAACTGTCCTGCAGCAGGTTCTGCGCAACCCGCTCGCCTCGCCTGAAACCGTCGGCGTCTCGGCCGGTGCCTATCTGGCGCTGGCACTGGCGACGCTTCTGTCACCGTCCCTGCTTGCCTTCGGCCGCGAATGGCTGGCGCTGGCCGGCGCATTTATGGCCCTTGCCGCCGTCATCGCTCTGTCCTGGCACAAGGGCCTGTCGCCGCTTTCGGTGGTGCTGGCGGGGCTTGTGGTCAGCCTCTATGCCGGCGCCATCGGTGCCGCTCTCATCGTGCTGCGGCATGAATGGCTGGCCAGCCTGTTCATCTGGGGCGCCGGTTCGCTCGGCCAGCAGGACTGGTCGACGACGCTGTGGCTTTTGCCACGCGTCGGCACTGCTGCGCTTGCGATCTTCTTCATGGTGCGGCCCCTGACCCTGCTTGGCCTCGACGATGAAGGCGCGCGCAGCCTTGGCGTGCCGCTCGGCGCCTATCGCTTCGCCGGACTGGCGGCCGCCGTCGCGCTGATCGCCTTTGTCGTTGCCGCTGTCGGCGTCATCGGCTTCGTCGGCCTGGCCGCGGCGACGCTCGCGCGCATCGGCGGTGGCCGGCGGCTTGGCCAACAGCTGGTGATGGCGCCGCTGATCGGCGGCGCGTTGCTGTGGGCCGCCGATCAAGGCGTGCAGATCGCCACCGGGCCGCAAGGCGACCTGCTGCCGACCGGAGCGATCACAGCACTTCTCGGTGCGCCGCTGCTGCTCTGGCTGCTGCCGCGCCTTGCGCTTGGCTCGGAAGCCCCGACCTTGATGGCCGTGCGCCTGCCGCGCGCAAGCCGGCCCGGCCTTGTTCTGATGGCACTCGGCCTGGCTCTGCTTCTGCTGCTCGGGCTGGCCCTGCTCTATGGACCGGGTCCGCATGGCTGGACCTTCGCCTTCGGCGACGAGCTGCAGCCTTTGCTGTCGTGGCGGTGGCCCCGCGTGCTTGCCGCGCTGAGTGCCGGGGCGATGCTGGCGCTTGCCGGGCTGATGATGCAGCGGCTGACCGGCAATCCGATGGCCAGCCCCGAAATGCTGGGCATCAGTGCCGGTGCCGCCCTTGGCATGATGGTGGCGCTGTTTGCGCTCGTCGATGCCGGGCGCCCGGTTCAGACGGCGGCGGCAACGATCGGCGCCTTCGCCACTTTGCTGGTGACGCTGGCGATCGGCCGTCGTGCCGCCTATGCGCCGGAGCGGCTGCTGCTTGCCGGCGTTGCCCTGACGGCCTTGTTCGACGCGCTGATCCTGGTGCTCACCGCGACCGGCGATCCTCGCGCCATGCTGCTGCTCAACTGGCTGACCGGTTCGACCTATGGCGTCGATGTCGGTGACGCCCTGCTGACCGGTGGTATCGCGGTCTGCCTCTTCGCGCTCGCGCCTTTCTTCGTGCGCTGGCTCGACATCCTGCCGCTCGGCTCCGCCGCCGTTCAGGGCCTTGGCATCAACCTGAAGAGGGCGCGGCTTCTCGTGCTGCTGGCCGTCGCGGCACTCACCGCGGCTTCGACGCTGATCGTCGGTCCGCTGACCTTCATCGGCCTTATGGCGCCGCATCTTGCTCGTCGCCTTGGCCTTTCCCGTGCGCTGCCGCAGGCCATTGGCGCGGTGCTCGCCGGCGCGCTGATCATGGTCGCCGCCGACTGGGTGGGCCGGATCGCCATCTTCCCGCGCCAGATCCCGGCCGGTCTCGTCGCCACGTTGATCGGCGGCCCGGTGCTGATGTGGCTGCTGCGCCGCCGCTGACCGTTTTGCCCCTGGAGATATCCATGTCCAAGATATCCATGTCCAACGCGACGCCAGCCCTGATCGCCAACACGGCGGTCCACGATCTTGTTCCGGCGCAGGGCGGCGCGCCCTGGCGGATATTCCTGCATGTGCCGTCCGGGCCGGTGCCCGAGGCCGGCTGGCCGGTCCTCTACATGACCGACGGCAACGCCGTCATCGGCACGGCGGTCGACGCCATGCGCGCGCAGGCCTTCTATCCCACGGGCACCAATGTCGGCTGGGGCGTCATCGTCGCCATCGGCTATCCCGTCGACGGCGCCTATGATCCGCTGCGCCGCTCATGGGATCTCGGCCCGCCGCCAGGCAAGACCTACCCGCCCTTCTACGAGGGTACGTCCGAAGTCCGGACCGGTGGGGCAGGGAAATTCCTTGCTTTCATGGAGGATGAGCTGAAGCCGTGGGTCGCCAGCCGGGTCACGGTCGATGCCAGCCGCCAGGCGCTTTACGGCCATTCTTTCGGTGGCCTGTTTGCGCTCTACGCCCTGTTCACGCGGCCTTCTTCCTTTCAGACCTGGATCGCGGCGAGCCCCGCCATCTATTGGGAAGAGCGTGCCATCGACCGCTTTCTCGAAGCCTTCGAGGCCGCCATTCCCGATGGTTTGGCGGCGACCATGATCCTGTCGGCCGGCGAGTACGAGACCGAGAAGCTGGCGCCGTTCCAGATTGGCGCCGAGGACGAGGAAAAGCGCCTGAAGCAGAAAAAGGTGACACGCACCGACGCATTCGCGCGGGCAATGGCGCAGCGTCTTGACGCTCTCCCGGGCGTGCGCGCCAGTTTCGAACTGCATGCCGGCGAGAACCACATGTCGATCCTGCCGGTCACCGTCAATCGCGCGGTGCAGGCGGCGTTTGCGGTGAGGAGGGACACCGCCCTTTGCTGAACGCCGCAGCAAGACGGTCGGCGCTGTCATTCCTGTGAAGGGGAGGCGCTCAATCGGCGGTAGGAGACGCCGCCGAAGTTTGCCGTCACAAAATCCGTGACGGACATCTTGCGCTTGCCTCCGTCGCTGCAGGCGTAAACCGGCCAACCGGCATCGCTGCATTCGCTGGCAGCGCAGATGCGCGCCAGGCAGTTGCCGATAGTCAGCCGGAAGCCGCCCTTGCCGGCGAAGCCTTGCAACAGGCTGCCGTCCGCCGAGCGCCATGTCCGCGCACGGAATTCCGCCCGCAAAAGCAGTGGTTCGAGAGGGACCGCAAGGTTGTTTTCGCCGGCACGCCCTGCGAGCTGCAGACGGAAGCGCGCCATTGCGGTCGCGTATGCAGTCACAAGATCGGCTTGGCGAAAATAGGCGGTTGCCAGGCTTGGGCGGTCAAGCAGATGAGACGTCCACTCGCCTGCCCCTACCGGCCTCACCAGGGCAACAAAGGCAAGAAAGGCGAAGCAAGCTCGTGACATTTCCAGCAGCCATATCTGTCTCGGCGTGCCGGTTTGCCCCCCGGTTGCCCTCCCATAACATCCCGCCAATCGGCGCCCGGCGCAAGCCGCTTGCTAAGGCAGTTCAGAAGGCCGCCGAGCAAGGGATCCTGGAGCCGAAGACGGTGACCCGCATCGACGAACCTGTGCGGGCGATCGCGAGAGGGTGGCGGTGTTTGCGGCAAGGGATCTTGACCAGCCCAGGGTTTCCTAGCCGATGCGAGCCGGCGGCAGCTCGAACAAAGTGGCGCCGTTCTCCCGGCCGCGCTCGACATAGCCGATGACGCCGAACCATCTTGCGACATCCGGCCCCTGGAGCCAACTGCGCGAATGGATGGCGAGGTTGCCGGCGAGCGCCTGGATATGCCTGATATGCCGCTTGCAGAAACGGACGGTCGTGGCCCGGAAGAAGTCCTCCCGTGCGGCGAACAGCGTGTCGGCGGCGTCGCTGTTCTCATGCCAGGCGATGATCGCCACGGCCTTGTCACCCTCGACAAGCGCGTGCGCGCGGCCCTCCTTCAAATTCATCATAAGGTTGTCGTAGGCGATCTTGCTGTCCTTGCCGGCCGCGACGTATTCGTCCGACATCCGTTTGGACAGCCCCCGAAAGACATCCTCCAGATCCCCAAGCGTTGCTGCGCGTGCTCTCATTTCACCTCCTGCAGCCCCAACGGGCAGTTTGCCCTAGGGTTGAGGGGTGGCCAAGCAAATTAAATCCGCCGGCGGGCTAATGTGCGCAAAGTGATTCCACTTGGCGATGCAGGCGGCGACGCGACGGGGGTGCCCAGAACGGACCAGGAGGGGATGGTGCCAGAGGCGGAATCCAAGCGACGGAAAACTCGCTCTGTTCCCAAATTGTTAGGCCTACGCTATAGCCGGGCTGGCCAACAAAAATACCAACAAAATATTTCTGTGGATTGGTTCGGTGTTCTGGACACGATCTGTTCGCGCAATTGCTCTTTCACACTCCTTGCAACAGAATTTGTTACGCGGCTACAAGGCGATCGGATGCGGCGGCGACAGGCACTCGGGAAGCACCTGCCGGTCGAGCTAGGCGCGACCCCGACTGTTGATCAGATCGGCATGCGGGCACTTCGCACGAGGTGCGCCGGCAGTAGCCCATGCACCTCGTTTTTTCAGACGTACTCGCGTTCAGAACTGCAAATTGGGCGGCGCGATGCCCAGCTGAAGAGAATTGCGTCGAAGTAATCTGAAGGCCGGCTCGAGGGCTCTCCGATGGCCGGAGCGCAAGGGAGCTTTGCTGCGCCCATGCGGGTTCACACTCCGCGTATTCGGCGACATCCGACAATTGTGTCGGCTTTGTCGTTTTGACGACACAGCCTTTGTTCGGCGGGCGCCTGGACGTTTGGCTAAGCCGCTGAAAGCAAACATACAACACTGTTCCTGGCGCGCTATCGTCTAGATTGGCATGAAGTTTGCGCCTGGTCGAGAGAGCGGGAGCTGCTTGACTCGGCAAAAAGTGAACTACGGGAGATCACAGATTTGTTGCGAATGAACACCTTGGCCGCTGGCGGCCATGCGTCTGCCGCTAGAGCCACCGTATGGTTTGAAAATGCTGCGAGGGACTGCAGTACGCGTGTCGATCGCACATGATTTGCTGGCGGCTCCAACAATGGGCGTTGCAGATGTACATACGGTGGGCGGCCGGTTACGTCCTGTTCGTGATGGCATTCTTCGTAAGCGCTATGGCTGCGAACGGACAGGAGACCAGCCTTGTCGGCATTTACCAGGGTTCGGAGCTAACCGCGGCCGCCAACCATCTGGGACAAGGCGGATACGAGCTGTCGGGTGGAACCAAAGTGTCTTTCGACAAGTGGTACCATAGCAAATGGATCGACATGCGATTTGAAATGTTGACGCAGCTGTCGGATGATTTCGGTCTCCTGTGGGGCGCGAGCACCGGCCAACGTGCCGAAAAGGTCCGAATCGACCCAGGTGTGAAACTCGGCTTTATTCTGCAAAAGCGACCGACGCCATCCACGACGCTTTCTCTCACCGTCAGTTCGATTTTGGGCGGGAACCTGACGGAACGACCTTGCACGGCTGACTATGGCGCCATCGGCGGTTTCCAGACAGTGAATTGCCGTCTGGCCACGTCGCAACTCCGGCCTGCGGACACGTTGAAATATATGGCAAAAATTAATCCAAGCCGCTTGAAAGTCGATCTCCGGTTCAGGAGTAAATTCTAGCGATAGGAGCATAGAAGGTACATTTCGTCATGAAGAACAATCCAGACAGGAAGTTTATTATGCACAAAACACACTTCTTCCCGGTAGGACTCGTTGCCGGTCTTTTCATGTGCCTGCTGACGGCACCCGGTTTTGCTGGCGATCTCGATACGGGGGTCAGCGGCAAGGGGAGGGCCGGAACGCCAACCACGGAAAGCAGTAGCTCGGACTGCCGACAAAATGCCGACGGGACCTTTTGCTGGATGAGCCCGGATATTGGTGAAGCATGGGCATCGGGCCATACCGGTTCTGGGGTATCGGTGACTGTCGTAGATGACTTCACGGGACAGCGCCGAGTCGATGGAGATCTCGGTCGCGGTACGCAGAGGCAGCGACATGGGGAATGGGTCGCGGAAATTGCCGGCATGGTGGCCCCTGGTGCATACATGTTCAAGCATGACTTTTCCGACAAGTCCTCGATCAGGCTGCAGGAGGGCCTCAATGTCATTAATCTGAGCTACAGCGTTCCGCAGCCCCTGAGCCAGCATACGCTCGAGCAGTCGATTGTCGATGCGGCTCGGGCGGGTGCTGCGGTCTTCACAAAGTCAGCCGGAAACAAGTCCGTACCGGTAGGTACCCCGACCGAAGGGCATATTGATTTCCTAGCTCTTGAGCTGATGGGGACGCAATCGACAATCTTTGTGGGTGCGCTCGAGCACAATGGCACTCCCGAAAACAAGGCAAAGCTGGCCTCCTATTCGAATTACGCCGGTTCAGATTCGGAGGTGCAGAACCACTTCCTCACGGTGGGGGTCGAAAGTGACAAGATTGGGCTATCCGGGACGTCTGTCGCGGCACCTGTGGTTGCAGGCTATGCCGCCATCCTTGGCAGCAAGTTCACGTTAGCAACACCGACACAGATTGCTAATCAGTTGCTGGATACGGCTAGGACCGACATGCTCGTCAACTACAATCCGGCGACTTACGGCCGCGGCGAGGCCAGCCTTTCGAGGGCATTGGCACCAGTTTCGATAAGGTAGACGAGCACTTCGATCGAGCAACTGATTCTGTGAGGCGTTGAGAGCCACACAAATCGCCTCCCAGAATTCAGCAGCTGTGCCGTTGTCCGATCCAGTCATAAACAAGAGCCACTGCGTTCTTATCGAAGTCCATTGCCGGTAAACAAGGCCGAATAGCGCTTTCCCATCTCATGTATGAAGGCAGAGCCATGTCCTTCCGCTCAATCACCGCCGCATCACCTTCTTCTCCTGCAGGGCCAGTTCTGACCAAAGAAGAGCGGAGCGCCGGCGGCACCTCTGCGTCATGGTCTTCCCAGCCTGGTGCTCGAACGGCGAGAGCGCCCGAACTCGAATGTGACATCCCTGGAAAGAGGCATCAAGCCGCAGCAGCTGATGTCGGTCGAATATTCCAAGGTCCTATCAGCGCCTGTCGCGAGGTTTTCTGGGCGTGAATTTTCGATTGGGCGATGCGTTCGCGCTGAGTGGGGTCTTGGCGGAGCAGGTCGGGGAGCAGTTCGACTGTGTCATAGGGTTGCTGGCCCGCATCCCTGCTGGAAGACCCGTGATGCAAATCACCTAACGATCCTTTGTCACATATTAGAGGCGCCCCTACTTCGTATGCTCTTTCACTCGCCGCTCCACTGGCAGCCCCGTGCAAATCCGACGGCCAGCATGTTTCAGGTACGATTAGGCGGGCGCTGGATGACTAGGCTGGGGTGGCTTCTGGCCGCTGCAATCTTGACGGAGGGTTTATAGAATAGGCAATGACGCGGGATTTAGAGTTGGTGATCCGCTCGGCCTCTTCGAAAGGTGTCGCGGAAGCCGGTCGCCGTGACCAACTCCAGGTACCGCGATAGTCGCGACGAGAAGACGGGGACGTGAGTGGCTGCACCGAACCGCCGTGCGGGTGTCCGAAGAGCAATGTTAGACGGCTAACCTGCGGCAAGTGAGAGCAATAGAGCTAAGCGACTGATAATGCAACATTATCATTCGTTATTTATGAGCGACGGGCTGTGCGTTTTGGCGCGAAAATGATGGCGCAAACCGCACGGTCGCTTTACCCTCGAAACCATGATTCGCCTCGATCCCGTCACCGCCAGCTCCTCTGCGCCGCCGACCGTTCCGGCTTGGGCGCTTGCAAGCGCCGGCGCGCTGAGCGACGCCGACGCCGCTTTCCGGGCCGGCGCTGCCTTGGGCGCGCTCGACACGCTCGCCCGCGCGCAGGCCAGCTGGGCCGGCGCCTGGCGCCAGCGGCTGGCGCTGAAATGTGCCGCCGCCAGCATGCGGCTGGCCGGCCGCGCCGAGGATGAAGCCGGCTTGCGCGACGCCTGGCAGCTTCGCCCGGCCGGCGCCGATCCCGGTCCCGCCGGAGCCGTCTATAGCGCCTGGCGGCAGCTGGCCGCGCAGCCGCCCGCCGCCCGCGCCAATCGGCTCGAAAACATCGTCGAGCAGCTCGGGCTCCATTGGGACGACGCGGCGCTCGCCGCGCTTTCCGCGGAGATCGAAAAACTGGCGGGATCGCAGGGGCCGGCGCCGTTCGCCGCCGCGGCAATCGCCGCTCACGTCGTCACCATGCGCCCTGACTCCGAGCTTTTTGCCTGGTGGCTCGCCGACCTGGTGCTGGCAAAAAGCCTGCGCTGGCCGCGGCCGCTGCCGCTGCTGATGGCGCAGGTCTTTGCTCCGGCTTTTCGCGCCGGCGGCGGCAAGCGCATCCGACCCGGGGAAGACGGATTCGAACGCGCGGTTTGCCTGGCGCTGGTGGCGGCGGCGGCAGAGGCCTGCCGGCTGGCCGCCGAGTTGTCGCGTTGTGCCGAAAAAATCCTGGCGCTGGCGCCAAAACTGCGCGCCAAGGGCGCCGGCGACGTAATCTTTCTTCTGCTCAGTGAAGACGCCGTTTCGGGCTCGCTGACAACCAAAAACCTTTCCCGCTTTGCATCGCGGCGGCTGTTCGACCGGCTGCAGCAATTGGAGGCCGTGCGCGAGCTTTCCGGCCGCACCACTTTCCGGCTGTTCGGGCTGTAGCGATGAGCGAAGCGTCCGCCCGCCGCAAGCCGAACGAACAGCCTGTACTGCTCGACACCGAGCTGGACCACCTGCCGCCAGAGTTGCGCTGGCGCGAGTGGATGGGCCGCGTCGAAGCGGTGATCTTTGCGGCAAATGAACCGGTGACCCGTAGTGTGCTGGCGCGGGTGGTGGGAAAAAACTGCAATCTCGAGCTGATCATCGACGACATTCGCGCCGAGCTCGCCGGCCGCCCTTATGAGCTGGTCGCGGTCGCCGGCGGCTGGCAGCACCGGACCAAGAAAATCTTTGGCGACGCCATCCGCGCCGCCTTCGGCACGGCAGCGGGCGAGCGGCCAAAAGAGCTGACGCAATCGGAGGCGCTGGTGCTGATGTGCATTGCCTATTTCCAGCCGATCACGCGCGGCGAGCTGTCGAGCTTTTTCGGCAAGGAGGTGTCGCGCGATTTGATCGGCGTGCTGCGCGCTGAGCAACTGATCGCCTCGGGGCCGCGCAGCCCGCAGCCGGGTGCGCCTTACACCTATGTGACGACCAAAAATTTTCTGTCGCAGTTCGGGCTCGCCACGCTGCGCCAGCTGCCGGATTTCGAGGCGCTCGAGGACGCCGGGCTGCTGTCGAAGGAAAAGCTGCTGGCCGGCGATATCATGCCCGAGTTTTCATCTCATCATAGAAACGCCGACGTCGAGATCGAGTAGCCCTGTCCATTGCGGGTGTTCGCAGCTGCCTCAATAGGCTGACTGTTTAAGCACAAAAGGGCCAGGATTTCTTGGCGCCGTCGTTGTCCGAAATTTGTAGCATATTTCGGGCAAGAAGCGGTTCATTCGAAACGCTCGTCTCGGCGGCGGTCGCGCTGTGTCTCCCACCGCTGTTCCTCGGCAACCGCTTCCACAAGGCCCTTCTTCGCTTGTTGAACAAAGTCGATCACGGCGGTGTCACCGCCAAAATCCAACTCATCCAGCATACGCGCGTTCGTCTCGATGATCGCAGCGCGCGAGCCCGTCCACGTTCGTGGCCGAAACCGCCGTAGAAATTCGGCCAAGACCTGTACACGGTCAGGTGCCTTTTCCAGCACCAGCCGCGCCGCAGGGGTCCATTGCCGCGGCGTTTTTTCCTCCGGCCGGCGGAACAGCGTGATTGTCGCGGCGGCAACGGGATAGCGAATTGCTGCGTCGGCTTCGCACCATGCAAGGAGGACGTGATCCGGTACAGAATCCATCGGGTTGCCATGCATATGGCTCATGTCTTCAATAGCTCGCACGCCGGATTTGCGCAGCGCCGCATCGCCGCCAAAAAGCCCGTCGAGGGCGGCAACCGGTTGTGCTTTCACAACGCCCTTCACCAGATCGTCGTGATAATAAGCTTGGGTCTTGTGCTCTTTTGTAGCCTCCAGAAGCCTTCCGACGAGATTGCAAGCTATCGAGGCCCCGTCATCGCCAACCAGGCATGACAGCGCAATTCGTCCCAACCGGTGGTCTTCGCGGTCATCCTTGTCGCCGAAGGTGGTACGCCGGAGAAGCTCGCGCCCGGCTTCCAGAAGCTCCGGCGACGGCTCGGACTTTTTTGAGCGATCAGCGTGAAAGCGCATCGAAAGAATTTCAATAGCTACGTCGAAGCCGCCGGCTTTGTCGGCGATCGTCACGATCAGATCGGCCAGCTCGCGTGGGTCGATACCATCGGTCACGCGGCCCCAGGCCAGTACATGAAACTGAGCGATCGGGGCTGTGTTGCTTGCGAGCGATAGTCGGAGACGCGCCATCCCTCGTGAATTGATCGGCACGGCGGATTGCAGGATCGGGAACCACTGCGCCAATGTGTTATGCAGCAAAGCGGCGTCGAGAAGCCCATCAGCTGCGGCCGCATCCTGTTCAGCAATCCTATTTAGAATTCCACGCAGCACCTGAACATTCCGGTTGGATTCCGGTGTCTTCGCCAACTCACCGACAAGCGCGCCCCATAGAGCGCCGCGATCAGGCGCCGCATTGGCCATACCGCGCCCCAGCAGCCATAGCCGCCCTTCGGCGCTAACGAGTTCGGGAAGCAAGACGGCAAAGGCATCCGCGTCACGCGCCAGGTCTTCTCCAAGCTGTAATACGATGCGATCGTTGCGCGCGCTTTCCACCTCGATGTCGTCATCGGGGCCATAGATATCATCGAGGTCAAGGCTGCCGATCCCTCTGCGATTCATGGCGATCGCTCGCACGTGCTCGATGAGATTGGCAGGCCGCAGAATCCTCTCGAGACCGCCCAGGCGCGCGGCGATATCAACGGGCATTGCAGAAGCGTCCAACTTTTGCGTCCGACGGACAGCGATCCACCCCTCGCGCCAAAAGCCTTTGGCTGCGATCGCCTTGGCCGTCCGTTCGAGCGCGTCGAATGCGCTAGCCGACGTCCATAGCCCACGGAACTTCTCCGCCAGTAGGGCGCGGATGGCGGGAGCTGCCGGAGGGTTCGCGACTACAAGCGTTCCGGCAACGTTTAGCGCGGACTCGAACCAATTGAGCACTTCGGCATCCGTTTGCGGATAGTAGCCGTGATCACGCGACCGCGCGCCAAAATCGAAATTGTATGAGGACGCGAAGTGATAGGCCTCGAGCATCGCGCCTAACGCTCGAATGCCTAGCAGCCGCTCGGCCGGATCTGCCGAGCGCAGCCAGGTGTCTACAGCGCGGATGCGTTGATCGATGCCGGCGTGGGTGCCGGAGAGATAGAGGTAGAACAAGGATTCCACGGCGTCGGACACCTCATCGGTCGCGCCATCGGCCCCCGGGCGGGCGAAGCTTGCCAGGAGGGCTACCACCCGATCAAAGAATTCGGCGTCGTAGGCAAGTGAGTGCAGAAGCCGCAGGAGATGCCGGCCGTTTTCTCGCATTGTATCGCTCTGAGTTCCGCGAGCCCCTCGCTCGATAGCATCGAGGGCGGCCGCCGGCGCCGCCGGTGCGATGTTTTCAAGGACTGCCCGTCCGAGCCCAGTCAGGTTGGCGAGGTCAGCCACATAGCCGTCAGGACTAAGCCAGCGCTCAACGATTGCAACCGCTTCCTTGCTGCTGTGAAGGTAGCCGACGCGCCGCGAAAATGATCTGAGCAGCCGTTCCGACGCTCCGTTGACGAGTTGGGCTTCAACGGTTGGCCAAGGAATGTTTTGTAGCGCCAAGGCGGCGAGGCGGTTTGCGATGGCGTGCGGCAGCACTGCTCGCCATATTCCGCGCTGCTGCACGAGATCCCTGCGGCGAAGCTCGGCGATGCCGGCGAAAATCTCGGCAGCGGTCTTGCCGACCAGGCCACCCAGGCGAGCGATCTCGGACTCGTCGCCAGCGACCGATTCGCCATCGAACGAGAAGACCAGCGCACAAGCTTGCGCTACGAGCAGCAACTCGCTGTCGTGCTCGTGCCGTTGTTGAAACAGCCGCCGGAAAAGGCCGTCGTCAGTTAGTCCGGCAAGCGATTCATTCTTGCCCACCGTTGCCGCGAGTGCCAAGGCGATCCGAGCGTTTCCGCCTGAGAATTCGGCGATGGTCTGTGCATCGACATCGGAGATCGACGCAAAGCGCCGGCTGATCAGTTTCTGGACTAGATCGGGCGACGACGGTTCCAGCGCAAAAACTTCGGTGCCCTCGGGTTCGTCCTCCCGGATGTCGTATTCGATTGTGATTACGCTGATCGTGCTGCCGGCGGTACGGATGAGTTCCGAAAGCCGCCGGTGCAGTTCCTGCGGGCAATTGTCTATGACCAAGATCGCCCGCGCGCGTCGGGCGGCCAGATTGCTGGTGAGCGCGATCGGTTGCGGATCAGGGGTGTCTGCCATGTCGGCATAGATGGCTAGCGATGGGTCGAGATTGCCCGCGCCGACAGCTGGATCGAAAAGTGCTTGGACGAAGCGGGTTTTCCCCACACCGGAAAGTCCGACCAAACGCACGACTTTACCGGGTTGACCCAGAAGATCCCGGATTTTCTCGAGGCCAGCGAGCGCGGAGACCCCACCACCATTTTCCGCGCTGTCGGTCTGGATGCGCAATGTGTGATCCAATAGGTAATTATCGTCGCTGCCAGCAGGCGCGTGCGCCCAAGAGCCATAGGGTTGCCATCCTGACAGGGATTTGCCGATGCGATCGCGAACCCATGGGATGAGGCCTGAATGATCGCGTACCCATGTCGCGACGCGCCCGCGATCATAAAAATCGAGAGCGAGCTGATCACGTTGCGGAATGTTCTTGACCGCATCGGCCATCGCCTTGCGCCGGTTGGCGAGCACACCGTCGGCCGTCGATCCGGTCGCGCTGACAATGATGTAGGCGCCCGCTTGCGTCGCCAGTTCCTCAATGACGGGGCGGACCATTCCGGCAGGGCGCATTTCGGCGAGAATTTCGCCGCGGGGCATGTCGGGTTTCTTCACTTGAAAGCCGGTGGCGGCGCGTGGGACGAACCCGTCGATCGGCGTTCCGGCGGGAAGGGAAACGCGGACGTCGAGGCCGCCATCGGCGGCGGTTTGATTGCCGCCCCAGGTCACGGCCGAAGCGGGCAGGCCACGGCGGCGCAATTCCGCTTCGCAAAGAAGAGCGACAAGGGTCCGAAGGTCCTCGTCGTTCAAAAGAGCGATGTCGTCACCGGTGATTTCAAACATGCCAAAACCTAGGCACGCGAGTGATTCCGGTCAAATATCCGCCGAACGGCAGGATTTTGAGCCTGCACAAAGAGAACGGATCTCGTCAAATACTGAAGCTCCGCGCTTCGATAGCAAGCGCCTGAGACTGCGAGTTTGGCCTCCTTGGGAAAGGATTGGCGAAGGTGACGCGTCCGTCCGGCAGTTTCTACTATTCCCAGAATCATGCTCGGGTGTGCAGTACAATTTAATCGCATGTCCTGAAATCACATCGACATAGAAGCCCTCTGAATTACTCTCACCGCAGAAAAAGCTAGTCGGAAGTCGAGTATCGAACCAACCCGGCAGTGTCGCAAACAGTTAGAAAGTGATCGGAATGGGACGCACGGATCGTTTGAAGGAGCTTGGCACCCATGCGCAGCCGGACCACCGGCTGCTCCCAAAGCATGTCCTCGAGCAGATCGAAAAGCTGCCCCGCAACGAGCGCCGCCTGCGCAAGAAGGTGATCAATCGGGCGCTTGGCAGCGCCTACAAGCGCATGATTGCGGATAACCTTCGGGTGCAGGTTATCCGATCGACATGCAAACCAGGGAATTCCTTATGGAGTACAACGACAGGCAATTGGGGCATGGATTGCTGACATTGCCGTCGACCTTTAACGTAATGGAGAGTTTCCTAGAGTTTTGCGCCGAGCCGCCGGTACATTTCTTCGCTCTGCGGCCTGAAAAGGATCATCTCTTTTCGCTCTCGGATTTCTTTGATTTTGCGACCAGTGGGAATCGTAGAGAGGACGCGCTGCGCACGTTAGCGGGCCTGCCAGACGGGCTCATCCTGAATTTCACACCCGTCGGCGACGTCCGCGACCTTGCCTTTTTGCATGCTGATAGCCAGCGCTTCGTCATTGCGGGATTCACGCTCGTGCGCCGCGACGCCCAACTCCGCTGGGCGATGATCGGGGGCCAATCGTCGATCTTGATGAGGAAACCCACAAACTGCGCGAAACACGCACTGGCGCCGTTCGTGGCCGCCCGCCCGAGAAGGCGCACATCGACGTCAATCCGGACCTCGAATATCGCGCCGAACCGCTCAAAGGTACGGACGATGTTTGGAAGACGGTGGTCTATGGGCGTTTCAATCTTCGCACCGAACGCCACGAGGTGCGGGGGATCGCTCGCGACTACGGCAACCAGTACTACAACATTGCCGACCATCCAGACATGTTTGACGCTCCCGATCCGTCGAAGATGTCGGCGCGGGACCGTGAAACCGCAGAGAGCATGATCGCACGCCTGGAGGCCGACCATCTGTTGATCGAACTGGCGGAGACCTGTTTCCTGCTGCCGTCGTACTTCGATTTTCGGATCACCTTGATCATCCCTCGCCAGGGTTGTGGCAGGCATCGTAGAATTCCCGCGACTGAGATTTTGGATTGCCGTCCACTGCTTTTACATAACTGAAGTCTGTAGAGGTCGCTTTTGGTCGAGCAGGTTGGGTAAAGCCTTCGCATGCAACGCACTTTCTCTCAGTCAGCCAGTGCAATATTGTCTACAAATGTCCCATGCAGTGAGCGAGCGCAATGTTCTACCTTGCACAGTATCCGGAAGATCCCCCAGGTTATGCGGAGCCCCTATCCACTGCCGCTGCATGGGAGCCGTGGCTGAACGCAACAATACCCGCGGGCCTCGACGCCGGAGTCCAGAATCGTCTACGTTCCAACCTTAAACACATACTCGTCGGCCTAGAGATGAAAGCTGCCTTGATAGTGCCGCATGCTATGCGGGTTTCAAAGAAGGCGGTACTCTTTGAATCTTACAGTCAGCTGTTGACATTCGAGTTCTGTGTCGGAGTGTTCTCGGTCTGCGAGGGCATCGGTTCAGCGCTTTGGCTTCGTAATCAAAATAACGATGGAGCCGCCGCCCCAGCGATCGCGCCGAACGATTGGATTGGGGCTCTGGTGACGTTGACGGACCCGCATGGCGCGCTCGGCTTCGAAGCCAAGCTGCGCGGCGCAAAAGCCGTTCGGGACAAGATCCATCAGGATAGACTTGGCGCGCGTACGGAAATCGATTGGCACGCTTTCGATTACAACCACGCGTTTGTTCCTGCAAAGGATGCGCTTAGCATCGTGTTGCGCCTGCACGCGGCGAGCCTGCCCGCAAGCACCAATCTGAATTGAAATCGCTGCCGTGCCAGAAACCATAGCTACCGTACGACCAGGCCAGCGTTTCCATGCTTTCGTAGCTAATCTGGAACGCATGCTCGCGCACCGGGATGGTGTGATTGTGGAGTTCTCCCCGCGCTTGCGCGACAAGGACACGGGACGGCTTCGCGAACATGATGTCCTGATTGTCCGCGATACGCATCACGGACCAAGCATAACCGCCATCGAATGCAGGGACCAAGGAAGAAAGGTAGGTGTTCCCCAGATCGAGGCTTTCGCTAAAAAATGCGAAAAGACCGGAATCCACCGCGGGATTGTCGTTTCTGCGAACGGCTTTACGAACACGGCCCGCACAAAGGCTGCTGCATTGAACCTGACGTGTATGGAGTTGTCCGAGGCGAGTCCTTCGAATGGATTGGCAACGTCACGATCGTGGGCCAGTTCTACAATTTCACCGCAATCGAAGTTTTTGTCCGTGTGGTGGAGGATGGCAGAAGGGCCGCTAATCCCTCGAAGGTGTATAGCGCGGACGGCTCGCTTTACACCGGTGAGGACGCTCGATCCCTCATCCTGGATCACTTACCACCCGAAATCCGCAACAGCTCCAACCGCCGTGCGCTGAACGGTGAAATCGTTGTGTCCTTGAAGGAGTTTTCCGTCATAGACGCTTTGGGCCAGCGCTTGCCTGTGGAAGATGTCACGTTCAAATACTCGTTGGAAATCGAGGTCATCGAGCGACCGATCACGCTTCATCGATACGCCGGAGAGAGCGCCGCTTTGGAGATCGCTTCTGGGCAAATGACTTTTCCTAGCGGGCAATCGATGTTGGCTTTCGTCAAATCAAAGGAAGGCGTGATGGGCTACATCGTTTCCACAAACGCCTCGGAACACCGAGTTACGGTCGGCGATCTTCCGGAGAGGCGGTTCACCCAGCCGTTCTGACTGGTGGGCCGGCCCAGCATCAATTAGCTGCCTTGACTGGCATCGGCGTTGTTTCGCTATATTCTCATTTATGTTGAACGGATTCGGAGACTTTGGTGGAAATTCTCGCTTCTGAAGCACTTGTCGCCGGCAAATCACAAGATGTGATCCGCGAAAGCATCTTCATCAGCCACGCGACGCCGGAAGACAATGCGTTCACGCTATGGCTGGGAAATCGCCTCGACGCCATGGGCTATGACGTTTGGGCGGATATATTTCGTCTCAAAGGCGGAGATAACTGGGAGGTTATCCTTGAACGTGCGATCCGTAACCTTGCCGCAAAAGTTCTAGTCGTCTCCAACCCGGTCAGTGTGGCCAAGCAAGGAGTAAGAAACGAAATCAGTGTTGCTCTGGCGACCGGTAAGGGAATTCAGGACGATAGCTTCGTTATTCCCTTGCGGACAGCGGAATATGATTCCTCTTACCAGATCGTCCATGCCCAGCGCGTCGATTTTGGCGAAGGGTGGGCTCAGGGCTTGCGTGACCTGCTCGAAACCTTGGATGCCGCTGGCATACCGCGCCGAGGCGTATCCGAGCGCTCCCAAATCTGGCGCGAGATTTCTCTACGAGGTGGGCGCAGTGTGGTGGAGACCAGCGAACGGTTAGTATCGAATTGGCTGCGGGTAAAGGCCTTACCGCGAGATCTACGAATCTACGACTTTGCTGGCGGGATTTCGATCGGTGCCAAGGATCGCGCAATAGAGAGCTGTTCACTGCCGTTGGTGCCTAGGGGGCGCGGGTTTCTCAGCTTTGCCTCGCCACCGTCACTGCATGAACACTTCGGGGACGATCTTCCCATAAGCATTACAGGAATAGTGGAAACGGAGGAGTTTCTTGCGAGAGGCGCGCCCGGCTATCGTATTGAAGTGGGTGATGCGCGACGCCATCTCGTCGATCTGATGAGAAAAGGGTTCGATCGACGCCTCGAGCACACCGGGTTGCGATCCACGGAAATGGCAAATGGCCGATACATGTGGTGGCCTGAAAGGGATACGGTCGGACTAGAGAAGAAAGCCTTTGCCTGGGATGACGGCCCATCTGGACGCCGCCAACTCGTCGGGCAATCCAAGGCGCGAAACGTGTTCTGGCATTATGGGCTCAGCGCATGGCCAGCTACCGCTCCGTTTATCCATTTTCGCCTATCCGGACATGTGATCTTTACGGTGGATGGTAGGTCGACTGTCGGTGACGCGAGCCGCATGCACAAGATGCGCCGGACCATGTGCAAGTCTTGGCGTAATGATCGTTGGCGCGACCTGATGCTTGCCTATCTGGCATGGGTCGCCGGCGATGCGTCCGAGTTGTCCATCGATATGGGCGGTGATGCCGTCATCAAGCTTGAATTGCCTCCAGTCCAATTCGACGTGCCGTTCGGCCTGGAGGGAGAAGCGACCACCGCTGAGGAGCAGGAGGATGAGGAAACGTACGACATTCTCGCAAGCTCCGACGAGGAGCCGGACTTCGATGATGAGAATGACGCCGACATACTCGAGGATGAGGACTGACACGTTGAGAGCCATTCATGTCGACGAGCCGATGCTTGAGTTTCGTTATGGCCAGCGTATGGCCTACCCGCGGGACGGATTGTTTCTGTTTGGTCCCGGCGATGGAGGACGAGCACCGATCAACTTCGGGGTGATCGGCACGCCTGCGGGAGTCGCTCGCTTCCGTCAATGGATGAATTCGGTCGGCAAGTTCATAGAGGCCGCCAATAGCGACCCGCAGCATGTGCCGTTTCCAGGCTATGGCGCTGCCTTCGCGAGTGCCTGGCCCGACCAACCACCTTACGTCATCGATAGCATCGACCCCGCGGCCGTGTCTCGTGCGCTTCGCTTGGAGAACAGAAATGAGGCGATCAAAACCACTGTGGATCTGTACGTCGACCCGTTGGTCGCAGCCGCCAATCGCCTAGAATCCCCTCCGAATTTTTGGTTCGTGGTCATTCCCGAGGAAATCTACAGGCTGGGCCGGCCGCAATCGAGCGTGCCTAAGGCGGACCGGGTCCGTGGATCGGTAAAGCTGTCGAAGTCCGCTGCCAGGGCTCTGATGGTGCAGCCGACGTTCTTTCCCGAGGATTTGGAAGCCGCGAAAATCTATCAGTATGCCACCCATTTCAGGCGCCAACTAAAGGCACGCCTGCTCAAGGACCGGATCGTCACCCAGATCGTCAGGGAAACCACCCTGGCTCCGAACGATTTCCTGAACAAAATCGGACGGCCGCTTCGGCGGCTGGAGGATCCCGCAACTATAGCGTGGAAAATCTTGACCGGAGCCTATTACAAGGATGGTGGGCGCCCATGGCAGTTGGCCAACGTCAGGCCCGGTGTTTGCTATGTCGGTCTAGCCTACAAGCGGCAAGACAACAGCTCCGATAACCGTTTTGCCTGTTGTGCAGCCCAGATGTTTCTTTCGAGCGGTGAGGGGGTCGTGTTTCGTGGTGCGCTCGGTCCTTGGTTCCATTCCGAGTCGAGGCAATTCCATCTGAGCGAGGACGCGGCACGCAACCTGGTGGAAATGGTCGTCGGCGAATACAGGCTTATGCATGATGGACGGGCTCCCACCGAATTGTTCATTCATGCCAAATCTTCCTTCGCGGACCCAGAATGGAAGGGCTTCGAGGCGGCAGCTCCAGGCACCAACGTCGTCGGGGTACAGATTTCCGATGCCAAAGACCGTATGAAACTCTACCGGCCCGGTCGATATCCGGTCATCCGGGGAACGGCTCTGATCCTGCACGAGCGTCGCGCGTTTCTTTGGACATCAGGATTCGCCCCCCGCGTTGATACTTATCTAGGGCCGGAAACTCCAAACCCCATAGAGGTGCGCATTCACCGCGGAGAGTGCGAACTGAAGACGGTTCTCAATGATGTAATGGGCTTGACGAAGATCAACTTCAATTCATGTCTGCACAATGATCGACTACCGGTGACCATACGTTTTGCCGATGCAGTGGGAGACGTGATCCTCGCGGCACCGCAGACGGGCGAGCCCAAGCTGCCGTTCAAGTACTACATATAAGACGGACTTCGATCGGCCCGGACGCTCCGTCTAGATCTGGCCGAGCAGTTGCCTCAACTGCCGATAGAACAAGCGCCGTCCGCTCTTGCGCGCCACTTCCTCGGTTACGTAGCGCTTGTTGTTGACGTATGTATCATGCGCGGTTTTGGAGATCCTTGCATAGATATCAAGCTCTTGCTGGCTTCGAAGATACGGCCATTTTTTTAGATATTCGGGAAGTGAGGTGTCATCACTTGCGTACGTGGCGATCGGGTAGTCCTTCTCCGTTGCGACACCGATTTCCCAAGGTACCCACCATGATCCCTTGGTCGCTTGCGACACCACTGCAAGCAATTGGTCGCACTTGTCGAGCTCGTCCCGGAGATGCTCGCCGAGTTGATCGCCTTTCTTGGAAGACTCAGGATCAACGACGTCAAGATAGGAGTCGATCGTATGATATATCCAGAGCCGCTTCGCGATCCAGGTGGCGAGTGCGGTATCGGTCTGCTGATGGGAGATGAAAATTTTCATGAATTGGAACCGTCCCATCGGACGTCGGTACTTATCAGGCCCAGCCCGATAAACTCCTGGCCCAGGCTTTGCGCCAGCGCCACTTCCGCAAACGGGTGATCCGTCGCTTTCGCCAGGAAGGTCACCGCCTCGTTCCCGTCGGATGCAACAAGCAAGTCACGAAGGCTTTTGCATACCCAAGGCCAATCCATGCCGTCGTCGGCTTGGTGGCCGGTCTCTCCCGCCCGGATCAAATCAGGTCCTCATCGACCAGCCGCCAATAGAACTGCCCCAAGGCCGTCAACTCCACCGATCCGGATCGCTCCGCAGTCCAATAGAGGTCGGAGCCGAGTTTCGGCATGAGGAGGCCAGCGAGTTGCAGCGTCTTGAATTTCTTGAAGGTCTCGACATTTGCGGCTTTCGCGGCACCGTTGGTTTCCTCGTAACTCATGTCCAGCCGATATTGGGCGTCCTTGGTGCTGAAGAAATGAGGGAGCTCACGCAGAAGCGTATCCGGAACTTTGGGCGAACACAGACGAATGGGATCGAGCCTTGCGGCATGGGACTTGTAAAGCGGCCGTTGTGCCCAGGACCCGATGGCTGATTCAACGTAGCCGTAAATGGCCGCCGCGGAGACCCTCCCTCTGACATCCGCTGCGCCCCCGCGCAACGCACCCAGCACAAGGTCGGTGAACAGGCCGTGGCCATCTATCTCGCCAGCGGTTTGAGTGGGTCGCGATGCCGCAAGGATTGTAACGCCTTCGCGAAGGGTGGCTTGATAGAGTCCTGGGGTCTGCAGGCTAGGAGAGTTTCCGGCCGCGCCGCTGAAACAGCAGTCTAGGACGATCAGCACGGAGCGAGTAGGCGAATCATTGGCCAGTTGAACGATCTCATTCATGGGTAGGCCAAGGTCGTCTTCTTCTCCATCTTGAGTGACGAGATAGCCGCCCAATTGGCTCGGCCCGCCATGGCCGGCAAAGTAGAAGACGGCGTCACCGGTGAAGGAACCGAACAGCTCTTTCCATCGCGCACGCAAGAACGGTCGGGTAATACGATCCGTCGCCGTACTCGTGAACTTCCGACAGTCGAAATTCACCGATCTGTCCTCGTTGCGCGCAAGCACGGTCAAGATTGAGTCCGCGTCCGCCACGCAGCCCGAGAGTGGCGAAAAATTGTCGTATTGATCGATTCCGACGATCAAAGCCCGCCGGTCCATGCTAGAGGTCCTCAATGAATGAGCTGACGTTGTCCCAGGTCCAGCCGACGACCTGCACGTATTGGAATTCGGAAGGCAAAAAATACGGCCGGTTGTCCTGAGTGGCGTAAATGCCCAGCACCGGTACCCCTTCCTGAAGCGCCGCGCGCACCTCCCAAAGCTGGCCGTCAGCTTTGACGGTGTTCTTCGTAACCATTGCAATCATTCCGTCGCAACCTTTGATCCGAATTCGGCACTGGGTTTTCCAAGCCTCATCCCAAGGACGCTTGACAGACATGTCCACGAATTCGAATGGCGTGCGCTCGTTTCTGGCTTGCCCCACCATTCGCGTGCGAGCCCATTCGTCTTCGATGGCAAAGGAAATGAATATCCGATGATTTCTAGCCACTTGCGAAATTCCAATAATTAGTACGTAGAACGCCAATGCACGATAATAACGCGATTCTAGTTGGAGGTCTTCCGACACTGCGGATAACCCGGCGATCGACGGAAACCTGAGCTGTCAAAAGGCGATCGATGCCATTTCTGGCAGAAGGGCAGCCAGACACTCTTCGCAGGCGTGATCGCGGGTAGCCCCGTCTGATCCTGCAGCGAGCATCCGCAGTACGACTTCAAATCCTGATTAGGCGTGACACAGCATGATGGAATTATTTGACCCGATATTGCCAGACAGCAAACTTCACAAGAGCTTTCACGAAATTCGAAACAATGAATGCTATGCGAAGGTAAAGCCAATCATTCAGGGTTGGGCGGCGGGCTTGCTTGATAGGAGCGGGGAGGCGAGAAAATTCGTCACTGAATTTCAATCGACATTCAATTCGTCGATGTGGGAGATCTATCTCAACAAGGTTTTGAGTGAACTGGGATGCAGCGTGGATTATTCAAAGTCCTCGCCAGATTTCGTCGTGACGACACCGAAAAACTATCATTTCAACATCGAGGCGGTAATATCAGACCATCCTGCCGGCGACGATGAAAGGCAACCTTACGGCTATCAAGGTTTCAAGGATCGTGGCGCCCTAAAGCTGGTTGGAAAAATCAGAGACAAGTTGAAAATTTTCCAAGGGAGCGATGGCAAGAAGCATCCTTATTGCTCGCTAGCCCACGTCAAGGACCGGCCGTTCGTCATTGCTGTTGCGCCATTCGACAACATGCGATCCCTCATGCAGAACAACGAGCTGATAAACCTGGTCCTGTTCGGAATTGGCGCACCAGTACTCGAAGGAACTGAGCTTAGGCAAGACAGGATAAGATCGATCGCGACGGCCTCCGGCGCGCCGGTTGAAATGGGGATTTTCACGAACGATTCCTATAGGGAGATCAGCGCTGTCATCTTCTCCACAGTCGGAACTTTCGGCAAGGCAGTCGCTGAAAGCAGGATTGAGAGACTGGTCAGGGCAAGCCGCTATCGAACGATCGAGAAGGACAGGATTCCGCTCGGCTCACCATTGTGGCAGCTCGGGGTCCATCGATTTCAGGTAGACAAAATGAACTATCTAAAGACGCAAAGATGGGATTTCGGCAGCGACATCATAGGGTCCGATGTGCACATCCTGCATTCCTCGTTTCATCACGAGAGCCACCTTGATGGGCTGCACATCTACTTTAACCCGTACGCGGAAGTACCATTTGAACCAGATTTTGCCTGGCCAGGGGAGGTTTCTCTAAATTACTATGACGTAACAACTGAGAAGCCAATTCAAATACATCCTGATGGCGCGTTGGTTTCCCGACAGTTTTTTGAGTTGAGCCCTTTCTGGGTGCACCAACTCCTTACAGGCTATGGTTTTGCCTAATTGGATATCGAGTGCCGCGGTACCTCTCACCGGTATCGGGAAGAAGCCGACCTTCGGAGGGAAGGACAAGGTTTTTTCCATCACGTGTGGTGCCTTGTTCTTGGAACGGCACGCTCCATCCTGTACGCCGATGATCTACGCCGGGGCTCCTTAATCAAGGTGCTCGACGACCTTGAGATCCCGGCGCCCTATCTGTTATCCAGCCAGGCGAGGCCAAGCGGCTCGTCGCCGAGGTCTTTTCAGCGATTCTGGTGGTGCAGCTCGACAATTTCGGCTGAGCCGGTCGGGACCTGCGATAGTTGCCCGCGCAGGAACGCGCGAGGTCTATTCGAAGTCCTCGCCGAAGATCAGCTTCTTCTTCCCGCCCGCCACCTCGAAATACTCCGCCCGGCACGCCTTGCCACGAAAGGCAAGCATGGCATAGCCATGGTTGTAGACGCCCGGGCCCCTGCCGAGTTCTGTCCCGGGAATGATGGTCGGTGTGTCGCCCAAATCGCCAACCGGCTCATAGATCTGGTCGAGCACCGAAACCGGGACGGCGCCGTGACCGACGCAGCGTCCGCGCGAAAGACCAGCGAACGGGTTGTAGATCGCCAGATTGTGCTCATGCCCCCAGAACCATGCAGCAATCGCCTTTTCGGCAGAGAGCCGTTCGAACGCTGTCAAAAGCTTCGGATTGACGGCGGTCCTCTTTCCGTCCGCACCTGGCGCTCCGATGGCCGAGAACGCCGAAAAAAGCGGATGATGCGACAACAGGATGGTTCGCCCTGGAAATTCCCGGATGCGGTCGCAATGCCATTCCAGTTCGTCATCCTCAAGATAGGTCAAGGCGTCGGCTATTCCCGACGGATTGTCGTCGTGCAGCCCGGTGTCCATCGCCAGCAACTGCCAGTTTTCGTCAGCTGACCGTAGGCAGAAGAAGCTCGCCGGCTGCGTGAGAGGCGAGGGGTTCAGTTGCTTGATCAGGTCATAGAAGCCCACACCGCCACAATACATGTCGTGGTTGCCGGAGAGCGTGAATACCGGCACGGCCGCAGCCTGGCGAAGCACCAGATTCATCAGCTGCAGGAAATTCTGTGCGCATTCCGATGGCGTGCCGGAATAGTAGATATCGCCCAGATGGACCAAGACGTCGGCCTGGTCCGAAGCCAGCGCTTTCAGCACCTCGACGGCCGGACGGGCGCCTGTGCCCCAGTCCGCGAGCAGCCCGATCCTCGCATCCGCCTTGATTTCGATGACCTGGGCGCCGATCTGGGCCGGCCTGATATACGGAATCGGCTTTCGCTTGCCGCTGGCGTCGAAATAGGACCTGTACTCCCTGAGCGTTCCAAGCCAGGCCGGGTCGCAGGTTCCCGCGGTGAACTCGTCTTCCAATGCGAGGATCGAGGCCTGATTGCCGAGGGCGACGGCCTTGAGGTAGCGCAGACCCCATTCCGCGCAGGCGCGTGCGATTCCGAGCTTTGAGAGATCGCGTGCGGCAGGTGTTGCATCGTCTTCTTCACCGCGCTCGCGTCGAGCGATCGATGTGGCGATTGCCTCCAGGTCGCTCTTGGCGGAAGACGCGATCTGGCTGCGTGGACCGCCGCGCGACGCGGATTGCTGGTCCATTTTTTTGCCGACATCGACGGCGGCTGACTGGAAAAGCGAGAGCAACGGGTCGCGGAAGGTTTCGAAGTCTTTTGTCAAACCGAATACCCTCTGGACGCCAGCCAGCGCCTTATGATCGGAAAGTACTTTTCCACCTGCTCCCGGTCGCTCTGACGCTCCTGTTCGGCTAGGTCATCGTAGGCCATGGCGATCTGTCGCTCCCAACGCTGAACCAGATCCGCGGGAAGCACGAGAGAGCCGTCGGGCAACCGTTCGCCCTTCGAGTGCACGAATGTCTGCCAGTGTGCCCAGCGCTCATGCTCGAGAGCAGCCAGTTCTTCGATCAGGGTGGCCAGGTCGTTGCGGTGAGCTTTGGTCATCGACAAACACTACCGCTAAATCAGCCGTCGGGCGACCAGGTTGCGATAGTGCTCACCCAGAGCCGTCAGGTGGCACGATTTGCTGCTCATTGCGGCATGCCACATATGATCGGCGTCGACGGGCCTGACCAGATTAACTTTCACATAGTTCTGCAAGATTCTGAAAACAGCGGTCTTTGCCGGGTCGGGGGCTGGAATTTCTGCTGTATTCACAGGCTGGGCCGGGCGCTCAGGCTCATAGGCGGGATCCAGCTGAAAATTGTGACCAGGTTGCGGGAAGAGCTCGGCCAGGCGGCGAAGATCGTCCAGCGAAATCGGTGGCGCCGCTCTTCTGAGCGAGACGAAATTCTTCACGTTGGTCTTGAAAACGGGGCGCTGGCCCCATGGACCCAGCGATTGATCAATATGGGCGTAGGCGCTGCCGGGCGTAATGTCACCGACCAGATTCGCCGCCGCGCCGTTAAGGGCGTCGACCAGCAAATTTGTAAAGACGCCAGGAGCGCCATTGGCTCCTTCATAGGCGTATTGATCGGCCGTCGAGGCGGTCAGCAGCGTCATGCCCGGCCCGATTTCGGCAATGCCGCCACTTCCCGCGCGGTCCCCGGCCGCCCCGCTGTGGCAACTGTCAAGGATGATGATCTTGTTGGCGGCACGCGAGGAGCGGGTAAAAGTCATCACCTCGCTCAGCGGTATGCCGTCGAAGCCGTCCATCGCGTCGCTTGCGCAGACGAACCCGCCCGTCTCGTCAACGTAGCCATGACCGGCGAAGTAAAGCAGAGCGATCTCGGGATCGTCCTTGAACAAGGCCTGGATCGCCTGGCGAAGGTCTGATCTGGTTACGGCATCATGGACGCCGCTTGCCGTCATCACATTGGGTGTGGCGAAGTTGACGCTGCCGTCGGCGTGTCGGGCGAGCGCGCCGGCCACCGAATTGGCATCCTGCACAGCGCCTTTAAGAGGCTGCAGGCGGTCATAGTGGTCGATACCGACAATGAGGGCTTTGCGCATCCAGTTCACAGGGAATCGATGAAACCGGCGATGTTTGTATCGCTCCACGGCAGGGTTTGCACGCCTGCAAGCGCAGTGCGATCCGTTGCGTAGGCCCAGATCCCGAGCAGTTTCTTCTGCTCGTCCTTCGCGCATTGGATTTCCCATTTCTGTCCGCTTGACGTGAGCGAATTCCTGCTCACAAGGGCGATCACCCCGTCGGAGCGGCGAATGCGCGTGCGCACCTTGTCTTTCCAGTCGTTTTCATAGGCTTCCTTCACCGACATATCGATGAACTCGAAGGGCGCCCTTGCATGCAGCGACTGCCCTTTCAGGAAATCGCGCTGCCGTTCGTCTTCGATGGCAAACGCCACAAAGATTACCTTCCTGCTCGTCATAGTGACCACCCTCTATTGCCCAAGTGAAGCTCGCAAGGACGTGTGGAACGAGCGGAAGCCTGTCCGGCGGGCGTCTGCTTCGCCTTTCTGCACGCGTGTCTCGACCAGGGACTGAGCCCGTTTTGATTCGCTGATGTATTTGTCCAGATCCATGCTGGTTCTGAGATAGGGCCATTTCAGCAGATACTCGGGCACCTGCGAGTTGTCGGCGACGAACGAGGCGAGAAATCGCTCCTTTTCGGTGGCGACCCCGATCTCCCACGGCACCCACCAGGAGGCCTGCGTCTTGGCACTGATGACCGCCAGCAATTGCGTGCACTGAGCCAGCTGGTCGCGGATGTAGTCGGCGAGCTCCGGGCCGCCTTTGCGCAGTTGGGCGTCGATCACGTCAAGATACACGTCGAGACCCCCGGCTCGAAGACGCTCCGCGACGTAGGTCGCCTGATAGCTATCCTCTTGCTTGTGAGAGATGAAGACTTTTACAGGCATCGTATCCCCTCCGCTGCAACTAGGCGTTACACAGGAAAAAAATGCCGTGCAAGTATATTGTTGCGGGGTGTCTGCTTTCCAACAGCTTCCAGAGCCGGGCGGGCAGGGCTGTAGCTGTAACGACTTGCGCGGCGTGCGGATAGCATGAAGTCCGCCAGGTCACGTTCTACGCGCGCAGCAGCCGGCCGACTTCCCCAAGGAGCGATTTATCGCCGGCGATTTCAACGGTGCCGCTGATCAGGGCTTGCCGCGTGTCGATCTCCCCAGCCAGCATCTTCGCCATCTCGCGTGGCGTGATGCGGATGCGCAAATAAGGCGGAAGGATCTCGGCATCCCAGTTTTGACCGGGTGGCAATTGGATCACCTTGGCTTCCGGCGGCGCCAGATGGACCAGCCAGTCGCGCTGTAGCTTGCCGGCGAGGGAAAAATGGACCGTGCCCTTCGCCACCGTCGTCGCTTCTCCGCTCCATCGCAGTTTCGCAGGCAAGACACTGTCAAAAAAAATCGCTCACCTTGCGTTCCTGTTCGGAAAGCGTTGCGAGTTCCGTGACGGAACCGACTGGAAGCGCCTCCGAGCGGCGCGTTGACCTGGGCAAGGTTTTCGACAACAGCACCGGATCGGAAAGGATGCGCCCCGCACGCGCGTCAAGGTAGACCAGCGCTGGTGGAATCTCGGAAAACACGGTGTCATCAAGACGCACCGGTCGGACATAGCCACTGTCCGTAGCGTTTCGTTCCAGTGCTGCCGCCAGTTCTGCGCGCGTCCATCTGGACGCGGCGTAGTGCGTCGACAGGCAAACGGCGCAGCAGGATGATTCTTCCCGGTAGATGCGCAGTGTCGCTTCTTCGAGGTTGCGCCCGACCATCCATGCCCGGTTGCTTTCGCTGTCGTCATAGTAGACCGCAAGGCCGGCGCGCAGCAAGCGCTGCACGACCTCGCGGACAAACTGCCGGTCAGGCCCGGCACAGGAAACGGCCACGTCGAACCGGTGGCCATGCTGGCGCTGCTGCATTGGCCTCCCGGTTTCGTCGCTATCTGGCGTTGTTGAATGAGCGGCATTCAATGATTGCTCGCCGCTCAACTCAAGCAGCGCGGCAGCCAGACTGGCCGCTTGCCTGTTGGCGCTGGTCTGGTCCGCATATAAATCCCACGGCCCTGCGCCTTCATCATGTCGAGCATGTTCGGATCAAGCAACAGGCTTTCGATTTCAGCCCGCGCCACATGGTCCTCGCAGGCCAATGGTTCACTGCGGGCGGCTCGCTGCCGGATCGGCTCGGCCAACATGACGGCCATCCAGGGCTCGATGGTTCCGTCGTCGATCCGGCCCTGGAGAATGTCCAGGCGCCTTGCCAGGTCGGGAGGATCGGAAGGCAGGCGGCGCATGACTGTTCTCATCGGCTTTGCGATTTCGCAGGTACCAACAGGCCAGCAGGTCAGAGCTTAGCGCAGAGCGACACGGGCCGCAACGACGCTATCGACCACGCGGCGGAAGCGAGGTGAGCGGACACGCATAACGAGCCGAGGGGCGGTTGCCGCCTTTGACCTGAGGAATCCGGAGCCTGGCGGCCTCGCCCCGAACGATGCTTGATCTTCGTAGGGCATCTATCGGGCGTGCGGCGTTTGGTGATGGGTTGGAAAGGACGTCTGAACGGACCGCTCAATAAACCTGAACTCATCGTGCCGAGTGGCGTCAAAACACAGAACGCCCTCTCAACGTTCGCCGTTTGTGCTTCGAAAGTCGCATAAATGGCAGTCTGGTATGACGTCCGGAATTATCTGTCGTCGTGAGGGGCAAGAGTCCAGAATTATCTGTCGTCGGCCAGACTTCTAAGTGGATGATATTCCGCCGCTTTCGCCCAAAGAGGTGACCAATGCCCTTTGGACAGCAGGTTACCAATGTGCCCCAACGACAATCAATTCCAGACTGACCTTAAGCGGATGTTTTGATTGAGCTATTGCAGCCACGATTGGGAACCTAAGGCCAACCAACACGCGCATTGGTAACCTCCAGCGACAGGTTTGGTAACCCTCATTGAGCGAGTGGCGCCCGCACTCGCCGGGGGTGACATTGATATTGTCTCCGCGAGGTGGTCTGGGACGATCGTCAAATAGCCTACACGTTCGCGATGTAGCATTTCCCCACAAAATTCTCAGGAATTGCCCCGCGTCGACGCCAGGTTGCTAGCTATGAGTGAGTGGCTGACCACAGTTGAGTTTTCTGCGCTGGTCGGCATTGGGCGGCAAGTCGCTCACCGCGCTCTTCGTCGGCGTCGCTGGCGAAAAAATTCGCTTGAAGTGCGGAAGGTCAATGGTCGGTGTGCCGTCCAGAATTATCTGTCGTCGGCGTCCAGAATTATTTGTCGTCAGCTGTACTGCTAAATGGCTCATATCCCACTGCTTTCGCTCGAATAGGCCAATGCCCTTCGGTCAACAGGGTTACCATTGTGCCCCAACGACAATTAATTTCGAACTGGCGCTAAGGCGCTGATTCATTGAGATAATTGCGGCCTCAATTGGTAACCTAAGGCCATTCATTAGGCGCATTGGTAACCCACCTGCGACAGGTTTGGTAACCCTCAACGAACGACTACCGCTGGCACTCGGCGGACGCTGAAGCCCGCAGATTCCCACCGCGGCGGCGGCTCGACACATAGGTCATTGATCGTTTTCGTGATGGGCCCGGCCTCTCCGAAGTCCGGATTAATTCCGGACAACGACAGATAATTCCGGACGGCACAACGTCTTTCGTTTGTCATATTAGGGGAAGTGCGGGGATAGATGCCGTTGCGCAAGAAGCGCAGGGCACTTCGTCTCAACTCAGCGCGCCGGGGGGATTCGGCAATGGCGGCGCCGCACTGGCGGCGGGCAGTCGGCGGATGGCGGAGGCACATCGGCGTCGGGCACCGGGGTGCCGACGACAGGTGTGGCGCAAGATGCCGCGCCGGGCGGAACGGCCGCCGCCGGCAGCCCTGATGCAGCGGCCAAGGTTGGTGCCAAACCTGCCGATGCCAACGCAGCCGATAGCAAGGATGCCAAGACAGCCAAATCAGGTACGGCGGCAGAGACGAGCGATATCGAGGCCGCTCCACAAGCCGCTGAGGAGCAAGCGGCCACGACCACCACGACAACCGGCAGCGGCGATCCCGAGGCGATCGGCACTCCGAAGGTGGATCTGCCGAAAGCGGCCGGCAACGGCAATCTTGGCTATTCCATCGGCATCGATGCTCCTGCTTTCCATGGCATCGAGCCGCAGATCGCGCTCACTACAATTCCTCGCGCAAGACCAAGCTCGGCGGCATCTACCAGGGTTGGCTCGGCTATGCCCGGGGGCTCGATGGTTTTGACGTCATCGAACGGGCAAGTCCGGGCTACGGCATGCCGGCCTACGGTGCCAACGACGTATACCTGCTCGACGGCCAGGCGATGGTCGCCTGCATTGCCGGCATAGTGTCGCCGTCCTGCTCGACCGGCGGCACCCATGCGACCGAGAATGAATCCTATCGCCGCATTGCGCTCAACGGTTTTGTTGCAACGGCTGAATAGGGGCGCAGAGAGGCCTGATGCGAGGTCAATCAGGCGGCGAGGATTTCGAATTGCTCGGCCAGGGACAGATTCGGATTGAAGGCGTACCTCGCCTGTCGCTTGCGCATCGAGGGGATCATTTCGATGCCGGAAAGGATGGTGCAGGCGGTGGCCGTCGATTTGAAGCCGAACATCGGCCGGACCCGCCGCTTGATACGCCGATGGTCCTGCTCGATCCGATTGTTCAAATACTGGCTCCGGCGGATGCGGAACGGCTTCAGCCGGCGCCGGGAGCGATCCTGCAAGCGATTTGTGATGTCGCAGCAAACGATCGCCTCGTGGTTGGTCTGGCTCCCGTCGATGACGACGCGATCCGGTCGGCCATGACGCTCAAGCGCCTTTCTGAAGAAGCGCTTGGCCGCAGGCAGGTCGCGCTGCTCGCTGAACCAAAACTCGACTGTGTCACCGACAGTGTCGATGGCGCGATAGAGATACGTCCACTGGCCGCGGACCTTGATGTAGGTCTCGTCGACATGCCACTTGCCGGTGACGGCACGCTTGCGCCGGTTGAAACCCTCGAGCAACAAGGGCGAGAAACGAACGGCCCAGCGGTGGATGGTCGTGTGATCGACCGTGATGCCGCGCTCGGCCATCATCTCCTCAAGATCGCGCAGGCTCAGATTGTAGGCGAGATACCAGCGCACGCACACCAGGATCACGGATTGGTCGAACTGACGGCCTTTGAACATTGCAACCCTTCGAAATGATCGAAGGCTCCTTGCCACAGCGCTGGCAATCAAAAGGTTGCAACAGAACCTCCCAGAATGGTGCTCAAAACACGAGATTTGCTCATCCGTCAGCGCACTCAAGCAATCAATGCCTTGAGAGCTCACCTTGCCGAACTGGGCATTGTCAGGGCGACCGGTCTGGTCGGAATCATCAGTCTTGCCGCCATGGTGCGCGACGACAGTGACCTGAGATTGCCGGGTGCAGCACGAATGGCTTTGGAAGAGCTAGTTGTGGAGCCTCAACAGGTTGTCCTCGATTAGAGCCAGGCGCCTGATAGGCGTTTTGGACTTTAGGCTCCCGTGGGGACGGTGCCAATTGTAGCGATGCAGCCAGACCGGCAACTCTGCGGCACGGTGATCTGAAGTCGGATAGGCGATGGCATAAGCCCATTCGCGCAGTGCTGTCTGGATGAAGCGCTCGGCCTTGCCATTGGTCTTGGGCGTATAGGGTCTTGTCCTGACGTGCTTGAGGCCGAGATCGCGGCAGGCCTTGGCGAAAGCCTTCGATCTGTAGCAGGAGCCGTTGTCGGTCATGACGCGGGCTATCGCGACGCCGAGGCTGGCGTAGTAGGCGACCGCAGTCTTGAGGAAGGCGATGGCGCTTTCTTTTTTCTCGTCGGGCAGTATCTGCGAGAAAGCGATGCGGGAGGCGTCGTCGATGCAGACATGGACGAACTCCCAACTGCTGCCGCGCGAGCTGGCATTGCCGGTGCGCTTGCCGGTAATGCGATGACCGATGCGCTCGAAACGACCGAGCTTCTTGATGTCGATATGGATCATCTCGCCGGGGTGCTCGCGCTCGTAGCGCCGGACCGGTTCGGCCGGCTCGATATCTCTCAGCCGCGACAGTCCAGCACGCTTGAGAACCCGGCTGACGGTGGCAGGCGAGACGCCGACCTCATGGGCGATATGCTTGCCGGTCCAGCGTTGCCGGCGCAGCACCATGATGCGCTCGGCGATCAACGCAGCGGTGGCCTGTGGCATATGGGCGGGCCGCGAGGAACGGTCGATCATGCCGGCCCGCCCTTCGGCCTTATAGCGTTCGACCCAGCGCGCCACGATCTTGGCCGACACGCCGTAGACGCGCGCCGCATGGCTTTGGAGAAAGCGCCTTCTATCACCGACAGCGCCATCTCCTCTCGACGCAGCGGCGTGAGACGGGCATTCTTGTGGATTTTCATTCGGACCCTCCGGTGAGTGCTGAAGCCTGGTAACTCCAGTCTCCTCGGTCGGGTCCGAATGGACAACCTCCCGAAAGCTCACAGCTAGTCGAGCAAATCGAGACCGTGACGGCACGCATTGAAAGGCTCGATCGAATAATCCTTGCGGTGAGAGAAGACGACAGCGCTCGACGCCTGACGGCGATTCCCGGCGTGGGGCCGATCATTGCCGCGACCGTTCGAGCAGTTGTACCGGATTTCGCTGGCTTCCGAACCGGTCGAGATTTCGCTGCCTGGATTGGGTTGACTCCACGCGCGCATTCCAGCGGAGGAAAAGAACGGATAGGTTCGATCTCAAAGCGCGGAAACCGGCAACTGCGAACGTTGCTTGTCGCTGGAGCGACGTCGATCCTCAAGCTCGCTCGTCGTGGCCTCCAGCCATCACCATGGATAGCGGCCATGATGTTGCGCCGCCTGTTCAAGGTTATCGCTGTCGCACTCGCAAACAAGATCGCGCGCATCATCTGGGCTCTTCTCGTTCGAGGCGATAGCTATCGGGGAGCGAAGATGATCGTCCAGGCTTAGACAACGCGCTTTCCGGCCTACCAGTCGGAAAGGCAGGCAAGGTGCCAATTGTGATGAGCCAACGGGACGACATCCCGAAGCAAATCAGACCGCAAAATCGCAAGCGCGTTACAGCGCGAGAAGCTGATTAGGCGATTTGCTCCGCGGATCTCATCGTGGCCATGGCTGAAAGGCCAGAAAACAGGCCGGACATATGACCGCACCGTCCTTACTGGGGAAATACATGAGGAAATATGCCAAGCGGGCCGTTCCATATATGCGATTTTGGCTAACAATCCGAGAACGTCACGGCTTGTTCTCCTTGGCTTGGAGGAGCATGGCGACGTTTTCGGCGGCAAATTTGAACCCTCTGCGGTCGGGAATTCGCTCAGCGGAGATCGGGTAGCGTGGCCGCTTTGGATCGATGCCGGTGATCCGGAACCGTTCGCTTCCGGTGCGGAACTCGCGTCCGAAGTCCGAAGGGGCCAATCCGAATTGCTCTGCCAAGAACTCGAACCTGTCTTTTTCGAGATTGAATGCGGTGCCGTCGGAAGCGGGAATGCTGACGCGGAACACGGGCTCGAAGAAGAAGCCGGTATCCGTACCGTGCCATCCGGCGCCCTAGATGACCAGGCCATGGTCCTCAGCGATCTTCTGGCAGACTTCGAGCATGCGGGTCTGGATCTCTTCGCATGTGGCGTCAGACGGGTTATGAGCCTGCCCTTCATCATTTGCCCTTCCTCACCTGATAGACAGTACCGCGTGAGACGCCGAGATCGCGGGCGATCTGTGTTGGGCCCTGACCCTGTTTAAGCCTTTGCTGGATCGCGTCGCGGTCGATTTTCGGCGGGCGGCCCTTGTATGTGCCGCGCTTCTTGGCGGCAGCGATTCCCTCCGCTTGGCGCTCGCGCCGCAGATTGGTCTCGAACTCGGCAAAGACACCAAGCATGTCAAAGAAGGCCTTACCGGCGGCGTCGACGTATCGACAGGTTGTTCTGTCGCGGAGAGATGCGCGCCATCCTGCCACTGCCGCCGAAATCACCGGAGCTCAACCCGGTCGAAAACCTCTGGCTCGTATTGCGCGAAAACTGGCTGTCGAACCGCATCTTCAAATCCTATGACGATATCGTCGCCCATTGCTGCGATGCTTGGCGCAAGCTCGAAAACCAGCCTTGGCGCATCATGTCCATCGGCCGAAGAGAAAGGACAAATGGGTTCTGATCAGTAAGGAAGCGTATTATATTACATATGAAACGTAATAATAATTCAATGAGTGGGAATTTAGTGATAGAAAGAAATAGATAATATTGATAGTTAGCAAGCACTAATAGAAGATATTGCGCAAGAGTATTTGGAGCATGCTCGGTGGCAGGAGCGAGACTTCCCCATATGAGAGGAATGCGATGTATTTCGGCCAATCCATTCTCATCCAAATAAATATGCGTCAATCGTCGATTAGTGATATGCGTTTGAAGTGATTTTATTACTAAGTACTAAAGCTGGAAAGGTCTCTTCTAATACGCACCGTTAATTGCGCCTCCTGTGAGCAGCAATTGTTGTGCTGTGGCCAGCGTTCCAATTTAACAGGGGAGGCATTCTGAGGGCGGCTACACTAGATCTCAAGAAATATAGCTATCACCGGAGAGCGGTATGCTGAACAATACCATCGCAAGAAATTCGTTGCCGAGTATCGATCTTCTGTATGATTATGGACCGTTCTTGCGATTGAGCGAGTCTGAAGGTGGTATTGGGAGCTTTGCTAAAAACAGCCGGCGCCCGCGGGTTGGCATTGTGGGCGCCGGCATCAGTGGCTTGGTTGCGGCGACTGAACTTTTGCGCGCCGGAATAACGGACATCGTGCTATTTGAGGCGCGGGATCGTATGGGTGGGCGGGCTTGGTCACAAATCTTCGACCCGCGCGAACCGCATCTCATTGCCGAGATGGGCGCTATGCGCTTTCCTTCCAGCGCAACCTGCCTGTTCCATTATCTGGACAAATTGGGGATAGATACCGCAGCTTCCTTCCCCGATCCGGGCATCGTGGATACCGAGGTGCACTATCGAGGTGCGCGTCATTTATGGCAGGCCGGCGAGTCTCCGCCGCCACTGTTCAGACGCGTTCATCAAGGATGGCAGGCTTTGATAAGCGACGGTTACGTGCACGAAGGGATTCAACTGCCCGCACCGGCAAAGATCACAACTTTGCTTCGGTCGCATCGCTTTGACCAAGCTCGTGACGCATGGCAGGCCTGGCTAGATTCGTTTCGCGACATCTCCTTCTATTCGGCCCTCGTCACCATCTTTACCGGACCGCAGCCACCAGGGCGCGTACCTTGGAAAAGGCCGGAAGATTTTGAGCTTTTCGGATCGCTGGGGATTGGGTCTGGAGGCTTTTTACCTGTGTACCAAGCCGCGTTTACTGAGATACTGCGTCTAGTAATTAACGGGTACGAGGACGATCAGCGCCTGATTATGGGTGGGATCTCCCTGTTGGTGAAACGGTTGGCTGAACAGGAGCTTAACGGTGTGAGTTTGCGGCAGTGTGTCCGCTACGGTCATGTAAACCGTATTTACAAACAGGGCGGTCAGATTCTCGTGACATGCGCAGGAGGGCAGGTCGTGCCTTTTGACCGCGTCATCGTCACTACCAGCAATCGAGCTATGGAACTGGCCCATCGTCTCACGGCGGATGGAACCTTTCTTACTAACGAAGTTTTGCGAGCGGTCAGAGAAACTCACCTTACCGGCTCTTCCAAGCTGTTTATGCTGACGGAAAACAAGTTCTGGTTAAAAAAGGGCTCGCCGACATCCATCTTGTCAGATGGCCTTGCCAGAGGGGTTTACTGCCTGGACTATCAGCCAGATGATCCGGATGGTAAGGGCGTGGTGCTGTTAAGTTATACATGGGAAGATGATGCCAACAAAATGCTTTCCATTCTGGACAAAAAGGAACGGTGCCAGCGTCTGGTCGATGATCTGGCCACCATTTCCCCTGATTTCGCCCGCCATCTAGTCCCGGCTAACGGTGACTATGAACGTCATGTCCTGCAGCACGATTGGCTGATGGATCCATATTCAGTAGGTGCCTTCAAGCTCAATTATCCTGGTGAAGACATCTATTCAGAACGGTTATTTTTCCAATTCTCTACCGCAAAAAGACCGGAAGAAGACACGGGCTTGTATCTCGCAGGATGTGGATGCTCCTTTACCGGCGGGTGGGTCGAGGGCGCGGTACAAACGGGCTTGAATGCCGCATGTGCTGTTATCCGCAGCAGTGGCGGCCAGCTCTTGAGCGGTAACCCTATTGATTCGATGAATTCCGCATATCGATATTGAGAACCGGTAAGTTAGCCTTCTTTAGAAAAGGCTTCTTAAATATTTGCAACGTCCACACTCAAGGAGATTTGCAATCAAATACTGGCCGGGAAAACTTCGGCGTTGGACTGGAACCGCCGCAACACTAAAGCGGCCAAGCGCTTGCTGACGCGGCTGCTGAAGAAGCAAGGCGTCGCGCCGAAGCGCGTGATCACCGACAAGCTGCGCTCCTATGAAGCAGCCAGGCGACAGGTGATGCCGGACGTCGAGCATTGGTCGCATAAGGGATTGAACAACCGTGCCGAGAATTCGCATGTGCCGCTGCGAAAACGGGGAGCGGATTATGCAAGGCTTCCGATCACCAGGAGCACTGCAACGCTTGGTTTCGATCTTCTCGGCTCTGCGCAATCTCTTCGTCCGCCCCGCTCAAAACGCTCCGCTCTCGCTACACATATTCACCGCCTGCAGGCCATGGGGGAATGGAAAGCCGTGGCCATGGTCAGCTGACATCAGCGGCTGCAGGTCTCGACGCGTGTATATGCAGACAACGTGACATCCCCCTCGCAATGTTTCTATTGCCGGGACGAAGATCCCAGCTTCAGCCTTAAAGAACTTTCTGACCACCTCGCAACGGTATTCGAGCTGTATTACGACCGCACCTCCGACGAGCCGACGTCAATGCAGTATGCAATGCAGAATGACAGGAGTCGGACTACGAATGGGACCGCGAGGGGGAACCTGTCTCAGCGGCCGGCGCGGATCGTGATGCCGAAGAAGCCTTTGATCTCCGAAGAGCGCCGACGCGAACAGGACGAGCGCATAGCCGCTCAGATGGACTTGGTGAAGAGGATCGTCGGATGACGATGTTCGTTAAAACCCGGGCTGCGCTCACCGTGCGGGCTGCTTTCGAAACGGCGGTCAAGATGCGATATCCGGTGCTTGCGGTCGGCAAAGCCGGACTCGGAAAGACCGTAGCGCTCAACTGGATAGTCGCCCAAAGCGGCGCTGCCATTGCGAGGTTGCGCAGCATACCGAGGCTATTAGGCCGATGTTCCTGATGCTGCATGAGGCCTATGGCGTCCCAAGGGACAGCAAGCACACATATGATCTTGCGAAGGATTGCATGAATTTTTTTTGCGCCCGATACGGCCCGACGCGTCCCTTGCTGGTGGACGAATATTAGAACTTCACACCCACTGTTTTGCGGGAGCTGCTCCATCTTCAGGAGAGGTGCGGCTTCGCTTTACTGCTCGCCGGCAACACTCATCGGTTAGCGGGCACGAGGCGTGATACCCACGCTGTGGACCAGATCGAAAGCCGTATCGGCATGCGTTTCGAGATCGGGCAGCCGACGCGGGAGGACTGCATAAGGATCGGCGCCGGAGAGCCGACGCCTACGAAGCGATTGTTATCTAAGGTGAGAACACCTCGCTTCGCGCCCTTTGCCACCTCCTCCAGAACTGCGCTGCCGTTACCAATGGCGTTGGCAGCGAGACCACGCTTCGTGTCATGTCATGCGGCAGCGACAGCGCGCCAGCTCGGCATGCGCGGCTTTCCCGCACCAATACAGCCGGCCACAATGGTGTGGGAATCCACCCGCCCGGATGTTTTAAGGCGAAAAGCCGAATGGCTCAGCTACTCGGCCACGATCCGAAAGATCCAGAAAAAGGTCGGTAAGTTGACATCGTGCGGTCAGATAGCGCGCAAAATCAGAGATTGGAGATTGGTATGAAGCTTGCTGGTACATCAGCGTATGAAGCTTGCAGGTACATCAGCCGATCGCTTGTGGAGAGCGAGATGGCTGGATAGCTCGGACACTTAGGAGAGGCAGGAATTAGCTATGGCGCGAACTGACGTAGAGCGATTCATCAACGAGTTGGGAAAAAAAGGCAGTCCGCTTGAAAACCTCAAACGGCGTGCTGGAGGGCTTGCGTCGATTGTGGAAGTTGCAAAGGACCTCGACTACAACATCACACTTGACGAGATTAAAGGCTTTATCCGATCGAACAGGCGAGAAAAACCAAACAGCAAGAAGTTTCGCGCGACTGCGGGCCGCAAGGGTGGTTCGAGTGTTTCGACCTTGACCAGCCTTGTACACACCAATGCGGCTAATTGCGCTCCGTGTACATCCATGAGCCCTGTTGAAGTCGGAGGAAAAACTGCAGTCGTCGCGGTCGTTATCGTCATTGTGATAGTTGTAGCGGTCGCGAGCTAGCTCTGATCGCATTGGCTCGATGGAGCCGGTATGAAGAGAACATGATCGCAGAGCTTGTCAGCGAGAAGATAATGTCATCAGTCGGACAAGGGGCCGCTGCAACGGCTCATCTCTACCATCGGAGCGAACGCTGGCGGCAGATTTTTAATCGGCGCACGCCGAAGGAACGGCGAAGTTTGTCACATATCAAGCGCTTCATGGAGCGGCTGGCCGGTGACGGGAAATTCCGTAAGGCGCTTTCCGAGAACCTCGACAACCCTCGGATAGTGACCGCGTGCTACGGCATCGAAGTTGACCCAATGGAGATCCTGCCGCTCTGGTGCGGTGACTACCTGAAGTATCGCTTCAAGCCGGAGTCTGCCCCCTGGCCGCTGGCTATGATGTGGGATGAGTATACGCGGGAGATGTTACGCTATCGCGACCTCATGCGCGGCCAAGGCGAAATGTCCACTAACAATCCTCGCTTTCATGTCTGGCGCGAACGCCAAATCCGGCGCTGTAACGACGAAATGGGCGAATTGGCGCCGTCGATCTCGCACTCCGTCATCGCTTTCGAGCTGAGCGAAGGCTGCACCGTCGGTTGCTGGTTCTGTGGCCTCTCGGCAAGTACCTTCAAAGGTTACTATGAATACACTGAGCAGCATGCAGAGGTTTGGCGCGGCGTGCTCCGTGTGGCGAGCGAAATGTTTGGTTCCGCAGTCCGCACGGGCTTCTGTTACTGGGCCACAGACCCGATCGACAACCCGGAGTACGACCGTTTTCTGTTCGACTACCATCAAATCACGGGCGAATTGCCACAAACGACGACGGCGGCACCGCTCAAGGATCAGGCACTCACCAAGCGCGTGCTCGAACTGTTTGAACGCTACGGTCGCGTGACCAATCGGTTCTCGGTGCTAAGCACGGACCATCTTAATCAGATACACGCGGCGTTTTCGCCCGAGGACCTGATGGGGGTCGAACTCATCCTGCAGGGCAAGGACGGGCCGATCGCAAAGGCTTTCACCGGGCGCGCACGCGCGCGGAAGGAGAAACTCAGGGCGTCCGGCAAAGATGCCGCAATCGCCGTGCCGGAGGGCTGTCCCACCACTATCGCCTGTGTTTCTGGCTTTCTGGTGAATATGCGGCAGGGACGTTTACAACTGGTGACGCCGGTACCGGGGAGCGAACGCTGGCCTCTCGGGTACCGAATCGTGGCTCAACGTTTCTTCAGCACGCCCGACGAATTCAGGGAAGGTCTGGATAGCATCATCGACGAGAATATGCTCGAAAGCCCGCCTCCCAACCGGCCAATTCGCTTCCGCGGAGACCTGCAGTACGAGGTGGGGGACCACTGCTTCCATCTCCGCTCACGCAACATTGAGCATCGAGTGCTCGACGGGGAGGTTCCGATTCCCATTGGCCATCTAATCGCGATTGGGAGCTGTACAGCCTCGGAGCTGATTATGAGGGCCACGGATGGAGCGAGCGTCCTTGCAGTCGCTGACCTGCTCGATCAGCTTTACGCGGCTGGGGTGATCGAAGAGGACCTCGACGACGTTTCGCTTGGTAGAACGGGATGACGGGCGCGGGCCTCGGGCCGCGGGCTTTTTTGCCCTGCGTTCGAATCCGATAAAACGGGCTATCGCGGCCGGTCCTCGACGACATCGAGGTGCTCGCCGACGGCTTCGCCAAGGACAATGGCGCCAAGCTTACCGAACGCTCTATGCCGACGGTTGGCATTGAATCATTGGCAAGCCAGGCCGGCGTGGCGTTCCCCTCACGGATCCTCTGGTCCCCGGTCCGTTGCGCGTATCGTGCGCGCGGCCAGGCCGCGACATCTCTCCATTTGGTGATTTCACGAGCCCTCCTTCACGCAGCGCGACGGCACCTTCAAGTGCATCCCGGCAACGATTCGAGATGCCAAGTCTCTTGGCGCAGACTGGCACCCGGTGCTCGATGCCGTCCGGCGACAGGGCAGACTGTCTGGCACGCCTTGCCGCTCGCTGAGCAACGCTTGCGTGATGCGCCATTTGCGCGCGCTTTGGGATGTGCATCGCTTCCGCATTGCGCCGCAGAATCGCCGTTCTCGATTGCCGCGTTGCGCGGGAACGCTCGCTTGCCGCGTCGCATCGGATACCGGCCCCGAGCGGGTTGACGGGCGCATTCGTGTCACACTGCGGCCAAGGCGCGAAGCCGCCCAGACCACCGGGACGTGCGAACCGACGGCCAAGGCCATGCGGTCGGCACATCCGGGCGCACGACCAACAGCATTTTTGTCAGCGGGCCGCTGGCGCGTGGCAGCGTCGGTAAGAAAGCCGGGAAATTCTACCTTCCGGCGGTCCAAAGAATGGTATCGGAGCAGAACACTGCATCGTCCTGATCGAAACGACCCTTGCACGGACGGGGCGGGTCATACCATTTTTTGAAGGCAGCTCGCGAAGGGCGGCCACGTAGAAGCATCTGCTCGGCCAGAAGCTTCTTCAGCTTCGCGTTCTCCTCTTCCCAAGGCCTCAGCCGCTTCGCCTCGGAAACGGCCATGCGCCGAAATTTGGCCTTCCAATTGTAGGTCGTCGCTTCGGAGATCCCATGCTTGCGAGCCAGTCCAGCATGTCCGATCTATCCACATTACGAATGTAACCCGTTTCGACGTTGACGCTTCAGAATTTTGGATCTTCATTAAAGGACACGCTCCAATCGACGCATTCGATATTGAACGAAGGTCCATTTGCCGCTCGCAAAACTTACATCACCTCACTCGGGCTCAGTCAAAGTGGAAACAGCGTTCGGCTAAGCCGGAAACCGCACACTTGATTCAACATCTTCTTCGGTCAAAGGAGCAGCCATGGCTACCGTGAAAGTCGATATCAATAACTTCCAGTCGGAAGTTCTGGAATCCGCAGCACCCGTCGTCGTCGATTTCTGGGCCGAATGGTGCGATCCCTGCAAGATGATTGCTCCGAGTCTCGAGGAAATCTCCGTCGAGATGGAAGGCAAGATCAAGGTCGCCAAGCTTAACATCGATGAATACCCGGAGCTCGCCGCCCAGTTGGGCGTGCGCTCCATTCCGGCGCTCGCGATCTTCAAGGGCGGCGAAGTGGCCGATTACTCGGTCGGCGCCAAACCGAAGGCAGCTCTTTTGAACTGGATTTCGAACGCTGCCTGATCGATATCGCTCAGTCTGTACCGCAATGAAAACCGTAGATTCTGCCCGCAAAGCGGAGGGTTCATAGTGATTTATGGGCGTTTTGTACAGGGTTCACCCCTTTGAGCTTCAGCCTGATGTCGGTGCGATCAAGCGGCGAAGAAGCTTTTCATTGCGGCGTTGTCGAGGGAGTTGCCGTTGCGTGAATGCTGCGGCTTTCAAGCATGCCGTTGCAGGGTCGCGTGACCGCACTCAACCCAATGATCTGTTGTTGACAGGCTTAGGCGATGCGTTTTGCTGGATCGGAGAGGGAATATGGGCAGCACCGGAGAGTTGGCCGGACAAGCAGGGCGTCCGGATAGCGAAGGAGGCCCGCACCGCATCTCCGACGCAATGTCGGACCAGCAGAAGACGCGCGAAGAGACGCTTGCCATCGCCGGCGCGGTGGTTGCCCGCGACGGCAATCTCGACCGATTTTCGGATTCAGAGTTGGCCGATTTGGTGAACGGCTTCAGCCGATGGCCGGACCAGCAGGAGACGCGTGAAGCGACGCTTGCCATCGCCGGCGCGGTGGTTGCCCGCGACGGCAATCTCGACGGATTTTCGGATTCAGAGTTGGCCGGTTTGGTGAACGGCTTCAGCAGATGGCCGGACCAGCAGAAGACGCGTGAAGCGACGGTTGCCATAGCCGGCGCGGTGGTTGCCCGCGACGGATTCTCGGATCAAGAATTGGCCAATCTGGTGAACGGTTTCGGCAAGTGGCCGGAAGAAGAAAAAGCACGCAAGGCGATCGTTGCCATCGCCGGCGAGCTCGGTTCCAAGGGCCGTCGCTTCAGGACTTTCAGCACGCCTGCGCTAGTCAGGATCGCCAACGGTCTGTCGCGGTGTATCGAGGAGGGAGAGATCGCCGGCGAGGTCGCCGAACCGGCCTTGCTGAAGGACCGCCTGCAGCAGCTGGCGCGCTACCTCCAGCATGCCGAGGATCGGCTGCAGCAGGCCGATGTCCATGCGATCGCGGGTATATTCAAGGCGTTGGGCAAGGCGCAGTTGTTGGACGATCTCGGTGTGCTGACACAGCCGGGGCTGGATAGGCTCGAGGTGTTACGTGCCGCTCCCGGGTTTAAGCTCGACAACAACCTCGAGACGATGGGCAATCTTTGCGCCTCCCTGCTGCCACTAGCTCGCAGCCCGAAGCCGGCGTTGCGCTGGCACCGCAGGTCGGCGCTGAACCTGCTCAACGCCATCCAGCCGGTGGTGGAACACAAGATCGATGCCCATCTCAAAGCAGGCGAGGCCGAGCGCACCAGCGGCGCCAATGCGAGCCGCTGCCCGGCGCTTTCGATCCATGAGGTGCTCAAGACCCGGGCGGTGCTGGAGAACCTCTACCGGCTGCCCTATGTCGAGGGCGACACGCTAGCCTTGAAGCGCAGGCGGAAAGAGCTGCATGGCAAGACCAGGCAGATACTGAAGAGCGCCCGCACCCTCATCGACGCCGGCCGTTCCTACAGAAGCTGGAACGTGATCGCCGAGATCGAGGCGAAGGAGCCGCTCGAAGCGCTCGACACCTTCATGGCGCAGAACGCATCGATGATCCAGGCCCAGCATGCAGCCGCCAGCTTCGATGTCCATCGGGTCCTTCAGGCCATGGACCAAGAGCCGAGACCGCCGCAAGGCGATGCCGGACTGATGCGGCTGCCGGTGGTCGACATGCAAGGCCGGCCGCTGGCCAGCGAAGCCGAGTTGCGCTATTCCACTTTCCACCGCTTGACCTCGGGCGCGGTGAAGGTGGTGGCGGTGCAGCTAAAGGGAACTCCGACTGCCGCCATGCTGATACGCACGGTCGCCGTGGAGGGCGTGCCCTACCGCATCGACCTGTTCGGCGGCAGCAAACTGAAGCCGCCGCAAAAGAGCCTGAACCAGCTTGCCTCTCAGCTGCCCTTCACGGCCGAAGAGGCCCCGAGCGGCAAGCTTTTGGCGATCCCCTATGCCGAGACGGCTCCGGGTACGGCCTTTGAGCAGCTTTCGCGGGCCTGGGCGCCGTTCAAGGAAGCCTATTACTATACCCAGCGCCGTGGATTTGCTGCGCCGCCAGGCATCCCCGACATTGGCCCGCATGATTATGCGCTGGAAGGGTGCTTCAAGCTGTCCCTTCTGCCCGACCGCCCCGCAGGCGCAGTGCATCCCTTCCGGTTGGAGGGGCGAGACGGCGAGATCGCCTTGCGGCCGCATGACGGCTGCGGCTTCATCAGGGCGTCGCTGGCCGAGCGCATGCCGTCCATTGCCCGGGCTCGCCACGACGCTCCCGAGCGGATGCCTGCCTATGCCGATAAAAGGCAATCGGCGGTACCGCCCTCGGCGCTGCAACATTATCCGCGCAGCGTCGAGGTGGCACAGGAGACGCGCGAGAAGGCTCTGGCATGGCTCGAAACCCATCCAAGCCTCACCGCCGAGGAGCTGTTCCGGACGGTCACGGGCGGGCATATCGAGGGTTCGAGCGCTATCGCCGTGCCGTCCAGCGACGAATGCCTGCATGTGCCGACGGGCAAGAGCAAGACCTTGACCCGTGACGCTGGCGTGCTTGTCGGACGCTCCCCCTATGACAAGCCCAACCTGCGCCCGTTCGCCGCCGACCGGGTCAGGTCGGCGCGCGATGGCGATCGGACCGCGGGGTTCCTGGATCGGTGCGTGGCCTTCCAATACAGCTTCAACGTCGCGCACAGGTCGGGGGCTAGGCTTGCCGCCGACGATCCGACCTTCTTTGCCAAAGGCGTCTTGATCGTTGTGCCCGACGAAATGTGGCCGGCGGACTTCGCCGAGCGCGGGGTGGTGATGTCTGCCGAGGACGTAAAGTGCCATTCGCACTGGCTGGAGGAAAAGGACCGGGTCAAGGCCGACACCGCGCTCGAGTGCGTCGGCATCCTGCAGGCGACGGAGGTGATCGCGCCCGGCTCTTTGGTTGCGGTTCCGAGCGCCGAACAAAAAATGCTCGACGGCGATTTTGACGGCGACAGCGTCGTCATCATCGGCGACCACCCTCGCCTTTACGAGCATGTGCGCCAGTTCGACGCGCAACTGCAGGCGCGCGGCATCGCCTCGATGAAGCCGCCGAAGTCGCACACACCGGCCATTGAGAAAGGCGGCTACCAGTTCAGCCGGTCCAAGCAGATCCTGTCGACCACCGGGCTGGTGCTGGAGACCTACAGCTGCCTGCAGCGCAACCTGCTGGCGCAGCCGCTGGAGGCGCAACGCTGGTTTGCCGAGCGTGCCATCTTCGGCACCTACGAGGGCATTCATCAAGAGCTCAAGGCCGACATCCGCGCACTGTTGCAGGAAGATCGGCCGGATGGCCAGACCCTCCATGAGCTGATCGCCAGGGCGGGGGAAGACAGCAAGGCCGCCAGGCATCCGGTGGCCTGCGAACTGGCCGCGTTGCTGGTGGCCGAGCTCCAGGATTGGAACCTGCAGCTCAATAGCGAGCCGGCTCATGAGCAGTCGGACGTCAAGCAGCAGTTAGCGCGATCCGTGGCCTCAATTGGCGCGAAGCCTGCCGTCAGCGCCGACGCCGGCGCGCTCTTCCCGAAACTCAGAGAATCCTATCCGGCAACCGCTGACGCCAGGAAGCGCATCGACTTCCTGCTCAACCACTACCAGCCGCGCATTGATCCGCGACCCGACGGCTACAACCCTCACGATCTGCATGAAAGCGCCATCAATCTGTTGAGCGTCGGCATCAAGGTCGGCACGGACGCCTACAAGTCCGATACCGGTGCGCGGGTGTTCATGCAAAAAACCACCGAATTGCAGCGGCTCTTGGAACGGAGGCCGGGCTTCAAGTCGGCGCCCTATGTCAAGGCGCAGGCGGCAAAGCTCCACCAGGGCCGGTTCGAGGTCGATGACAGCCTGGCGGATCTGAAGGACAACCCCACGCTGGCGGCCTCGGTCATGGAGACCTCGATCAGACTCGCCGTCGAAACCCGCATTCTGCCCAGCGCCATAGCAATCTCGGCCGACGACGACCCCGCCAGCAGGATAACGCTGAGCAGCGAACAGGCCCTGGAGCGCGCTAGGCTCGAAGCCGCCCCCACCGAAGCGCAAGAAAGCGCGATTACCGAAACTGTGCATGCGGTTGCCGAGCTTTTGCGGCAGGACGGCATCGAGGTGAAGGTGCCGCATCTTGACCAACGGTCGCGCGGGCATGTCTGGATAGCCGACGAGTTGACCGGCCAGAGCGTGAGCGCGGCGCCGGAGGCCCAACTGGTCGCCAATGCCGTGCGCCATATCTTCGAGATCCCCGACGAGACATTTACGCGCGCCTTCAGGAAGGCGGCACTGGCCTTCGAGGAGCGGGACTGCAGCGAGGTCGAGACCACCAACTGGTTCATCAGGATGGACACGCCGCGGTTACGCGGCGTTCACACGGCGTTCAGAACCGCGCAGAACTATCGCTTCGAGGTCGAGTTCCATACGCCGGCCAGTTACCGGGCCGAGCTCGCGCAGCGCGCGCAGAGCGAATGCGAGATGGTCCCCATTCCCCGTGGTGCCTGGGAGATATTACACTGGGGCTCGTCAGCAGAAAGCAGGTCGAGGGCGGCAGGTACCTCCAGGTCGCTCACCGTCGCAAGACAACAGATTGCGGTCGCTCGCTCGCCGCAAGCCGGCGAGATCGTCGCGGCCCTCGGCACGCGGCCGGTGGTGCTCGTCGGCATGCCGGCGAGCGGCAAGTCGAGCATCGGCCCCCAGCTTGCCAAGGAGCTGGGGGTGGAGTTTGTCGACATCGACAAGCTCATCGTCAAAATGCACGGCAATATTGCGGATATATTCAAGCGCAGTGGCGAGCTGTGCTTCAGGGAGCTGGAGGCTAGAGAGCTCGCCGAGCAGCTGAAGAAAGGGCCCATGGTCATCGCAACCGGCGGCGGCGGCTTTGTCAAGCAGCACAATCGAGACCTGGTCCGCGAGAAGGCGGTGTCGATCTGGCTCAATACCGACCTGCAAGAGATCGGCAGGCGTCTCAGGGGCGACACCAGCCGGCCGCTGCTGCAAGGCCCCGACAAACAGCAGCAGCTCGAAAACATGTTAGAAGAGCGCCGGCCAGACTACCAACAGGCCGATATCAGGGTGGTCCCGCCCTTTAAAAAAGACAAGAAGAACGCCGGCACTTGCGTGAACGAGCTCTACGCTTTCCTGTGCAGCAGGGAGAGAGAAGCCGCCCTGACGCCCGCTGCCGAGATATCAGATGTCTCCGGTGCTTCCGGCTCCGCCATCGACTTGCCTCCGACAGCACAGCGCATGCGCGACGATCATGACAACCGCTATGATCGCGGGGGCGGCGTCGTGGAAACCATCCAGGCGCCGGCGGCACCAATGAGTGAAGGTGAACTGCCGCCGCCCCGCGACACCCTCACTGCCGACCCGCAGTCTTTGCTGGCCGGCAACAACCCACGAGCGGATTTAGCGTCTTCCACGAGAAGCAGAGAACGCTCAAGTCGAGGATAAGATTAGGCGGCAACAATCAGGGTTCTTTCGTAGGTTTGGTGGTACGCGCCGAATGTAATAAAACTGGGAATCGCATGCATAAAGTAGTCGTCAGAAGAAGGACGATTTCCGGCCGAGGATTTCGAATGACTCACACAAACTGGCTGACAATGGGCATACTTTGCGCGGCGATCGCCTTTGTCGTCGCCACAGGCGCTTTCTTCCATTCGCAGCAACCGGCTTCGGCCGACAGCCGGGCGATGATCCTTGCCGTCGACCCGCAGCCGCTGGTCGCGGTGACGAAAGGCGGCGAACGCTCGTTTTCCGTCGAAATCGCCGACACCTGGGCCGAGCGCGACGCCGGCCTGATGTTTCGCGATGAGATGGCCGACGACCATGGCATGCTGTTCGTGTTCGAGGAGCCTCGGGATGTCAGCTTCTGGATGAAGAACACGCCGATGCCGCTCGACCTGATCTTTGTCGGCCAGGACGGCAGGATCCGGGCGATCAAGCAAGGCAAGCCGCAATCCAAGGCGATGATCTCGCCCAGCGAGCCGGCTCGCTTCGTGCTCGAGCTCAACGCGGGCACGGCAGCCAGGAGCGGCATCGCGGACGGCGATTTGTTGCGTCACCCGGCAATCGGCACTGCACCCAACTGAACGCGCAGGATCGATCGCAGATGCAGTTTTTCTCCCATGACGGGTCCCAGCGACACGCCAAGATCGAACGGAGCATGAACGTTATGCGGCGTGGCGTAACCGAGCCGGGGTCGAGCGATCGGAAGCCTTCAGGTATCTCATGTTCTGTATCCCAGGTGTAGATTCCGGTCAGATTGATGTGTTCCGAGCTCAGCGGCGAGACGTGATTGGGCAGCTGATCCAGAGTCTCGCGATGCATTTCTCGCAAGTGGGTGACGGCCCGTTCGATATAGACCGCGTTCCAATTCACGATCGCACTAACGAGGCCCGGAGGCGCGCAAGGCCTGGCTTTCGAATGATCGGTCGCGGATTTCACCGCGGTCGTGGAACAAGACGGTGCGCTTCAGTTTATGCGCAGCTTCGCCTTGCTGAGCTCAGCTTGGGAGCGCCGACGCAACATCGGACTTGAGTATCATTCGTGTGAAGAGCGAGCGCTCGACCTTATCGAGTTCCCGTAGCGCCCTTGCGAGCTGGACGCGGACAGGTTCCTCAGGATCGTATACGGCACCACGGACCGCGTTGTGATCGACGCCGCCAGATGGAGAAACATGTGGAACTTCCGATCTTTTTTGGGCAGTCGCGGTGCGAACCGATTGCAGATCAGCGAACAGCCCGAAGTCGTGATCACTCGAACCGCCCGTATCAGTAAAGTCTCCCTGGATATCGAGGACCGTGATCGAATGGCCCATCGAGCACATAGGGCCGCCTCGTTTTCGGTCGGACTGATGAGCAGAATGGGCGCAACAAGGCAGGATGGTCTGCGAACAGTTCGCGGTTGAGCCGTCGGCGGCAGGCAGTGTAACAGATCCTTCAAAGAAATTGATAGACTCTTAGCAACTCCAAACCGCCGCCCATGCTAACGACATAGACTCATTGAAAGCCGTCTCGTTGGCCTTCTTCTTGTTGGAGCTGACTTGGGAAGCATCCCGATCCGTGTTGATGGTGTAGCCATCCATATGAAGCCTCGCCGTCCACCCCCGCGGCCCAATCACCACGATCGGGCAAGCTGCGATGACAAAGGCTTAGTTAATCCATTGAGCATCTCACGCTTCCTCCAAGTCGCCGAACAACAATGGCATCAAGGTTTCGCAGCGCCTCGCCATCTCGACAAAGTCAAGGAGTTCGGACATGAAGCGCATTTCAAGGCTGGGCCACAACCGGGGAGAGGTTGTTGGGCCGAGATCGCGCGACGAGTTTCAGCGTTCGCTAAGGATCACGCCAGGCGGAAGCATGCGTGCTGCGCCTTTCTTCGCTCCACACCCGCCCTATGCTGTGTCAGGAGCGGGCTGCTGGATCACCGACGCGGACGGCAGGAAGATCTTCGACTGCGAAAACAATTTCTTCTCGCTCGTTCACGGCCATGCCTTTCCGCCGGTGATTGAGGCGCTGCACAAGGTCCTGGACGACGGGACCGCATTCGGGCTTCCGACCACAAGCGAGACCAGGCTTGCGGAAGCACTCACGACGCGTTCGCCGAAGCTTGAGCAGGTCCGCTTTACGAGTTCCGGCACCGAGGCCGTCATCTTCGCTGTCAAGGCCGCTCGCGCTGTTACAGGGCGCCCTATGATTGCCAAGTTCGAGGGCGCATATCACGGCGCCTATGACTATGTGGAAGTGAGCCTTGATTCTGCACCAAACAACTGGGGCAATTCGTCGCCTAACAGTGTGCTCTACGCCAGTGGAACTCCCCCCTCCACCGCCGCGGATGTCCTTGTCCTTCCTTACAACGAGCCCAAGTCGTGCAGAGAGCTCATCCGTAAACACCATGAGCGTCTCGCCGCGATCCTTTTCGATCCAGTTGCTTCCCGCGTGGGCATGGTTCCGATAGAGGTGGATTTGCGGGATGTGATCCAGGATTGCTGTCACCGCTACGGTATCCTGCTTGTGGTCGACGAGGTCGTTTCATATCGCGTCGGTTTCCGCGGAGCCCATGACGTCTTCGGCGTTGAGCCTGATCTGGTTGCTTTGGGCAAGATCATCGGCGGAGGTTTGCCCGTTGGGGCAGTAGCGGGGCCTGCGTCGCACATGGCAGTCTTCGATCACACCAATGGTAAACCAGCCGTCTCCCACGGCGGCACGTTCACCGCCAACCCGCTCAGCATGACAGCTGGGCTGGCGGCACTGCAATCATACACGAAGGATGCCGTGGTCCGCCTTAACCAGATGGGCGACACGCTTCGCAGTGATGTCACCGAGCAACTCAGAAGGCGCGAACTCCCCGCGCAAGTTACCGGCATGAGCTCCCTCTTTCGGCTCCACCTGAAGGCTGAAGTTGTCCGAAACTACCGGACCTCGTTCCCAAGCGTCTTGCAGAAGGCTGCGCTGGCAAAGGTGCACCGTGCAATGCTGGAACAGGGTTTTCTGATGACGCCGAATTGCTCTGGCGCGCTGTCGACCTCGATGAGCGAGACCGATATCCAAAATCTAGCCGCAGCGCTCGTGGATGCCGTCCATGAAGTTTGGAAGCAATCTCCGTGGGACTGATCGAACAAACGGTGGAAACGCAGTCGCGGCAGCGCTCGCTCGGCGGCCCCGCGGACATGGGACGAGGTCCGACGGGAAATGAATAACCGCCCAATCAAATAGCCGCCGATGTCGTTGGTCTTTGAAGCAACTTCGCTGACCATCTGCTTTACACTCGCCGGCATTTCGGTAATTCCGCGCACATCTTGCCGGCGAGCATGATCCCGCCGATGGTCTCAGGCACAGCGCTTATAGCGACCATGCCCTCCCGGCTGGTTGAGCTTTTCAAGTCTTCCCACTAAGATCATCTAACTTCCGCTGCGCTTCCCGCATTTACCGAGGCGCTGCAATGGCCCGCCCTTCACAACAGTGATGTGGCAAGCGTCTGGGGAGGCTTCTCTAATGACTTCTCCGCGGGACGCTAAAAAAGGTCGCATGCCCTGATTGATACCGCGTCTCACGCCGCCACTCGCGTCAATAGCCCGTGTCGGACGAGATCGATGCTCGCGGCAAGCGCGCCTGCGAGGTCGTCCTGCGGGTCGGCTGCGCCCAGAAAAGGAGCGAATGAAAAGGGTCCCCCATAGCCGCCATCAAGCAGCGCCTGGATCTGGCTGCCATTGTCTGAACCGACTAGGACGCGATCCGGGTAGATCCAGTGGATCGGATCGTTCACGCTTGAAATGTGCACGAGACCGGTCAGTTCGCAAGAGAAGAATGGCTCTCCGGCGAGCGTGTGATGAAATGTGTCGTGCACGAGCCGGAAGACGGACTGGCCATCAATGGCGGCGATGGCCTTAGCCGCTTCGTTCTTCGATCGAAGCGAGCAGGTCTGGAAGCCCAGCGGCTCGATGAGACCGATCAAGCCGCGCGACTGGAGGATCGGCTTGAGAGCCTTCAAGGCAAAGCGGAGATCGCCCCTGCGCTCGCCATTGGCGGGCCAGGAGCCGTCGTTGACCGGCATTAGCATGAGCGTCTTGGCTCCGCAGGCCGCCGCATAATCGGCGAGCTTGTTCGCCTCGGTCTTGCGGGCGGGTGTCCACTCGTTGAAGCGCTGCAAGGCATTGATGGAAATGATCCCAACGCCTACTTCGGCGGCGGCAGCCCGGACGTCCGCCGCCGGCATACCGCGTGCAATAGCATTGCTGTACGGTTGGCTGCGGATCTGGACATCGGTCAGGCCCTGGTCACGGGCAACAGCGAAAAGTGCCCTGACGTCGAGTCCGGGCGTCGCCATTTGGTCGAGTACAAAGCGGGGCGCTGCTTGGCGCATGGCTTGGCTTTCCTTCAATGTTCCCGGAAATTTTTCTGCGACCCTATTGCGACACTTGAAGCGAGACAAACGATTAGATCAGATGTTTTCCATCTGAAAAGGAGATGGCTGACAAACAACGCCGAACTCAGGTTTTTCCAGGCGGGTTTGAGAGCAAACACACGGATTGGAGCACAATGGCTGGCCATGGTGCTCCGCTTGCGCGTGCCATGTGGCCAAACTCATTGTAAGACGCTTGAGGTCAGCACTGCTGCTCTTCAGACCGAGGTCCAACAAGCAAATCAAGATCAGTAAGTGTGACTGTCGTCGAAGGTGCCCCGCAGCAGCCGAGTGCCCAACTGTGGTATGCCTCTAGTTTGCACACGATGCTCGCACGATGGGGCCGGGACAAGAACTGCAAAAGATTTACGAGGCATTTAGCAACCGGAGGCAGCTATGGTTGATTTGATGATGATTCCTCCACCCAGGCTTCAGCGGACGCCCCGTGGCGGCGCCAAACGCTCAGTAGCTGCAGCGCCGGCGGGCACGCGCGACCAGATGGTCCTCAAGACTTCTAGACCATGCCTTGCCGAACGGCGCACCCGGATAACACGCTGTGACCATCGGAAGCCAACCTCGTGGAAATACAGGTCGGTATGCTGCGGGCTGATAAAAAGACGCCGGCGATGGTACGGCGGACGCGGGAGTTGAAGCCCTCTACCGATTAGCCGTGGACGGCATCGCGACATACTCACCACCGGGATGCTTCACCGTCTCGCGCTTGGCAAAGCTCTCACGAATGGCCGTGAATGCTTCCAATCGTCGCTCATCAAGTGAGCTCTCGACTCGATCTGCGCTTCATGACGCGTTCGCTTGCTCGCGCTGAGAGACCGCGGCACGAGCCTCATCCGGCAGGAGCGCCGGTCGTAGTCAGGCCGTAGGCCAGATACCAGCGAACGCAAAGCAGACTGACGGTCTGGTGGAAATGGCGGCCCTTGAACATCTGAACTCTCCGGCGAAACTACCAGAGGCCGTGCCATGCGCCTGGTTACCGAAGACGGCGGATGTACTCGGGAACCGGGTTCACGCGGACAGGCATCCTGCATGAAGGATAACCGAACAGGCGAGCGTTACCGCTTTCGCTCCGCCAATCCGGCCGGCTTTGCCGGCCGAGCGAGCGCTGTTCGACGCGCAGGCTATTCGCCGTTGGACTTTAGGAAGGCGACCGTCGCTAAGATCAGCTTGTCCACGGTCTTGGCACTCCGTTCAACGCCGAAACCATGATCAACGGGTTCAGCCCACAGTTCTTCCGGACCGTCGTGATAAGCGAGCAACGACTTGGCGAGAATGGGTTGGGGAAAGACGATGCTATCGCGCGTGCCGACCGCGAGGAACAGCGGCCCCTTGTAGCGCGAGATTTCGCCGGCAGGCTGCACCGCGTAGAGGCTCTCGAAAAAGCGGCCTTTCAATGGAATTTCCTTCCCATCTCCGACGCGCTTGGCCGGATAGACTTTATCGCCCACCGTCACAGCTTCCGCCATCTGCTTCTCGCCAAATATGGAGATGAACGCTGCCGGAAGATTGATGCCGGGGTTCCAGAGCACGACAGACTTTAAAGGCGTTTTCGTCCGGCCGGCAACTGCTGTCGTGACCGCACCGCCCAGGCTCATTCCCATCAGCGAAATGCGTTTGGCGTCGACGCTGTCATTCGTCGATAGGAAGTCGAGTGCGGCTTGTGCGTCCGTTATCTCGGTTTCGACGGTCATGTCAGCGAATTTGCCGTCACTCTCGCCGCTGCCTCGAAAATCGATCCGAAGCGAAGCGATGCCATTCTTTGCGAGCACCGGCGCGGCACGCCCGAACAGGCCTTCCTTCACTGCCTGCGAACTCCATTCGTTGCGGCTGCCGGTGAAACCGTGAAGCATCAGGATGACGGGAGGATTCGCGACATCATCCGGAGTGACCATTGTGCCTACGATTGTCTGGCCTCCGACTTGGAACTTGGTGATGGCCTCCTTGGCTTGCGCCGAAACTAAAAAAGTTGTCATCAGCATTCCCAGTGATGCTGCAACGGTTCGGTGTAGTTGTTTCATAGCTCACTCCCTGTTGTTCGGATTTGCGCGGCCGGTCAAAGCTATTGGCGCGGCCGTATCGGACTGGTATTAGTTATTGACTTCTTTTTCCGCCGCGATGCCTAATTTCCGCGAAGCTCGCTGGTTATGAATTGAGCTCGACCAAGGCCGAAGGACCAATCCGCGTCACCATTTTCTACGATACTGACCACAACATCTGCAGGGTCGATCGCACACACATCCAAAAGCCCTCTTGCAACGAAACGATAGAAGGCCTGTTTGTCGTCAGTTGACCGTGCTCGCGAGATCACCTCGATAATGATCAGCCTGTCACTGCGAAAAAGGTCGAGACCGGTATCCTCGGCGCGCATATGCGCTCTCTCGTGTTCGATCAGGATCTGATAACGATCGGCGGGCGGCACATGGAAAGCCCTGACCACCGCCTCATGGATGCAGTCGAGGATCTTTTCCTTCTAACCAGGCGATCGGCCCTTCAGAAGGTTAATTTTTACAGCGGCATGGGTCGTCCTCGGCAATGGAAAGGAGGGCGGGGACGCGCACTCGGCGTCCCCGTGAAGATTTCAGATTGCTCTCGCAGGTAGGCCGGTTGGGGCAGCCTCGGGCTCCCCAGCCATCGCGCAGGGGAACCATAGAACATTTACAACTGCGCTCATGATCGCGATCCCAATGGGATAGGCCAGGCCCGCATAGATGTTGCCCGTGTAGGCAACCAGCGACAGGCTGATGAGGGGAACTAGGCCGCCAAACACGCCTGTGCCGATGTGATAGGGCAGCGAGAGCGAGGTGTAGCGCAATTTCGCCGGGAAGAGCTCGACGAGGAAAGCTGCCATAGGGCCATAGACCAATCCGACGAAAACGAGTTGGGCCACGATCAGCGCTGTTACCAAAACGAAGTTCTGGGCAGCGACGGCGGCGGCAATGCCCTGATAGATTGGAACATAGAACGTGGCTGCCAGAATGAAACCGGTGACAATCAACGGGCGGCGGCCGATCCGGTCGGACAAGGCGCCGAAGAAAACGATGAGGGGCGCTCCGATCATCAAAGCAACAGCAAGGCAAATGTTCGCTGTCAGGAAGTCAAGCTTCAGCACGCTTTGCATGAAATACAGCGCGTAGAACTGGCCTGTATACCAGACGCACCCCAAGCCGGCGGTCGCCCCGAACAGTGCAAAGGCTGCATAACGCACGCCATGACCGGTGGCGAAACTCTCGCGGATTGGGCTCTTTGCGGTCTTCCCGCCTTTGCGAAGCTCCTCGAAGACCGGGGATTCGCTCAGCTTGAGGCGCAGATAAAGGGACAGCACGATCAAAACGGATGATAGCAAGAACGGAATTCTCCAACCCCATTGCTTGAAGAGTTCTTCGCCGAGCGACAGCCGGCACGTAAGCACGACGACAATCGCGAGAAAAAAGCCGACGGTTGCCGTTGTCTGGATAAAGCTCGTGAAGAACCCGCGCCGGTTCGCCGGTACGTGTTCTGCAACGTAAACGGCGGCGCCGCCGTATTCGCCGCCGATCGCCAATCCCTGGATCAGCCGAAGGACCACAAGAGCGATTGGAGCGAAAAATCCCGCTGTCTCAAAGGTTGGCAAGGCGCCGACGAGCGCGGTCGCAATGCCCATCAGAATGAGCGTCATCAAGAACGTGCTCTTACGTCCGACGCGGTCGCCGATGCTGCCGAACAGCAGGGCTCCCAATGGGCGCACGAGGAAGCCTGTGGCAAAGGTAGCGACGCTGATCAGGACAGCTGCCGTCGGTTCATTGGCAGGGTAGAAGAGCGTTGAGAAGAAAATCGCCAGACTTCCGTAAAGATAGAAGTCGTACCATTCGATGACAGTGCCGGCGCTTGATGCAAGGACGACGGTCCAGACACCTGGTTTTTGGGCGGAGTCGCCCCTTTCCTGTAGCTGTTGCATGCTGCAATTCCCCTTTTATGTTTTTGAAAGCAGTCGGCCCTCTTCTTTAGGGCCGTGGTTGCTCAGCTCGCGATGCGTGATCGAATGCGTAGACGCCAAGTCTTTCGCTTGCCTCGCGCACCGTTCGGCGGACGATGTCCTTCGCCGATGGCAGATCGCTGATGAGGCCCACCGCCTCACCGACAGTCACGTTGGCCGTGTCATAGTCGCCAGAGGCCCATGCCGCCTCGACTTTCGACAATTCTTCGGAACGCAGCGTGCGCAGCTCTTCTTCCCGCCCGTGCCACTTGTCGACGAAGCCGTTTTTGAGCAGTCGGCCGGTATAGCCAGCCGGCCAAGCCTTCTGACGGACAATATCGTAGACGGAAGTCCGGATTGTCTCGTCGCCAGAGGCAGCGACTACCTTGTCCTTGGCTGCCGGATGAATGAGCGACTCTCGCGTAGCCCAGAACCTGGTTCCCATCAGGATCCCGTCGGCTCCGAGCATCAGCGAAGCGGCCAGGCCCCTACCGTCTGCAATGCCGCCTGCCGCCACGACAATGACAGAAGGCGAAATCTTTGCCACCAGATCCACGACTGCTGGAACGAAGGGCATGGTTGACCGCGCGACCAAGCCATGGCCACCGGCCTCGGTCCCCTGAACTATAAGAACGTCGGCGCCAATGTCGATTGCGCGCCGGGCATGTTCGAGTGTGTGGATCATGCAAATCAGCGGAACATCCGCCTGCCTGACCCGTGCCGCGAGCTTCGCCGGATCCGAAAACGAAAGCATCATCGCGGATGGACGCTCCGCAAGTGCGCGGTCAAACAGGTCAAGGTCGGCTTCGACTGCCCAGGAGATGAACCCGCAGCCAACGCGTTCATTGGTGATAAGCGACGACTCTGTTTCGTACCATTGACGATCAGCATATCCCCCACCCAACAGGCCCAGACCGCCGGCGTCGGCGACGGCGGACGCAAGCGCGCCACCGGCGGCCGGTGTCATCGGGGCAAGGATGATGGGATGCTCGATTCCGAAAAATTCTGTCAGACGCGTGCGTATCGTCATCTGTAGTTCTCCCCGCTTGAGGAAGTTCCCGGAAATCTCTCGTTCACGCTATTGCGACACTTGACTTAAGACAAACGATTAGATCAGATGTTTTTCATCTGAAAAGGAGATGGCTGATGAACAGCGCCGACCTCAGGTTTTTCCAGGCGGTTGTGAGAGCAAACAGTATCGGAGGGGCTGCCGGTGTACTCAACACGGTGCAATCCAACGTCACCGCGAGAATAAAATCGCTTGAAGAGGAAATCGGTGCTCCGCTTTTTCATCGCTCCAGGCGAGGGGTCACACTGACAGCCACCGGCATTCAGCTCGTTCCCTATGCCGAGCGCGTCGGAGAGCTTCTGGACGAAGCCAAGCGCGTCGTCACAGACCGCGGTACGCCGTGCGGTTTGCTTAGGATCGGCTCGATGGAGACCACTGCAGCGCTTCGCCTTCCGCCGATCCTGATCCGCTATGCTGCAGAATATCCAGAGGTCGACGTACTGGTGGAGGCTGCCCCGACTGAAAAGCTCGTCAGTGAGGTCGTCGCACGCAAACTGGATGGCGCGTTCGTCTCCGGCCCCATCGCTCATCCCGAACTGAAGAGCCTATTGATCATCGAAGAGGAGCTCGTTGTGATCTCCTCGCCGCGGTTTCGCAAGCTTTCGGATCTGAAGGCCTTGGCCGCATCACCGGCTCTGAAGGTCCTCGCCTTTCGATCGGGCTGTTCCTACCGCCGCCGCATGGACATGTTCCTGGCGGCGTGTGGGGTTACGCATGGCCGCTGGATGGAACTCGGAACCATGGACGGGATCATAGGCTGCGTCGCCGCCGGGGTAGGGATGGCCATGCTACCTCGGGGGGTCGTTCAGGATGCGGCAGCCGGCGGACACGTCGTCATACACCAGCTACCTGATAACATGCGGTCGGCGCCGACTGTTTTTGTGACGCGGAGCGACGAGTATCTCTCCGCGGCACTTCAGGCTTTCATGACGGTGGCGTCTGAAACCCATTCACGGCCTCGGCCGGCAAGACCAGAGCCGGTGCGACAACTGCAGCGGGCTTAGGAAAGGTGGAGCAAAAACAAAGGGGTCAGTCGCACGCAAACGTCGGCGGATCTTGTTGGCAGCTAGTACGGTCCGTTTGCCCAGAGATCGCTACGATGCTTGAAGGGCGCTGCATGCTGCTGCAAAAGTAAGGAATGAGCACGGATTGGAGTACATGGCAGGCCAAGTGCTCCGCTTGCGCGTGCCATGCGGCCCAAACTCATTTCGCCATTCGGTTAAGGAGCTTGACGTCAGCACTGCTGCTCTTAGATTCGCGGTTCAACAATCAATCGAGATCAGTATGTGACTCTGGTGGAAGGTGACCCGCAGCAGCCTGTGAATAGCCGTAGCCAAGGCTGACGTCTGTGCCGCCCAGTGGACCCGCAACTCGGCCTCACCATGGTAATGATGCGAAGCTGCACCAGCTTCACGCGAGCGGTACCGGCCGTTCGATCCCGGCAGCGCTCTCCACGATCAGGTAGAACGGATCGAGTCAGAACGCCAGCATTCCGATCACGGGAGTGGACGGGACGCTTCGAGCATTCCCGAACCAAGCTTCGACCGGCTTCGCGCCATGACGCGCCATGCCCGCGGCATCCGCCGCCTTGGCGACCACCGTGTCAGAAGCACGGCGTCAAAGCCGAGCTCCATGACGATGGCAGCATGCAAAGGCGCATCGAGCGCAGCGCCTCATATAACCGGCCCGCGCTCACCACGGCGGCATCAGCACCTTGCGCTTCCAGCACCCGCTCGGCGAGGATAGGCCGCCGATGGTGGCAGGGGATTACCGCAAAGCCGTCTTCACACAGGATGCGCGCGGCCCCGACAAGGCCGGACATGTCCGCTTCCAACGCTACTTCGAGCTTGGTCCAGCTCGTGCCGAACTCTCGCGGTGCCATGTTCGCGGTGGTGTCCGCTCTTCCTTGACGGAGTTGCAGCCAGCAGTCCCGGCGGATTGAAGCGGCGCAAACAAGCACGTGGCTGGATCGGGTTGCAGTGAATGCGGCCGTTACGTTGCCGAAAAGGGATGAATGCAGACAAGGGCGAAGGCGTGGATCACGGAGACGACGAAAGCGTCAACTTTTTGGGTAGGCCCTGATCCAACGCAACTCCAGAAACAACTTTCATAGACTTGAGCCGTTGCAGGGCAAGACATTGCTTGGTCGAGCGCCCGCGGTGACGCCATGGTCAGCCAGCCCTCTAGCTGACGTCATCACCTAAATCGCAGGGCCTCTACGATCCTTGTCGATAAGGGCTTTCTAGCCCATCCATGGCATGGATGCATCCAATCCAAACAACCAAGTTTACCGGCCGGTCATGATGCTGCATAGCGAAATACCGGCATGCCCCGATCAGTTATCAATGCCTTTGATCATTAGAAGAGCGGGCCAAAGATTCCGATAGAAGAGGAGAACTGTGCATGCCCCTGACCGACTGTGGAGGCCGGACCTCAGAAGGGCCTCACGGCTCTCGTGACAGAGCGAGCTATAGGGTCCGCTAAAATCCGGCAGCCTTGGGTGGCGAGAAACCCCGTTCTGAGCTCCTGTTTGGGATCGTTCTAGAAATTAGATCGGCCGTTACCGGAGAGAGCGCATATCTGAACTGCAGGTGGCTGAGAGCGATGGCGCATTTAATAGAAGCACTAGCCAACTGCAACATTACACCAGCAAAGCGAAGTCATGAAATTCGGGTCAAGCGGCGTTCGAGGTTTGGATTCGGAATTGGTTGGCGAAGCCAGCGGACTTTATACCGAAGCTTTCGCTTGGCGTTTGATTTCGAGCGGGGTTCAGCCGAATGGTTCAGTCTTCATAGGCCGCGACCTACGTGACAGCAGTCAGGCAATAGTCAACAATTGCTTGGCGGCGTTGGCTTCAAATGGTTTTCAGCCGATCGATTGCGGCGCCATACCTACGCCTGCCCTGGCACTATATGCACGCAGACACGGCACGGCCGCTCTTATGGTCACCGGGTCGCACATTCCAGCCGATCGCAACGGCATCAAATTCTATGGTCCGAATGGTGAAATCAGCAAGGCGGATGAGGCCGCGATGACGCGCTTTGTAGGCGAAAGGTCAGCTGCATATTGCTTGCCACCGGCCCCTCTGGGAACGACGTGGCCTATGCGCCATGAAGAAGCGATCGGCTGTTATCGAGAGCGCGCCAATGACATACTTGAGCCGGGCTCCCTTTCCGGCATGAGACTTGGTGTCTACCAGCACAGTTCTGTCGCGGCGGAACTGTTGGTACAGGTCCTTCAATCGCTCGGTGCCAGCGTAATCGCGGTCGGGAAAACCGGAACCTTCGTTCCTGTCGATACCGAAGCCGTGGACTCGGCAACAATGTCAAAATTGAAGAAATGGGTCCGCGAATTCGGTCTCGATGCCATCGTGTCGACCGATGCGGACGCTGATCGGCCACTCATCGCTGATGAAAATGGCGATCTTTTTCGCGGCGACCTGATTGGGCTCGCAACGGCTCTCTTCCTGAAGGCAGACACGGTCGTGACGCCAGTGACCTCCAATTCGGGCATCACGAAAGCTCTTGGTTTCGAAGTCCGGAGGTCGAAGGTCGGCTCTCCATTTGTCATCGAAGCCATGGAAGCCTCAGGTGGCGCAGCCGGCATCGTCCTCGGTTTTGAGGCCAATGGCGGTGTCCTGCTAGGCTCGGATTGCACGGTGAACGGGAAGACGCTGACCGCACTGCCGACGCGGGACTCGCTGCTCCCAATCCTAGCTGTTCTCGGTACCCTGGCATCGACAAAGAAGAAGCTGTCGGGACTGCGCGGGTTTTGGAACCTTCCGGCGTGCGCGAGCGAACGCCTTCAAGACTTCACTGCGGAAAGTTCGCGCAGATTGATGGATCGCCTCGCAGACCTCGACGCGTTGCGGCAATTTCTCGCTCCGTTCGGGACCGTAGCCGAAGTCGACGAAACCGACGGCCTCAGGGTTCGGATGAGCACAGATGAGATCATACATCTGCGACCCTCCGGCAATGCACCGGAATTGCGCTGCTATTCGGAAGCTTCAACCGAGAGCAGAGCCACGGCGATCGTCGCCTCGGTGCTGAAAAGGGCATTGGCATCCGCGTCACAGACGATAGGGAGCATTTGATGAAAGTGGTTCCGGTCATTATCAGCGGCGGGGCGGGCTCGCGGCTGTGGCCTGCCTCCAGGCAATCGCATCCCAAGCCTTTCCTCAAGGTGGCGGACGGGCATTCGCTCATTCAGCACACCGTGTTGCGTGCGGTCTCGATAGAGGGGGTCGCCGAACTCGTCACCGTGACCTCCAAGGCCCACCTCTACCTCACGAAAGACGATTTTAACGAGCTGAAGTCTGTTGTGCTGCCGCGCACCTTCCTGCTCGAGCCGGAGGGCCGGGACACGGCCGCCGCTGTCGCCGCGGCGACGATCCACACCAAGGCAACACAGGGTCCGGATGCGATCCTGTGCATTTTTCCGGCGGACCAAATCATCGGCGACCTGTCGGCTTTTCGAAGCGCCATGGGCCGGGCGATAGAGCATGCGCGGCAGGGGCACATCGCTGCCTTGGGCATAAATCCGAACAGGCCGGACACAGCATTCGGCTACATCGAGGCCGATGGCGAAAAAGTCGTCCGTTTCGTCGAGAAGCCGGACATCGAGACAGCCAAATCCTATGTCGCCTCCAAACGTTTCTTTTGGAACGCCGGCATCTTCTGCTTCAAGGCGCAGGTCATGCTCGACGAAATGGCTGCGCATTGCCCAGAGGTGATCGATGCCGTTCTCACTAGCTACGAGAATGCTCGCGTCAGTCACGGCGACCATGTTGCCAGCATCGAACTCTCATCTGAGCACTTCGCCATGGCTCCGCGTATTTCACTCGACCGAGCGGTGATGGAAAAAACCCACAATCTCTCCGTCGTTCCATGCGAAATGGGGTGGAATGACATTGGATCGTGGAACGCAATGGCTGAACTGGTCGCCGCTGACGTGAACGGAAACAGGATTCGCGGCGATGTTCACATGATCGACACCATGCGCAGTTACATAAGCTCGGACAAGAGAGTCATCGGCACCGTCGGTATCAGCGACCTGGTGATCGTGGATTCCCCCGATGCCCTGCTTGTCGCATCCCGCGACAGCGTCCAGGATGTAAAGAAACTCTTCGAGGGACTCAAGGCTGCGGGACATGAAGCACACTTACTTCACAGTACAGTGCACCGGCCCTGGGGCACCTACACGGTTCTGGAGGAAAGCGAGCGCTTCAAGATCAAGCGCATCGAGGTTAACCCTGGCGGACGCTTGAGCCTGCAGATGCACCATCACCGCTCCGAGCACTGGGTCGTGGTCAGCGGCACTGCGAAAATAGTCAACGGCGACCAGGAGCTACTCCTGACCACCAATCAATCCACCTATATCCCGTGCGGTCACAAACACCGGCTCGAGAACCCCGGCAATATCGGCCTGGTAATGATCGAGGTCCAAAGCGGAGAGTATCTCGGCGAAGATGACATCGTGCGGCTTGATGACGTATACGGTCGAGCCTGACAGTCCACTTCTACGGGTCCCAAACAAGTTGGCGCACTCGCGAACGTCTTTTTTAGCTATATAGGAATCCGCGAAGATGAGGTCTTGATCTAAACGGTGGCGGCCGCCGCATTAGCGGAGCGCCTCCCACGCCGAGATGCCCCCGGCTCGGGCTTTTCGGCATCCTATCTCAACATCGGCCGCCGCTTGTTTCGCATCTTCGAACGGCCGGTCTCTGCTTTGGAGGCAAAATGACTGCTTCGCCTTTCGCGCTGCCCGAGACAGTACTTACCGCAATTTCAAACGGAAAACCCGCAATTCAGGCATATCGAGAAAATCTTGGCTATTCGACCGAGGAAATGGCCGTGACGAGCGGACTGACGGTAGAGGAGGTCAGGCTGATTGAGTCTGGCCATCCCTCCGACAGGGCATACCGCGATCGGATTGCTCGGGCACTTGGCTTGGCTGAGAGTATCTTCGATGAAATCTCAACCATCCCAAACGCTGCTTGACCTCGCCCTCTGAAGATTACCCGCCGCAGGGGCCGTGAAGAGCATCGCGAAGCCCTTGTGCGTCGCCTTCGGCGGCACGACCAGCGCAGCTTTCGTGCCGCTCCTTCCTAGATCCCAGTTTCGTGCCGAATCCGGGACACCACGACGCCGCGTTCCTTTGGCCGCTGTAGGTCTTCGCAGACATCTCATTGACTAAGCGACGCAAGGCTGATGCCCCGCAGAATCGTTAACCCGTCCTTCAGGGGGTTTGCATAAATCTGCGCTCCGGAAGAAGACCAGAAAGCAAGCTGACTGATCTATGGCCCTGAACAAAGAAGACGCGCTGGATGCCAGAATTCTTCAGGATCAGCTCGCTGATTTGAGGGCCGGTCTCTTCGTGTCAATGCCGATAAGCACTATCCTATCAGGCTTGATTTTGATGGTTCAGGCCCTTTCTGGCGAGGGCTTTGCGGCCGCAGTCTGGTTCTTGATTGTCAATGCTATAAATGTCGCGCGCCTTGCACTAGCCCATTATCAGCTAAATGAGACGGGTCATCAGGACGATTTGAAATGGATTTCGCAGAGGCTTCGCTGGTTTGCGATTCTTGCTCTTATGGCAGGATTTGCCTGGTCCTTTCCTGCCGTCCTCACGGCCGGATACACAACCCCCCAAGCGGCGCTGCATCTGATCATTCTGGCGGGGATTTCAGCAGGTGCCATAACATACGGCAGTTCGTATTCTGCGGCAGCGATCAACTTCATCACACCGCCACTCCTTATCACTGCAGGATGGCTGCTGACGAAAGGCAACTTGGAAGACTACATTCTGGCCTTTGCGGTTCTACTCTTCGAGGGCGGCTTGGTTCGAAGCTCGTTTGTAGGGCAAGCGCGCTTCCGCGAGGCGAGCCGCCTGAGACATGAGGCCGAGCGGCTTGCGGCCGAAATGGAGCGCAATTCCAGGGAGGACCACTTGACGGGGCTGCTCAACAGACGGGGCCTCGAACACGCAATCGGTCAGTACGAGAACACAGACGGCCCCTTCGTGGCAATGCTTATTGACTTAGACGGTTTCAAGTCTGTCAACGATACCTACGGTCACAGGACGGGTGATGAACTGCTCGTCATGATCTCCCGCCGGATAGAGCAAGAAGCGCCCGCAGGCTCAACGCTCGCCCGTATTGGCGGCGATGAATTTGTGCTTTTTTTCCCCTCGCTCAGAAATTCTCCTTCTCCCAGTATTCTCGCATCCAACATCATAGCCAAACTTGCTCGCCCCTATCCTGGGGTCGCGTCCGTCCGGATCGGAGCATCTTTAGGAATATACTTGGCCGAAAGCCCGGGGCTGACAGAAATGTTGTTGCGGGCGGATATCGCCCTTTACACAGCTAAGCGTCGTGGCAGGAACGAATTTTGCCTGTTCGATGCCGAACTCCACAGGGAGCTGCATCGCCGCCAGTCCATTGAACGCGACCTTCATGCGGCGATAAAGACGAGAAGCCTCAGTTCTTGGTTCCAGCCCATCGTAAGACTCGATACCGAGGCCCTGGTTGGTTTCGAAGCCTTGCTGAGGTGGACCCACCCGATTCATAGCGCCATCTCTCCGCCCGAAATCATCATAGCCGCGCGCGAAACCGGAATGCTTCAGCTGCTGACCCATACGGTATTCGCGGACTGTTGTGCTCTTATCGACGGCTTGTTGAAAGCTGACCGCCATGATGTACGTGTGGCAATGAATGTTTCACCGCGCGAACTGGAGGCCGGCGATATCGACGATATGATTCTGAATGGTTTGGCCGCAAAAGACCTGCCACCAACGATGTTCGAAATTGAGATCACCGAAGAATCCCCTGTGGACCCGGACAGAGTGGATGAGAAGCTCGGACGGCTTTCACATGCCGGCATCTCCATCGCGCTCGATGACTTCGGCACCGGCTTTTCCACATTGGCATCGCTCAAGGACAGCCGGATACGCAAGGTGAAAATTGACCAGGGCTTCGTTCGCGGTCTGGCAAGGTCCCGAGACGACCGGCTGCTTGTCAAAACGGTGATCGATCTTGGTAGGACGCTTGGGATCGAGGTCATGGCCGAGGGCGTGGAGACAGAGGCAGACCGACAAATTCTGCACAAGCTTGGATGCAGAACCGCTCAGGGCTTCCTGTTCTCCAAGGCGGTAACTCTGACCCAAGCGCTTGAATTTGCAGTAAAAGAGCACGCGAAAGACTTGTGACCGGTACCAGCTATTGCTGATTTCATCAAGGAGAGCGCCAAAGGACGACATGGGTGCTGGAGCGGACATGAGGTGCGTTATCAAGCGCCATTACGACGATGTAGTTGTGGTTCCGAGAAGTTGGTCAAAAAAGGGCGGCATCGCTGCCGCCCTTTCCGTATCTGGAGGCTGATAGAGGCTGGATTAGAAATCCATGCCGCCCATACCGCCCATGCCGCCGCCGCCCATGCCGCCAGGCATGCCGCCGCCGCCAGCCGACTCCTTCTTCGGAGCCTCCGCGATCATGGCTTCGGTGGTGACCAGCAGGCCGGCGACCGAGGCAGCGTCCTGAAGAGCGGTGCGAACGACCTTGACCGGATCGACGATGCCCATGGCGATCATGTCGCCATATTCGCCAGTCTGGGCGTTGTAGCCGAAGGTCGCGCCCTTGTTCTCAAGGATCTTGCCGGCAACGATCGATGCTTCCGCACCGGCGTTGGCCGCGATCTGGCGGGCCGGAGCCTGCAGCGCACGACGAACGATGTTGATGCCAGCGGCCTGGTCGGCATTGACGCCGGTGGCCTTGATGTTGGCCGAAGCGCGCAGCAGGGCTACGCCACCACCAGCAACGATGCCTTCTTCGACGGCCGCGCGGGTCGCGTTGAGGGCGTCATCGACGCGGTCCTTCTTTTCCTTGACTTCGACTTCCGTCGCACCGCCGACGCGGATCACCGCAACGCCGCCCGCGAGCTTCGCGAGACGTTCCTGCAGCTTCTCCTTGTCGTAGTCCGAAGTGGTCTCTTCGATCTGCTGCTTGATCTGGGCAACGCGGCCCTGGATCTCGGCCTTCTTGCCGGCGCCGTCGACGATGGTGGTGTTCTCCTTGGAGATCGACACCTTCTTGGCGCGGCCGAGCATGTTGAGGCCGACGTTCTCGAGCTTGATGCCGAGGTCTTCGGAAATGACCTGGCCACCGGTGAGGATGGCGATGTCTTCCAGCATGGCCTTGCGGCGATCACCGAAGCCCGGCGCCTTGACGGCAGCGATCTTCAGGCCGCCGCGCAGCTTGTTGACGACCAGCGTGGCCAGAGCCTCGCCTTCGACGTCTTCAGAGATGATGAGCAGCGGCTTCGAGGTCTGCACGACGGCCTCGAGGATCGGCAGCATGGCCTGGAGGTTGGACAGCTTCTTCTCGTGCAGGAGGATGTAGACGTCCTCGAGTTCGGCAACCATCTTGTCGGCGTTGGTGACGAAGTAGGGCGAGAGGTAGCCGCGGTCGAACTGCATGCCTTCGACGACTTCGAGTTCCGTCTCGGCGGTCTTGGCTTCTTCAACCGTGATGACGCCCTCGTTGCCGACCTTCTGCATCGCTTCCGCGATCATCTTGCCGACCGACTCGTCGCCGTTGCCGGCGATCGTGCCGACCTGGGCAACTTCTTCCGAGGTCTTTATCTTCTTGGCGTTCTTGATCAGTGTCGCAACGACGTCGGTTACCGCGAGATCGATGCCGCGCTTCAGGTCCATCGGGTTCATGCCGGCGGCAACGGCCTTGTGGCCTTCCTGGACGATCGACTG